>JAYEIH010000077.1:0-13267 GCA_034659995.1 Methanobacteriota archaeon
CAACTTGATGCCTTTGAGCATTGGAGTTTCCGTTGCCGCTACCGCCGAAGTACGCAGTACATCCCCCAAATTTCCATTTTGATGGCTCGTTGCCCACGGTATCATTTTCAAAACTATCAAAAAATACGAACGTTGCCGTTCCATTGGATTCAGAGGAAGCCAATGCATTTCCATAGTACATATAAACAGTAGCAGTTGAAATTTCTGGAATCGATAATATCTTTACCCATACAGTTGCCGGGTCTGCTGCGTTGTCCTCGATCCAGTAACTTAGCTCGTTGTGATCTGAATCTATAAACCTGAGATCCTCGTAATTCGCCTTCATATCACCGTCATGAACGATACTTAGATCTATTTGATAATCCGTCAGATCATTTCCCGAGTTCTCTGCGATTGTTATCTTCTTTCTCTTTGTCCAGTCTGTATCCCACCAGTACTCTATGGTTACAGATGACATAGAAGTGTAATTACCGGCAATGGTAGATATTTTAGCTCTTCCCGTTTCCGTACCGGAAACGAGTGTAGCCGTCGCCTCACCTGAAGCATTGGTAGGAACTGTTAATGTGGGAGTAGTTCCTCCCATCCCATCATCGAATCCTCCAAGTGTCGTCTGAAATGTAACATCTATGCCACTTCCAACTCTATTATCAAAGTTATCAACGGTAATGGCCGTTATTATTGTTGTATCTCCGTTATTAAAAATAATCTCATCCCCAGAGTACAAAAAGACATTTCCCACGGCGTACTCAAACATTGCGGTGTATCCTGTCGCTGTTGTTATTTTGTAGGTTTTATTCATATCCAGTGTTAGATTAACAGATTCAACCTCACCGGAAAGCAACTGAGGGACCGTGATGTTCAGCATACTTCCTTCTTCATAGATCTTAGTGGCATTCATATCTATAGTTGTCAGTCCTGTGTTTCTGATATACAGCGTTCCATTTGTGTCATAGCTCTCAACGTTTATTTTCTCCTCTGTTTCCCGAATTTTTTTGTCTATGAGCCCCGAAGTCCGTTCCTGGGATTCCTGCTGTTCACCGAAGTACCACGTTCTGAGGAGCATTGCCGCCGTTAATGTTATTGTTATCAGGAGCACAACCGCGATTATTGGCGAGACAGTTTTTTTATTCATGGTACTCATTTCTTTTTTTAGTTTTTATATTTTTTCCTTTCTCCCTAAAAAGAACACAATGTTAGATATAAATACGAGAGTTGGAATTATTTCCAGTCTTCCCATCCACATCCCAAGTATCAGGACTATTTTTCCGATGGAGGGCAGTGTAGGCGTTGCTATTCCTATACTAAGGCCAACATTTCCCTGTGCAGAGGCCATCTCGAACATGCTGTTCAGGGCCCCGTGTCCCAGTTCCATTAGTACAAAGCTTCCACCAAGCAAAAAGGCAATATAAACTATTGTAAACAAAAATGCCTCTATAATGTCCATATTTTCAAAAATTGCGCCCCCCATTTTTGTTGGGATAACCACAGTTCTCGGTAGAAGGGCCTTTTTGATATGTGTTTTGAGAACATTTAAGATCAACGCTACTCTCACGAGTTTTATTGCTCCTGCCGTAGATCCGGCACCCCCCCCTGTGATCATGAGGATAATAAGGCCACTCTTGGCAACCTCTCCCCATTCGGCAAGTGGTGCGGTGGAGAATCCACAGCAGGTGATGGCCGAGAACGATTGGAAGAAGGCATCTCTGAAGGCTCGTACAATACCATACTTTGAGATGAGATCAAATCCTATGATTATGACAACAAAGATGCCTATCGCGAAAAGTGCTTCAAACTGCACATCCTTAAAGAGTTCATTAATTTTTCTTTTGAATATTGCTTTGTAATGCACCGTAAAGTTTATAGCCCCCAGAATCATTAGGAAGACGGCAACAAGCTCTATGGGAAGTGAGCTATAATGCGCTATGCTGGTGTCGTAGAGTGACATTCCGCCGGTACCAAGACCTGTCATACAGTGATTTATGGAGTCAAAGAGAGGCATGCCAACGCCGACAAAAAGAATAATTCCGATGATCGTATAGAGAAAGTATATTTTCCAGATAACCTTCACCGTACTTGGCAGCGACGGTTTTATTCTTTCCCCTCTTGCCTCTGCAATATATAATCGTGCAGCAGCGACTCCGGGGCGTATAAGCACGATCATCGCCACCAGAATGACACCGATCCCTCCCACCCACTGTTCAAAGGATCTCCAGAACAGAAGGATCTTCGGGAGTGTTTCTACAGTATAGATCTCAGTAAACATCGTCAGCCCTGTCCCGGAAAAGGCGGACATTGATTCAAAGTAAGACTCAAGGAAGTTTAATTTTGAGAGAAATAAAAACGGAACGGAGCCGACAAGGGCAGAACTTAACCATGCAAGGGAAGATACCATCATTGCATGGCGTATCTGCATATTCATCTCTACTTTGACCTTTTTCATCACGGTACCGATTATAAATGTGGCAATTCCCGGAAATAGGAAATAGGGAATATGGATCATCTCCTCTCTATAAAAATAGGTGAGCAGGATCGGTACCATTGTGACTATCCCCACTGCTTGAAGAACAGCTCCGAGATTACCTATGACAAGCATGATGTCCTTTTTTCTATTTAAGAGTGCTTTTACCATCAAAAATTGTACTACCAAAGGTATAAAAAGGTTATTGTACTTAGATAACAGTGTTATGCAAACTGTGAATGAGGTGTCGTCTTGGATACGCTACTCCTAAAAAAAGCAGTCGAGTTAAAAAAAGAGAGCAATAGCGATGTGTTGATAGCGTCTGTGAACTCAAAAAAAGCTTTAAAATTTTTTGAGGCCATCCAAGACACTAACTTGGTAATTGTAACTCATAACAAAGGACTACTAAAAAAAGATTTGGAGGTTCCTGTTGTTTTAATGCCTATAAATATTTTAGGGATTAAAAAAAGGATTTCTTTGGCAATAGCAGCAGCTCTTGAGACCGAAGCTGTTGAAGAAGGATATACTGTTGTTTTCGTAGAAGACACTGATAAATACAGACATATAAGCATAATAAAAGTTGAAGAGGGAGGGGACCAGGAGATGTACAAGTTTCTGTCAAAAAGTAGGGATATCGATCCTGAGGTAATTTATTCAGTTCTTGAGATAGCAAAGGAACTTGGCCTGAAAGGCAGAGAGGGTGATCCCGTGGGCTCTACATTTATTATTGGCGATTCTGGCAATGTTATGAGGAGGTCCATACAGATAACATACAACCCCTTTGAGTCTTCCTTTATCAAGGTGAAGGATCCTGTTGTGAAAAGCATGCTGAAGGAGTACTCTCGACTGGATGGCGCCTTTGTTATCGGCGATGACGGAAGGGTGATCTCGGCAGCCCGGTACCTCGAGTCCAGGAAAAATGATATAGAAATGCCAAAAGGACTTGGAGCACGGCATATTTCAGCTGCCTATACAACTAAGGTAACAGACTCTATTGCCATTGTTCTTTCAGAGTCAGATAAAATTATTAGAATATTTTCTAAGGGAAGATTAGTACTGGAAGTTGATCCGGAGGAGTTGTGATTATGGCAGATATACTGAATCAGATAAATGATTTGCTGATTAAAGCATGGGAAGATGTACAGGAGTATCTTCCGCATATAGTCGCTTGTGCGGTGATTCTTATAATGGGGTATATACTTGGAAGAACTGTTCAAAAAGTTATTAATTTAATATTGGTAAAAACAGGAGCACGTCGGTATCTTGAAAGGGTAGAGGAAAGAGAAGGAAGGGAAATGGGAGTATCTATCAGTGATATTATAGGTATAATTGTTAAGTGGATTATTTATATTATAGCGGTAATGTCCGCGATAAGCGTACTGGGTATTACGGGTTTGAATGAGATAATGACCAGTCTGGTGTCGTACTTCCCAAATATCATCTTTGCCCTTGCCATTCTTGTGATCGGCATTGTGTTGGGCGATAAGGCAGCAGGAGTCGTGAGATATACATGTGAGGAGTTGAGTGTTCCCAAATACTGGCTTATGGGAAATGTGGTCAGGTACCTTATTTATACCATTGTGATTATCATAGCCCTGAGCCAGTTAAGGGTTAGTATCGATATTCTCGTGATCGGACTTGCGGTTATTTTGGCAGCACTCGGTGTGGTTCTGGTTCTGGCACTGAAGGAGATAGCTCCGAATGTGGCGGCGGCGTTACACATTATTCATAATACCCCCTTTAAAATTGGAGATGTAGTGGAGGTAGATGGAAACGAAGGGGTGGTGGATAAAATAGGGCTTGTATCCACAACGATAAAAACAGATAAAGAAAAAATTGTCATACCGAACTCCAGGTTCGTGGAAAATGTAATAAAGAAAAAATTATAGGGGTATTTTTAAGGTTTCCTTTGCCGTTCCAAAGGTCATACATGTCAGTGTCTTGTCGATCCCTTTGATATCCCTTAGTTTGTCGACTACGAACTCTCCGATCTCCTCCACGTCTTTTCCCTTTGCCTTTATTAGAATATCCCAGTCTCCGGAGATGATATACACCTCCTGAGCCTCTGGAAACTTTGCGATCCTTTCTGCTATCTCCCGTTGGGAGAGGTTGTGGTCTATTCCCGGGAGTCTTGAGATAAACGAAGCAAGTATAAAGGCTGTACTTCCCTTATTGACGCACTTGCCGTCTATAATGGCGGTACATTCTTTGATAACGCCCCTTTCTCTGAGTTTTTTTATTCGCAGGTAGACCGTGGAGACAGGCATATCGAGTTTTTTTGCTATCTCCTTGGTGGATTTTTTGCAGTTCCTCTGAAGTTCTCTCAGTATGCTTCTGTCTTTCTCATCTATCATATAAAAATATTACAGTTTTTCCTTTATAAAGTTAACTGTTTCTGTAATAAATTCAGGGTTTCATGCGAAAATTTTATTAAGCTCTCCAACATGAGGATTACCATGATTCCGAAAAGAGAGGTCATCATGGTACAGAACGAGATACTTACCACAGCACGAGAGTTTTTTACAGGGCAGGGGTTCATGGAGGTGCAGTCTCCCATTATCTCCACGGTCACCGATCCGGGTCTTCGGGGAGCCGAGATAGCGTCCATAGATTACTATGGAACAGAGATGAAAATAACGAGCAGCATGATCTTTCATAAACAGCTTGCAGCCTCTGTTTTTGGGAAGGTTTTTTCACTCTCACCGAATATCCGGTTGGAAAGTAACAAGAGGAGAGAGACAAAGGAACATCTCGCGGAGTTCAGGCAGCTGGAGATCGAAGCGGCTAATTTCTCTTACAGGGAGATCATGGGACTCACAGAGGTATTTTTTATCACGCTCTTTGAGAATCTTGGCGAAAAATTTTTCCTGAGAGATCTTCCAATAGAGTTTAAAGAGTACTCCTACAAGGAGATAGTTTCAAAGTATGGACTTGAGTATGGGGGGGAGATCCCCCGTGAGATGGAGAAGAGGATAGCAGGGGACTGTTTTGTCTGGATAACTGAGTATCCCTACGGCTCCAGAGGTTTTTATGATAAAACAGACAAAAAAGATCCTGAGTTTTTACGAGACTTTGACCTTCTTTACCCCCACAGGTTCGGCGAGGCCTCCTCCGGAGGGGAAAGAGAGCATGAGCACAAAAAAGTAAAAAAGAAAATTGTGGATCTTGGTCTGGATCCCTCTGATTTTAAGGACTACCTCGATATTCTTGAATCAGAGAGGATAAAACCCACTGCGGGTCTCGGCATAGGTCTGGAGAGACTGACGAGGTTTATCTGTGGTCTTGAGTCTGTGGAGGAAGCTGTCCTCTTTCCGCGGGTCCCTGGCGTTCCCAGTTTCTGATCATGGCGTTTCCGTGGGCTGCTGCATCGGTACGCAGTTCTCTCCTTCTTTTCTGGATACTGTTCTCTTCGCGTCAGATCCAAAGTCTTTGAGAACAAGCGTTTCGTTTTCCTCGGTAATTACCTTTACTATGGAGAACGGAATCTCGTTGGAGAACCACCACTCGTTTTTTCCGTCTTTTACCACTAAGACCTTTACACTTTTTCCTGAGGGTGTTGTGTACGTTGTTTCTCTGACAATGGAGTAACTATCATACTCCTCAGGATCGTACTGCGCTTGTGAGTACTGTTGCGTGTACTGCTGACTGGCAGCGGATATGCAGTACGTGATTCCGCCCATCCTCATAACGGTTTTTACCTGCTCACCTTCACAGAGTGTTTCTCCCTCTTTAGTGTACCATACCTGTACCACTATGTTCATACCCTGATCCGTCATCTCCATTTCGGAGATATAGATATCGCCGTCATCGAAAAATTTCATTGTCATATCCATTTTCTCTCCCTCAGATGTCATCGTGTACGCTGACCACATTTTATTCTTGTACATAGGCTCGAATACATCCCCAAGCTTTTTCCCGGCCTCGGGAGCCTCCGTTGTCGGGGCGGTAGTGGTCGGTGCAGCAGTTGTCGGCGCTTCGGTCTTGGGGGTCTCCGTTACTTCCGGCGGTCCAGGAGGTGTTTCCGGTTTTGCCGTTGTTTCGGGCGTTGTCTCTTCTTCATTTATGCATCCTACGGTTAGTACAGCTAAAACCACAAATAGAGTAAGTATTTTTTTCATAGTACACTATCCTTTTGAAACTATTTAAGGTTTACCTTTTGGGATCATCGATGTCCCAGCGTTCCCGAGACCCTCTGATATAAGCTTCATTTTGACAAGAAAGGAAAGGAGGAAATTTTCATGTCTCTTCATATCCCGGAATAAATCGACCAAAAACTCCCAGAAGGAATATTAGTATACCCACAACGGTCATAACGACCGCAATACCAAAATAATCGCCCAAAAAGCCTGCACTACCCATGGATAAGATATTAAAGACGGTAATAATCATGCCGGTGATACCGAATACCTTCCCTCTATTCTTATCCTCAACGGATTTCTGGAGTATTGTGGTGGAGGCTATATTTATCGACGCATTGAGAACGCCTACAAATATAAAGAGGAAGAGAGTGATCTGAAAATCCTGCAAAAATCCCACCATGCCGAGTGCTACGCCGCCAATTATCATACTGGAAAGTATCATTTTTCCCGGTTTCATATCCTTTAAGTAGGTTCCCAGGAGTAAGGCACCACAGATCATTCCTACGCCGTTCATTGTTGTTAAAAATCCGTACCGCAGTTTATCGACACCCAGACATTCTACGGCAAATGGATAGCTAAGAACATTTACAGATCCCGCAGCGAGCATAACAATTGAGAAAAGGATCAGGGTAAAAAGTATTGGTTTTGTGCGTATACAGATTCTAAAGCCTTCCACCCATTCCTTAAAAAATTCAAGGTTTTCTTCCATGATCTCTGATTGTATTTTCATAAGCGCTATACAGAGAGCAGAGATAAGAAAAGAACATGCATCGATACCAAAAGCAGCCTTCGCACCGAATATGCCAATGGTTAACCCTGCGAGGGCCGGACCCATAATGGTTGATACATACATTGTTGTCTGGGACAGGGAGTTAGCGGTCATGAGATCCTTTTCATCTACTATATTTGGGATCACCGATGCTCTTGCCGGATAAAAGAATTCCATGATTGCCGCAGATAAAAATGCTACCGTATAAATGTAGTAGAGCTCATTTATTCCGCAGTATTGAGATATAGGTGAAACAAAGAGGAGTGACCCATACAGAATACCCCTTAATATGTCAGAAATTACCATTACTCTTTTTCTATTCCATCTATCAACAAAAACGCCGGCAAAGCTCCCGAATAAAAGAGAGGGCATTGCCAAGAATATCATTAAAACCCCTAGATTAGTAGCGCTCTCCGTGGTGTCGTACACAAAGACGATCATACCCATCCACGCAAATCGATCGCCAAAGTTAGAGATAAGCTGGCCGATCCACAGATAGAGAAAATCTTTGTTTTTTAGCACCCTGATAAATCCTTCACTCATACCAATCCGTTAATGTCACTCTTTAAAAAGTTTACTGTTAAAAACTTCAAAACTATTTTAATGAACTTAAAAATTGCTCCGCTATACCTTCGATAGTTTTTTATATAAAAAACCGTATCTTTTCATGAACTGGTCATGACAGAAGTAAAGAACGCCCGATTACATTTAACAGACGGTGCTGCAGATGCCAAACAAAGATATTATGGAAATAGTTTCAACAGTAAGGATAAAGATAATTTCAATCCTAAAAGCACTTTTCCTGCCGCCTTTAACGGCAGTTAAAGACTATTTTACATCCAATTCAAACGATCTATGGGAAACTTCCCTTGCGCTCATGCTTACGACCTGCTGTAATCTCCTCACCGGATATTTCATGGGAGTTTATTCTTCGAATCTGGAGATAATACCTGCCCTTCTGATACTTATTCCCGGCGCAATCGCCATGAGAGGAAATATTTTCGGTGCCTTTGGCTCACGGCTGTGTTCCTATCTTCATCTCGGGCAAATTGAGCCCTATTTAAAAAGGACAAGGTTTTTAAATCAGAATATCCTCTCTTCTTTTTCTCTCAGCTTTTTTATGAGTTTTTTTCTTGCAGT
The DNA here is from genome assembly GCA_034659995.1 of Methanobacteriota archaeon. GTDB lineage: Archaea > Methanobacteriota_B > Thermococci > Methanofastidiosales > B48-G16 > JAYEIH01. The sequence goes on from JAYEIH010000077.1 coordinate 8,507, forward strand.
TTTGTCCGGTATCTGTGCCAGAGCTCTGGATATTCCTTACAGCATTGTGGACCTTGTCCTGATTTCCTCCATTGCGGGAATGATCTCAGGGATTATTATGATACTCCCCACCGTACTTACTGCATTTCTCACCTACAGACGAGGCTGGAACCCGGATAACTTTGAAGTTCCTTTAATAACGCTCTGTGGAGATATAATTACACTTCCTCTTCTGTTTCTTTCGGCCAGCTTCATCCCCACGTTGAGTTATATAATTAAAGACGTTTTTTTTATCGCCTTCCTTCTTCTTGCTGTTTTTTTTATGGTATTTGGCCTTATTACAAAGCCATATTCCAGACGCATTCTCGCAGGCTCGGTTCCCGTTTTTGTCTTCTGTGGAGTTCTGAGCGTTCTCTCAGGGGGCATTTTAAGCATAAAAATAGAGGGATTTATACAGATCGTGGGTATTCTTACACTAATTCCTGCATTTCTTGAGGACGGCGGTGCCCTCGGCGGCATTTTATCGGCAAACTTTTCCTCGCTTCTCCATCTCGGTGTTTTGAAGCCGACGCTCTTGCCCTCTAAAAAAGTAGTTATTAAATTCTTTAATATGCATATAGTGGGTATTGTACCCTTTTCATTGCTTGGCATTCTCTTTTACGGATTAAATGTACTTTTGAACTTGCCAACTCCCTCTGCAAAGAGTTTGTTCCTGCTAAGCCTCTGCGCAGGGGAGTTTTTGATTTTGATGGTGAATTTTTTGAGTTACTTTTTTTCTATTGTAACATATAGGGCCAAATTAGACCCGGATAATGTTGTCATACCTCTGGTAACGAGTTTTATGGATATTCTAGGTTCCTTTTCCCTGATATTATTTTTAATTCTTCTCAATATAATTTAATTGCAGAGAAAACTATAAAAATCTTGAAAGCTATGGTATAGTATGAAGGAGAAAATAACACTCGAAAAAATAAGGGAAAAACTGAAGGGAAGCTGGGAGCCTGTGGATATTGGGGAAATAGATGAGTATAAGCTAAAGGCATATATTGCCAATGGAGAGTACCCTAATATGCATATACACGATAAAGACAAGCTCTTTTTTGTGTTCGAAGGAAACTTGGAAGTGATCTTTGAGGACCATTCTGTAAACCTGAAAAAGGGCGAAGGATGCATTGTGAAGGCGGGGGAAAAACATAAGAGCAAATCCGTTGATCGGTCTATCATCCTGATGGTGGAACACAAGGACCTCGTGCAGGCGAATGTGGAGTAACGCTGAAGCGCTTTCAGCAAGCCCTTTGCATTAAATGTTACTACCCTAACCTTTATATGCGCGTAGTACTTCCACTGGAAAAGGTAATACTATGGAAAAGAGGAATCTTATCGTAGTAGGAGTGATATGTGTTGTGGTACTGCTTGCGGGAGCCGGGAGTTATATGTACTCTCAACAGGAAACTGAGAGGGCAACTGTAAGATTAGTAATAGAGTATAATGAGCAGAAGGATGCGGATACCTATGAGGACCTCGAGATGCCCGAGGGATCAACGGTACTCGATCTTCTGGAGAAAGAGACGGATCTCCAAACGAAGGATACGGAGTACGGTAAGATGATCGTCTCTATAAACGGCGTCTCACAGGATAAAAACAAAGGTCTTTGGTGGATATACACGGTAAACGGAGAACAGGTGAGCATGGGTGCGGAAGGAAAGAAGCTCAGTGATGGTGACGTTGTCCAATGGACTCTCACGAAATATTGAAACATACTCGTAGTGAAAAAGTAGCCCTTTTGGCAATGTTTGTGGCACTGGGGGCTGTATTCAAAATATCCCTTGCCGCACTGCCCAATGTTGAGCTGTTAACTTTCTGGGTCTTTGTTGTAACAGTAGTCTATGGTCTCAAGGTAGGGATCACTGTGGGCGTTCTCGCAAACGCTGTCGCCGATCTCTATATCGGAGCCGGACCGTGGACCCCCTTTACTTCTATAGGGTTTGGGATAGTAGCGGTAATTGTTTATCTCTACAAACGAGCGGGATGCAGATCACAACGCGATTATCTCTACTGTGCCATTCTTGCCACCGTGGCCTTTGACGTCTTCACGGTTATCACCACGAGCTGGCTTCTCTTTGGTGTTCCGTTGTTGCCGGCGCTGTATATGCAGTATGGTATACTTCCCCCCACATTTTACCCCTTTGGGATAGTTCATCTTGTTGCGAACGGTATACTCTTCTCTCTTTTTGGAGAAAAGATAGTTGCGATCCTGAGATCACTGGGGTGAGGGCCACAACAAAAATTTATATACCGAACGACAGAAGAGAAGCTATGCTCTTCCTCATAGGTCTCGGTCTTACAGGGGACGATATTCCCCACTCAGGCATTGAAACTGCAAGGAAATGCAGCAAGATTTACTGTGAGGCATATACTAATTTTCTTGGTATTAAAAAGGAGAAATTTGAGAGTATCCTTGGAAGCGAGGTAGTTTTTCTCCAGAGGGAGGATGTTGAAGAGAAAACTTTTATTATCGAAGAGGCTGAGAGAGGGGATGTGGCGTTTCTTGTTGGCGGGGATCCTCTTGCGGCAACAACCCATGTAGATTTAGTATTACAGGCATGGAAAAGAGGGGTAAAGGTGAAGGTAATCCATGCCGCCTCCGTATTCTCTGCTATTGGAGAGACGGGATTACAGCTCTATAAATTCGGAAAAACCGTAAGCATTGTATATCCGGAGGAGAAATTTTTCCCAAAAAGCTTTTATAAGACGATACTTTCCAATAGAAAAAGAGGGCTGCATACACTTCTTCTTCTCGATATAAAGGCAGAAAAAGAAAGATATATGAGTCCAAATGAGGCCTTTGAGATAATCAACACGACGAATAAAAAAAAGGTAATAGAAAAGGCAGTTGTCATTTCCCGGCTGGGAAAAGAGGATCAAATGATAGTGTATGGCAGCACGGACAAGCTCAGATCCTGTGCATACGGCGATCCTCCCCACTGTATTGTGATACCCGGAAAACTTCATTTTCTCGAAAAAGAATATCTCAGCTATTATGAGGTGTGTAAATGAAAGAAATAACAGATGAAAAGCTGGAAAAATATATCCAAACAGCAAAAAAAGCATTAAATAAGCTCAAAGTCATAGTTCCAGAGGATTCACACCTTGAGGTGGTGGCAAAGGACTTCCGTGACATGGCCGAGCGATACTACAGGGATGCGTTATACTATAAAGAAAAAGAAGACTATGTAACGGCCTTTGCCGCGTTAAACTATCTTCATGGGTACTTGGATGCTGGAGCTCGGCTGGGAATTTTTGAAACACACGACTCGGATCTATTTGCCTTTTAAAGAAACTGGGGTACGCATACACTTTAACTTTTGTTCATCTGATGTTACATTATATTTTAGTAATATCTGTTTTTTCAGGAGCAAGCATTTTTTCCAATCGTATTGTGCGCACAGAGATCGAAAGCTTTAAAAAGATTCATACGTACCACCTATGAATATAATTAAAAAGGAGGTAAAAAAATGAAAATGAAAATGAAATACATAGGCCTATTAGTAGTAGCCGTGATGGTATTATCTATTTTTAGCGGCTGTATAGGCGGAGAAGAAGATGAGGAGACAACGGCACCTGCAGATGATAAGTATGGTGGGACTCTTGTTTTCGGTTCCAGCGGTGATGCAGTACGATTGGATCCAGCGGATGTTACTGACGGCGAGTCTATCCAGAGAATGGATAACATATTTGAGGGGCTTGTGCAGTACGATGGCGGAACAACGAACATAAAAGCATGTCTTGCTACAGACTGGACTGTTTCAGGTGATAAGAAAACGATTACATTCGACCTTCGAGAAGGAGTCCAGTTCCATCACGACTTTGGTGAGGTGACAGCAGACGATGTTGTCTTTTCCTTTGCGCGGCAGTACGATAAAAGCAACTGGTACCACGATAAAGGTGAATGGCTATACTGGGGATGGATGTTTGGCGATATAGAGAGTGTGGAGAAGCTCGGTACGTATAAAGTTGCTATCCACATGAAGCGACCGAACTCTTCAATAATGACAAGTCTTGCCATGTTTACTGCGTGTATTGTCAGTGAGGATGCAGCGCACGAGTATGGAGATGACTACTTCACGAACCCGGTAGGAACAGGACCGTTTGAGTTTGTAGAATGGGTAAAGGACGACCAGATAGAGCTTCGAGGTTTTGAGGACTACTGGGATGGAAAGCCATACCTGGACAAACTGGTCTTTAAAGTAATTCCGGACCCATCGGCAAGGTATATGGCACTGAAGTCAGGAGACGTTGATGGTATTGAGCACCTCGATCCAATGCAGCTTGACAAAGTAAAGGATGATTCCGACCTTTATTTGATGTCACAGGCCGGAATGAATGTTGGATACATAGGTCTGAACTGTGGAGAAGGATACAAAGATGCAAATGAAAACGGAAGATGGGACGAAGGAGAAGAGGTTCCCGTGCCCGGCGACTTTGAGCCTTTCCATGATGTTCGTGTAAGAAGAGCTATTGCGCACGCTATTAATAAGGAGCCAATTGTAAAGAACTTGTATAAAGGAGCGGCCAGTGTGGCAAAAGAAGGACTTCCACCCTGTCTATTTGGGTACAACGATGACATAGAAGGATACCCATACGATCCGGAGAAAGCAAAGCAGCTTTTGGCAGATGCAGGCTACGACGAAGGTGAGCTGAAGGTGACGCTGTGGCATATGGGCGATACATCGCGACCTTACTTCCCTGTGCCTACAGAGATAGCCGAGGCAATACAGGCCG
>JAYEIH010000078.1:0-13042 GCA_034659995.1 Methanobacteriota archaeon
CAAGCTGTCGATTTACAAAAGTTTCCATCTTCTTTGTGATATCGATCGTTTTTTGAGCATTTTTTTCAGCCGTTTCCTTTTTCATGAGCGTAAGCTGCGCCCTGTTTCTTATAGTACCTATGTAATTTTTTAGATCGTGGGAGACGGTATGTCCAAAGGCAGAGAGTTCCTCTTTCTGGTTTTTGAGTTTTTCTTCTGCTTTTTTTCTTTCGGTGATGTCCTGGCCGGAAAGTAGCGCTCCACTTATCTGACCGATTGAGTCCCTAATCACTGTGTTATGGAAGGCGATCATCCGTTGTTCTCCATTCTTTGTTAGCAATGGATTCTCATAGTATTTAACCGGCCCAATATTTCCTGTCATCAGTTTACCAAAGACGCCCCTTACTTCTTCCCTTATTTCCTGTGGAACCAAGAGGTCAAACCAGTTCTTGCCTATAAGTTCCCCTTCATTATAACCTAATATTTCACACCCTTTTTTGTTCATGAGAGTTGTATTTTCATCAGCATCGATTGTTGCCAGCATCACTTCTGCTATACCCAGGTATTTTTCTGCCTTTTCCTTCTCTTTTTTTACTTCTTCCTCCGCCTGCTTGCGCTCGCCCGTTATTTGCCCCGTGAACACCAGCGTAACTAAAAGGGTGATGATGAAGAGCCCGGCGTTGATCGTCAACAACCGTCGGGCCAGTGTCTCAGTTTCAGCCAGGATTGCACTCATTGGACGTTCTACCACCACCCTCCAACCGTTGGTCTCCATGGTAGTATATGTTCCAAAATATGGAGTACCGTCGTGATCGTACTTTTGAGATCCGCCCATCCCCCTCTCTATAAAGGCCTGTACCTGCGGATTATTGCTGTAGTTCAGTGGGGGTGGACCTCCTTCCAGAGCAGACAGGTCTATCTCGGAATGAACAATCACCGTACCTTCCCTGTCCACTACGTAGGCAATCTGACCTTTGCTCAACGGGTGGTCTGCTATCTCAATCACACCTCTCAGCTTAATCGATCCCCTCAGTACGCCCACACGTTCTTCCGTAGGCGAGTTGATAGGCACACTGACGGGAACAGCAACGATCCCCTCAGTTTCATAGAACTGAGGATCGCCAAAATAGGCTTTACCCTGGTCAAAGGCACTGCTGAAGAAAGGCTCCTCGGCATAGTTCCTGGCGGTATAAGAGGAGAGATCATCCACAGAACCGGAAACAATCCGGCCTTCGTCGTCCAGCACGAAAATAGAGAAGATAAGCGGGGTTACCTCTACATTTTCACTTATAACCTGGTGTTGGTCGGCAATATCCATCTCGTGGAACGCCGGCAGCTCGGCTATTTTTGTCAGGCGGTTCCTGAACCTCTTCAGGTTGTTATCCGCTTCCCGGGCAATGTTGCCGGTGATCTCTTCCTGATGTATCTCTGTCATCTTTACTTCCCTGTCTTGGATGAATGGGATAACATAAAACACTTGGAACAGCAACGAAACCCCCAAAACTATCACGAAAAGCCCCATCAGCTTCGTCCTCCAGTTTAACTTCATTTATACACCTCTACCTTCTTCACAAGATCATCGAGGTCAAAGGGCTTGGCCAGGAAGCCTACGGCTCCACTGTCAAGCGCTTCCTCCTTTATCGAGGAATTTGCACTGATGAATACTATTTTTGCATTGTTATCTATTTCCAGCATCTTTTTCGATACGGAGAGGCCTTCCTCTCCATACATACGGTGATCCATGAGGACGAGATCATAATTTTTCTTTTTGAACTTCTTCAAGCCCGTCTGCCCGTCTATCGCTATATCCACGCTGTGTCCAACAGTTTCTAAAAAGTCCTTTATGAGCGTTAGGAGCTCCATCTCGTCGTCAACTGCAAGTATCTTCATTGGCTCATCTCCAGACTGATAACTATTTCTGTTCCTTTTTCCACATCCTTTATCGTAAAGCTTCCATTGAAACTTTCGAGGACCTTTTTTGAGAGGTACAGTCCCATTCCCGTTCTTTTTGTCATAGCTTCAAGGCTGGTGAGTATGTCCTTTCGTTTTTCCTCTGAGATCCCAATGCCGTAATCGCGGATATGTACATTGCAGATTCCATTCTCTTTTTCTGTGCGGATATCGATCCTTACAGGATCGTGGAATGTGTACTCCACGGCATTTTTAAGGAAGGCAAAAAGTACATTCTCAAGGAATACGTTGGCACGTACATAGCAATCTTCTATATCGAGATTTACCTCTATCTCTCTATCGAAGTAATCTTTTATTTGTTTTATAGACTCTTCTAATGAACTTTTGAGATTAATCTTCTTTATTTCTCTTTCTTCTACCTCTTTCAGTATTCGGATACTTTCCGTGAGCCTTTTAGAGTCCATGACAGCTCTTTTGATTCCCCGTGCATTTTTCTCTTTGGTTTCCTCATCCTCTGCGTTTTTGAGAACATGAAGGTATCCCAGTATAATCTGATCGAGGTTACCGATGTCATGTACAAGGACGTCTGCGTAGAACTCTGCTTCTTTTCTTGCTTTTTCCCGTTCGGTAATATCGAGAAGTGATGCAACAGCTTTCTTTGTTCTTGGAATTATATCTATAGCCAGGAAAATTCTCTTAACCTTGCCATTACGATCCTTAAAGTTGAACTCATGCTTAATGGGGGCTTTGCCCCCTTCTTTTCTTCTCTCTTCGTGGTACTTCTTCATTCTTTCCAGATCTTTCTTCACAACAAACTCGGTCCAGCTCTTCTTTCCTTCGATCTCTTCTCTGGAGTATCTGGAGAGTTCTTCAAATTTTTTATTTGCTAACGATATTGTGGTGTCTTCTTCTATGATACAGGTGGCTGTGCCGGTGTTCTCAAAAACTGTACGGTAGCGTTCTTCGCTTTTTTTGAGTTTTTCCTCCCCCCGCTTGCGCTCAGTGATCTCTAACGTAACCTCGACGGCTCCGATGACCCTGTCATCCTCGTCTTTCACGGGGCTCCCCCGTATCAGCCATACTCGCCCCTCCGGCGTTGTCATCTCACTCTCCTGCGGCTCACCGGTCTCCATGGCTTTAAGAACAGGACAGCCTTCGCAGGGAGAACTGCGTCCATACCAGACCTCATAACAGTGCTGTCCTATTAGCTCTGTAGGGCGCAGGCCGACAGAGTCGCCTGCAGCTCTATTTGCCCATATTATTCTGAGATTATTGTCTTTATATGTTATAAGCTCTGAGGTGTTATTGAGAATTGTTGTTTTTTCCTGTTCCGAATCCCTCAAAGCCTCCTCCATTCTTTTTCTCTCTGTTATATCGATGCCCACACCGAAGAAGTACTCAAAATTTCCTTCCTCATCAAGTACGGGTCTTCCCCGCCACTCGACCAGTAACTCCTCACCATACTTTGTGAGGATCCTGTTCTCGTTAAGAGTTGGCTCTTTGTCTTTTATAAGTTTACCAAAGATCTCAGAGACTGATTTCCGATCTTCTTCCGGAACAAAGTTCAAGAGGTAGTCCTTACCTGCCACCTCCTCCTCTGAATAGCGCAGCCGATTGAGCATCGCTTCATTCATCAGCATGGTTTTTCCTTCTGCATCTATGGCAACAAAAAAGACCGGGGATGCCTGAATAAGAGTCTTGCTGAAATCTTTTTCTTTTTTCAATTTCTTGGTTCTTTGTTGCACCTTTCGCTCCAGGAAGATACTTGCCAGCACAAAGAAGACTGCAATTCCTATCATTCCCGTCAGTACCCATAACAGCCACTTGGGAACAACATCTTTTTCTGTGACCCCTGCCTCAAAGTACTTTTCTATCGACTGGTAATAGATCGAACTTTTATCTTCTTTTAATTCTTTCATGTGATAATCAATTCTTTCAATAAGATATGGTGTTAGAGAAGAGTTCTTTGGAAAAGCAAATTTGAGATCAATAGGCTGGAAAACGATGGCCGTTCTCCCAACGTCATATGCTTTTTCATGTCTATTGCCATAGTTTTTGTTAACAACTCCGGCATCAGCAGTTCCTTCTTCCACCAGCTCAAAAACTCTGTTGTAATCATCTGCTTCGATAAATGTGCAGTCTATATCAAAATTTTCAACTAATTCTTTTATTCCGCCTGCTCCCACATAGTTGACGCTGCCCTTCAGGACCGCTATCTTTTTATTCTTCAGATCGGGTAGCGATTGGATCTCTGAGCCTTCCGGTACGTAAACCCTTGACCAGCTTACACATACAATTTCATTTTGAAAAGCATATTTTTTGCTTCTCTCCCCGGTATATGCAACATCGGGCATTATGTCTATTTCGTTCTTCTCCAATCTTTCCAGACACTCAGCCCAGGAACCGTGAACCCACTCTATCTCCCATCCCTCTTCTGAGGCGATGTGCTCGATGATATCTGCCCAGAATCCTGAAACATTATCATTTTGTGTAAATATTTTTGGCGAATTTTCATATACTCCGACCCTCAGAGTTTTTGGCTCGTCTGCGGGAATAGTGAGGGGAATAAGAAGAACAGATAGCAAAACCAGAGATATGACTACCTTTTTATGCAACTCTTTTATAAACTTATTCTTTGCCTTATCCTTTTCATTCATTCTGGTTCTATTACACTCTCTTTACTTATATATTTAAATCTTTCGTTGGCGCAGAAAAAAATATATCCGTATCAAGCTGCCGTTAACTACCCAAGGATATCAGCCGTCAACTCTACGTTATCTCCTGCTCAGAACTCGTCCTCCAAGATACTCATCAGAATGACATCATGGTACGTACTGTCACAGTAATATCCGTCTCGCAGTACGCCCTCCCGTCTGAATCCTACCTTCTCATAAGTCTTTATCGCTCGCTTGTTAAACTCAAAGACACCTACCCCAACTCTATGAAGATTAAGCGTTTTAAAGCCATACTCCAATAAAATATACATTGCTTCTGTTCCGTATCCTCTGTTCCACTCATCTTTTTCGCCGATTGACATGCTCAAATCTGCTGTTCTCCACGTATAATCAATTCTCAGCAAACCGCAGTCCCCTATCACCTTGTCATTTTTCCTGAGAGCGATAATAAACCACAGTTTGCTATTATCTTTATATGTCTTCTCAAGCCATTCTTTCTCCTCTGAGATACTCCTCGGGAACAGTTCACCCTCCAAGGTTCTTATCTCTGGATCATTAAGCCACCTATGAATATATAACACATCCTCCTGTTCCACTGGCCTGAGATAGATTCTTTCCCCAGCCAGAAACACTGCTTTCTTCCTCATTTCAGCCTTTCCGATAGCGTCTCCAGCATATCCGCTGTCATCGCGGGAAGGTCGTACTCCGGCTCCCAGTTCCACTCCTCTCTGGCCGCAGAGTCATCGAGAGACATTGGCCATGAGTCGGCAATCTCCTGTCTGTAATCCGGTTCATACTCGCAGGTGAACTCGGGTATATGCTCTTTAATGGACTCAGCAAGCTCCTCAGCGGAAAAACTCATCGCGTTAACATTGTAATCACAGTGATGTTTTAACTGCGAGATATCCGTTTCAGCGAGGTCTATGAGTGCTTTAATGGCATCGGGCATGTACATCATTGGTAACCGCGTGTCTTTCCGTACAAAGCATGTATACTCTTTGTTTTTTATCGCTTCGTAGTATATTTCAACGGCATAATCCGTCGTGCCACCGCCTGGCAGTGTTTTGTTGCTGATAATCCCCGGAAAACGCACGCCCCGCACGTCCAGTCCAAATTTAGAAAAGTAGTAGTTACCGAGAAGCTCCCCTGCCACCTTCGTCACGCCGTACATTGTTGTAGGGCGCAGAATTGTTTCATTTGGCGTGTTATCTCGCGGGGTCTCAGGACCAAAGGCTGCAATGGAACTTGGCACCATGACGCATTCAAGTTTCCGTTCCCTTCCCAGTTCCAGAACATTATACATCCCTATAAGGTTTACATTAAATGCAAGCTGGGGGTTCTGTTCGCCTACCGCCGAGAGAATAGCTCCCATATGATAGACCGTGTCTATATCGTATTTTTCAACATTTTTTTCCAGTTCATCTTTTTTGAGAACATCGATAAACTCAAACGGTCCCGCTTCTTTCATTTCTTCTGTAGGAGGCGTCTTATGCCCTGCTGCCACAACGTTCTCATTGCCGTACTTCTCTCTCAGTGCTTCGGTCAGCTCTGAACCTATCTGGCCACATGCTCCTGTTACAAGAATATTTTTCATGGTAAACTCTCCTGGGCATCTTTGTTTCTGCCCTACAACTGTTACTGAGTTATCATTTTTATACCTTTTCAATCCGTTTTTCGATGGTAATATCCTTTTTCTCCAGATCCGTCAGGTACTGTTTTTCACTTATCAGCTGTGGAATAAGGATTTCTTGAGGGATTGCTCCTATAACACTTTTTTTTGTAATAAGAAGAGCTGAAAGCGCAGCAGGATACGCTGTGGTTCGCACCATTGCCGTAAACTCCTTTTCATGATCGACCATCTCATAAATCATTCTTTTTTTTCCTTCCGCAGTAACCCGGAGAAGCACCACATCCTCAGTTTCATAACTGAGGTTTTCTGAGAGCAGCCGTACCAGCACCTTTCGCGGTATCACTGAGTCCCCATTGATTGTCATCTCATCTCTATCTGCAAACCCCAGCTCCAGCAAAGGTTTTATTGCACTGCAGTGACCGGGATATCGAATAGTTTTGTAATCCAAGTACTCAAGTTTTCCTTTGAAGGTCCGCGGGAGCGTGGATGTTCCACCAGAAGTATAAAAGGCTTCATAAGTTTTATTTCCAAATTCTACCTTTTCCAAGCCTGTAAGAGACTCTACATATTTTATTTTTCCGTTTTTTATTATTCTGGCCTTTTCCACATACTCATTTATTAATCCCTCCGGAGAAAAAACTATTTTATACTTTAATGATCCTTGTGGGTTCTTAGGAACTCCTCCGACCCTCATGCGTATCTCCTTACAGTCGTCAGAGTACCCAAATGCGGCTAAAATATCCGCCAGACCGGGAGCAAGTCCGCAGTCAGGAAGGACGGATATCTCTTTCTTTTTGGCTTCCTCATGAAGATTCAGTTCTTTGTCCACAATTGTGTTATTCCCGCCAAGGTCACAGAAGTTTGTTCCGGCCTTTAGAGCTTTTCTTGCAAGTTCATAGTTGAACATGTACGGCACTGCACTGATAACGCAGTCATACTGCCTCATTGTGTCTACAATTGAGTTTTTGGTAATATCTTCATTATATGCCTCAAAACCGGATCGTTTAGCTTTTTTCAGTGCCTTCCCTGAAGAATCTACAACACCTACATCATATTCTTTTAGATAATCGGCTATAGCCTCCCCAACCCTGCCAAATCCCAGAATAAGGAATTTCATCGGGAGGTACCTCTCAGTAACTCATTAATAATGTCCTTTTTATCCTCAAAATGCTTTCTGCACGGTTTGAGTATCTCTATCAGCTGCTCCGCAACGGCATTTTTCAGGTCGAGCGGATGGAGCTCTCCTTCTCTGAATGCGTTTCTCAGTTCATCGTAGTTCCAGAAGGACAGATTCCCCCCAAACTTAGCCGGTCTCCGGATGGTAAACTCCTTCTCCTCTCCTCGAAAAACTACATATCTGGTAATCTCGAGGATGGGGTTGTTCTCCACAGCTTTGGCAGGACAGTATGCACTCGCTATCTTATCCCGTATCTCTTCCTCGGAGTCATGAACAAAGACATTTGTTTTCGGAGTTGATTTACTCATCTTTGAGCTTACTGTAAGATCCGCCTTTTTGTTCTGCTCAAGTCCGGAGGATTTTGGCCCTGTAAGCCCCATGAGCAGGTGATAATGAACGCAACATGGTTTTTTAAGGCCCAACATTCCGCTCACCTCTCTCGTGAGCATATGGGCCTTTCGCTGATCCATTCCCGCACATGCAATATCGAGGTCCATCTGGAAGATATCGGAGGCCTGCAGTGCAGGGTATAGGTACTGAGCAACATCCTTTAACTCTCCTTCCTTTCTTCCCATGATAGTAAGGCATCGGGTCATCCGTGCAGTGGTAGTATCCTTTGTGATCTTTATCACCTTTTCCCAGTATGAGAGATCATCCAGAAGCTCAGAGGCCCAGATATACCGAACCTTTTTCTCATTGACACCAAGAGAGCTCCATACCTCCTTCAAATACTCTCCTGACTTTTGGATCAGTTCCATATCCCCTCCCATCTTCTCATTTATCCATGCATGCCAGTCCGCCAGATAGATGATAAATTTCATGCCCGCATCTATCATATCGATCGTTTTTAAAGCGGTTATAAGTCCTGTACCAAGGTGTGCCAGTCCTGACGGCTCAAATCCCTGGTATCCGAGAGGGGAATCATTTGTTTCGAAAACCTCTCGTAGGTCATCATCTGTTATTACTTCTTCTGTCGGCGGCTTTTTTACAAGTTCTATCCTATCCTCTATGTTCATAATCCCACCATATCTCAAGTTTATTTTTTCTTCGAACTGCTCTGTACTCCTTTTTGATCTCAATATTTATACCTTTTGGAACATCCTTGCTCTTAAGATAAAAGGTCTCATAGCTCTTGAGGGACATAAACTGTACCCTATCAGGCGTTTCTTCGGTGATCATAACATCCTCATATACGGGCTCTATAATTTTAAACCTATCGGAGTCTGCATCCCTCCACATGAACCTTTTTTTGGTCCCTGTAAACGATCTGAGATATAGTGCATTTCTGGCCTTCTCTACAACCCATAGTGTGCCGTCATACTCAACTATCATATCTTTCTTGTACTGCGGCATTCTGAGAAGCGTTATATTTCGGGATTTATCCTGTCCGTAGACCTCATAACTCCTTTTTATACTGCCGCCATACTTTGATCTGAGGAGGGTCAGAACTTTTTTTGCCGCTCTTTTTGATATAAAATAAAGATCAATCCCTTCTTTTCTGTCTTTCAGATCCGAAACCTTCTCTTTTTCATTTGTTTTTCTTACAATATCAATAATCTCCTCTTTTTCTTCCCTCGTGAGTACGGCATCCTTCCTTCTCAGCTGAAGAATAGCCTCATAATAGCCACCGTGAACTCGGGAACATCGCTTGCATATGGTATGCTCAATGATTATTTTGGAGCTCAGATTCTGCACTATTTTGAACTCATTAACAGCAAGAAGTTCAATATCCAGGTCTATCTCTTTTTCGGATTGGGTAAACTTCACCCGTATCTGATCTTCCCCTCCATCTCTATTTATCTCTTCAACTATCTCAAATCCCCTTTCCGGAGTTATATGATAAAAAACAGCCGCCTCTATCATCTCCTGTACGGTACCGTACTCCCATTTACTCAGATAAAACGCTCCACAGTGTTTGCAGACAGGAATCTTTATTCTCTTCTTAATAGAAAAAGGTGATTTCTCCTTTGCAAAACAGGACTCACACATCCCCTCTTTTATTTTCTCTGTCTCTTTCCCGCAGATACAGCATCTCATGCCCTCACCATCTGGGCATGGGCCGTTTTTCCCATCTCCAGCACATTTGCCTCTTTTATATATCCCCATTCTACACACTTTTTAATGGTCTCATATCCCACCAGATTGAGTACGGTCGCCTTTTCCAGAATGGGCCTAATCTCATCTAATTTTTTCTTTTCTCCTTTGTAAAAGCTCTCTTTAACCTCAAAAAGAGTGTCTTTAAAGGAAAATTTCTTCCCAAGAGTATTTTCATCACAGACAGCAATCAAAATATCTCCGGCGGCCTCATACATCTTTACATAAACATCCATAATATCCCTAAATATTCTTTATAGAGTGCCTGGCACCGCATGCGCCACATTTGATGAGATAACCTCTTCCTTTCTTTATTAGTTCTGTGTCAGGCCTTCCACATTCAGAACAGAGAACATAAAACTCTGTGTACTGTTTCAGCTTTGAGTTAATAATCCTTGCACTGAATTTTCCCTGAAACTCTGCTTTAATGCCTATAATCTCTCCGGAGGTGGCCAGTTCCTTAAGAAGGTACTTCATTATATGCTCCGGGTCTCTGCCAAGCATTGTAACTATCTCATTGAAGTTTCTGATCAGTGTTCTGTTTCCAGAAATGACCGAGTCTGCATCCGGTATCTCAAACCTCTTATCTTTCCGTACCTTTTCCGGGAGATTTTCCCATGCGTTATCCAAGAGTTTCTGATAATCCTCATCCATAAGATCACCTTTTTAAGTTGATTTCTACACTAATAACTATGTATGCCCTATGCGAATCCTGTTTAAAAAGACTTGGCATCAAAAGGGTTCCAAAAAAATGTGAGTTATGTGGAAATATTTTTGATAAAATTGATCAGCTTACCAACTTTACCTACGAGGCTGAGTTCTCCACGTTCAACGTGGGCATAAAACTCGCTCAGGGGGTAGTAAAAAAAGAAAAAGAAATCATGAAAAATCTAAGCTTGTCTGGAGAAAAAACCCTTAAACGGGAGTTGTTATCAATCTTGCGAGAGAAACTAAAAGAAAAATTTAATAAGGACGTGCAGTTTGAAAATCCGGATGTCGTGTTTATTTTTGATCTCGAAACCCTTGAAATGCGAACAGAACCGAGGTCGCTTTACATAAGAGGGAGATACAACAAATATGTTCGAGATATACCCCAGACAAAATGGTACTGTAAAAAATGCAGAGGGAGAGGCTGCCCATACTGCAACTTTAAGGGCAAAATGTATGAAACAAGCGTTGAGGAGATCATAGGGGCAGTCGTGTTGAGGTATGCTGAATGTACAGAGGAAAAGTTTCACGGTGCAGGAAGGGAGGATATCAACGTTAGAATGCTCGGAGACGGAAGGCCCTTCGTCATCGAGATTATAAATCCAAAAATTCGAAGCGTTGAACTTAAAAAAATAGAATCTGAGATAAATAAAGATAAAAGAATTGTAGTAAGAGAACTGGAACTCTCGGATAAAAGAGAAGTGGTACGACTCAAACAGGGCAAATTTAGCAAGACGTATCTTGCCCATTTGAACCGATCCATATCCGATGATGAACTCGGAAAACTCAGCAGTCTCAAGAAAATACATCAAAGAACACCGCAAAGAGTGGTGCACAGAAGAGCAGACAAGACAAGAATCAGAAAGATTTATAAAGTAGAAAGAAAAAATAGTAATTGCTTAAAGATCTGCTGTGAAGGCGGACTCTATGTGAAGGAACTGATCACAGGAGATGACGGAAGAACCACCCCAAATGTGTCTTCTGTCCTCCAAAAAAATATGGAATGTGTGTCTTTGGATGTAGTAAAGATCCATGATAGGTGAAACTATGGAACGATCAAAAGGATTTAGAAGTAGAAGCAGAGGAAAACTCACAAAAAGATATAGAGATAAAAATTTAAACGTTATATCACGTCTTTTAACAGAGTACAAACCTAACGATAGAGTACATATCGCACTGGAGCCGTCCGTACAGAGAGGCATGCCGCACCCACGGTTTCACGGTATGACAGGTACAATTCTCCATAAACGAGGAAACTCCTATCTCGTAAAGATCAAGGATAAAGAGAAGACCAAAACTATTATTTCCAGACCTGAACACCTCAAAAAACAGGAGATATAACATGATGGGTAAAAAAAAGTATGATGAAAAAAAACTAACCCTGCCAGAGGTGAAAGAAATCCTGGGAAAGAGGAAAGAGGACAGTGAACTGCTTTATGAACAGGGAATAGCCCTGGATCATCTAATAAAGTTCAGTAAACTCGACACAGAGGATGCGCAGAAATTAAAAGAAGAACTCATAGAGAATAAAGTTCCATCCGGGGTAGCTGTGAAAATAACCAACATTCTTCCGGAAGATAAAAATGACCTCAAGGTAATATTCGCCAAGGAACGACATATGCTGGATGATAAGATTGCAGAAAAAATCCTGGAGACTATAAAAAAATATAAGTGATACTATGCCCAAACTCTATGAAAACTACGCCTATATTCTCGATTACCTTCCCAAAGGATATCCTTCTGAGAGAATGAAGCGATCAAAATCTTCGGTTGCGCAGGCAGTTGGGGAAAGCTACTTCTCACTGTTAGAGGTGGCTCCGAGGACCGAGATGGAGATAAATGAACGCGTTTTCATTGGAAAAGGTAAGAGAGAAAAAGTGAGCCATATAAAAAAGAGATTGTTTTACGATGACCTGACATCGGCTGCAAAGGCAGAACTGCCGTACCTCATAGCAAAAATAGTGAAGGGCAACGAAGAAAGATTTGTTACCTTTTTTAATAATGCGGGATCTTTATCCATCCGTTTCCACAAACTGCAACTGCTCCCGGGCGTTGGGAAAAAATTGATGAGTTCAATACTTAAAGAAAGAAAAAAAGAGAAGTTCAAAAGCTTCAAAGAGATAGATGAGAGAGTTTCTTCCATGCCCGATCCCACGGAGATGATCGTGGAAAGGATTATTGACGAGTTAAAAGGCAAGGATAGGTATACTGTATTTGCCCCTTTACGTAAAATAAAAAAGGAGTAAAAGGATAAGACGAACTCAGTATCTTGTTCTTCCGAACTCTTTCTCAGACATGTCATTATCTTTTTTTACCTTTATATCTTCATCTATTTCCTTTAATTCACCGTATCTCCCCGAATTTAGTCGTAAAGAACCTTTAAATGTTTTTGTATATCCATTTTCCAGTTCGTATGTTTTTCCTTCCTCCACTGTTCCAACGTCATCATCCCAGAAGGTCATAATGACCGTACCGGTATTATCACCAACCACAGCCTCTATGAACCTGTGTTTGGCGCCATCTCTTCGAGAGGTAATCTCATTCTCTTCTCCAAGAGAAACAACTTTAAAAACCAAATTCAACTTTCTATTCCTCGGTCCTAATTCTCCTATTTTCATTTTGTTTCCTCCAATATATCTTGTATTGAGCCCTATGCATATAAATATAAAAAGCTTTCCTTTTGAAACATTTCGAACTCCCTCTTTATACCATAAAAGAGGGCAAGCTATTTAAAGCATAGGTCTCATACTTGCCATTAAGAGAACGTTCCAAGTGTTTGAGTTCTCTTTAAAAGTACAGGCGTAAAGCCTGAGGAGATGAAAAATATGAAAGGTACAGTAAAATGGTACAATCCCCGAAAAGGGTACG
>JAYEIH010000079.1:0-12581 GCA_034659995.1 Methanobacteriota archaeon
GGCGGCTCGGTACTGTATTGAGGTGGTGAAAGCTTTTACTGAAGGAAAGTGCAGTTTCTATAACAAAAAGGAGTTTGCCAAACTTGTGAGTCTTTATGGGGGCATGCGTGTCCTCCGGACCCCTGGCACTGAATAAACCTAAAAGCTTTTATATATAGACTTTCCAGAGAGAAACGGTATGCGTCTCATATTCTTCGATCTTGATAGGGTCCTGACACCGCAGTCCCATGTTCTTCATATTGCCCAACAGATAGGAAAGAAAAAAGAGTTTAAAAGGCTTTTTAAGGGCAACGTTGGAGGGAATACAGGACTTGAATGGATAGTCAAGCAGGGAGTAACATTTTTGGAAGGTCATGACCCCCCTATATTTAAGGAGATCGCAAAAAAGATGCAGATCATTGAGCACGGGCAAGAAGTGGTAGATGAACTGAAAAGAAATGAGTATCATCCCATTATTATAACAAATGGATTTTATGAGATTGCCAAAGGCTTCGGTGAGAAAATAGGGATCGAAGAAGCCTATGGAAACAAGGCAGAAAGAAAAAATGGTGTCTTTACCGGAAATATCTCCTCTGAACTCCTCACACTAAAATCCAAGGGGGACACCGTAAGGAGAATCTTGAAGGAAAAAGAACCCGAGGTCTCCGTTTCCGTTGGTGATGATGAAAATGACTGGTTCATGTTTCGAGAAACGGATTTTTCTATTCTTTTTAATCCTACACCTACAATTCTAACAAAAATTAGATCTTTCAAAAAGAAAAAAGGCACAAAGGAACTTACAAAGTTTATAAATCTCATTGTCGCCAATGATGATCTCGGCCTTATCCTCCCATTCCTCGTGCCTAAACCCGATCTCTTTCCAAAAACGGTGAATATGGAACGCAAAATAGTCCGGTAATCCCATAGAGAAAGCTTTTTTATTCTTTGCTGTGCATTTGTTTTATGGCAGACGATCTTGATATAAAAATATTAAAAGCACTGCAGAAAAACTCGAGAACCCCTTTTCGCGACCTGGCAAAGAAGTTTGGTGTATCCGCACAAACGATCAGCGACAGGGTAAACAAGATGAAAGAGAAGGGTATTATACGGAAGTTCACAGTGGACTGTGATATTTCAAAGCTGGGGTATGAACTAACATTCTTTGTTCACGTGAATACGAAGATATCAAACCTAAAGAAGGTCGCAAAAAGGATGAAATCGTATGATGAGCTTTACTGTGTTCATATTACAACAGGAAGCCATGATATTGTAGGAATCGGCGTAGCGAGAGATACCAATCATCTCTACGAGATCATAGAGAACAAAATATCGCAGATAGACGGGGCGGAAAAGACAATCACCTATGTTTCTCTCAAGACGATGAAAGATAAGGAAAAAATAGGCGTTATCAAGAGGTAACGATCTTTCGTATGTTTTTCTGTGTTTCTTTGGGTGGTGTCCTGGTGTTCACCATGTAGAGATCTACCATCTGGAAGTACGTCTCAAAAAACTCCTTCCTTATCCTCATCTTCCTCTCATTTCTCACCAGCTGATGGGGGTTGCAGAAATCGTTTTTTGTCATGTAATTCAGAGCTTCCTCCCAGTCCATCTCATAGCACAGCTCTTCCGAATCGTCTCTCTTCAGAAAGATCACCTTCTCCATTCTCGTCTCATTTTTTGTCCCCGTTTTTCCGATAACCCGCGAAATATCCACCACCGCTCGATCTCTCAGATCAAGATCAACATCCTTTACGAGTTTCCGGAACTCGGGGTAAATACTGGCAATATCCTTCCGTATATAGCAGTTCTTCTCTGAGGCTCGAGCCAGTACAGAGTCCCCCAGGATTTGAGTGTAGTACCAGTCATCCGCTACCAGCTTCGTGCCTTTCAACAGCAAAAGCCCATACGAGTGCGTAGTTTTTCCTGCTCCTGATGGTGCTATCATAGAGATGCCGTCCCCCTTATAATCTATGGCTGCACCGTGCACCGAGTACCGTGAATGAATGGAATGGTACTCCTCGAGGAAATCACCTGCAACGGCAAGGGCCAGGCTTTTCACATAGCCATAGTATTTGGAGTTAAAAATAAAGCAGGTTTTTGATCTCGGTTCATAAAAGACCTTTAGATCTCCTCCGTCATTCAATGCAAAGACCCTTCCGTGAGGGCGTATATACTCAAGCATATGGCTGAAGTTATCCCCCCACATGTCCTTAAACGTATGGTTGTCCGTCAATAACTTTATGCACATTCCCGTAAGGTCCGCCTTTCTCTCATAGAGTATTTTATCCTTAAACTCCTCTATCAGCTCATCCTTTCTATCCGGATATATCTCCTCTACTTCATACATGCCTATGGTAAAGGGGGGTAGGATTTAAATCTTACGGACAAAAGATAATTTTTTAAAAGAAAATGTAGAGTACAGACATGCTTAAAAAGAGTTTAACTCTCTTCGGCACCAATATCCTGAATAAAGGCCTTAATTATCTATTCAAGGTCCTGCTCATGAACATTCTGAGCGTCACAGAGTTCGGTATTTTCTCCGTTATACTCCCTGTACAGAGTCTGATACTGATGCTAACATCATATGGAATAACACCCTCTATCTCAAAGTTCGTCTCGGAGTACAAAGCTAAAAAGAAAAACTATACGAAATCATCGTTTGGGTTTGCAATCATCGGATTAATACTGTTTATTTTCTTATTTTTGGTGGCTCCGTTCGTTTCATCTTTTTTTGGTGAGGGTTTTTCCAATTACACTTACTACTTTAGAATAACTGCTCTTGTTGTTCCCTTCGGAATTGTTCTCTCCATATTCACCGGAATATTTCTGGGAATCAAGAAGGTGAGAACGGTCTCCATTCTTCTGATAATAGTACAGATATCGACACTCATATTCGGGGTATGGATGGCTTTTTATAACTTTTCTCTCGTGTTTTTGGCTCTTGGGGTCGGATATGCAGTGAGCATACTTTTTGGAATATATTTCTACAAGAAATATGGTATAGGCGGCAACTTTGTTTTTTCAGAGTTCAAAAGGATCTTCAAGTTCTCTTTACCTATCTCGCTTACAGCCATCGGACTCGTCTTTCTTTTCAACACAGATATACTGATACTCGGGCATTGCTTTACGCCTGAGAAAACGGGAATATACGGGAGGGTAATGCCCACAGCACGATTGGTGCCCGCGTTCAGTATTGCTCTGGCGGCTGTAGTTCTTCCCGAACTCTCGGAAAAAATGGCATTAAACGAGTCCATTGAAGAAAAAATAAAGAAAAGCTTCTCGCTCACCATTTATATGGCCATACCCCCCACCCTTATTACTTTTGCATTTTCAAAGGAGATACTGTACGTCCTCACCGGCGAAACCTCAGGATTTACTGCCTTAAGAATCCTCTCCCTCGGAATGTTCGCATACTCACTCTATTATACCTCAAACTCCATTTTTCAGGGGACAAATAGACCTCAAACTCCAGCGAAGATAATAGGATGTACAGTTCTAATAAATATCGTTCTCAATCTTCTTTTGATACCTGAGTACTCACTGCTCGGCGCAGCGGCTGCAACGAGTCTCTCTTGTATTTTTGCTGCAGGAGTAGCACTATTTTTACTGAGGCCTAAGCTTTCATTTGATCTTAAATACTTGATATTATTTATTCCGTTGTTTATATTTGAATACTCTGTGGGTCTGCATGGAAGAGCCACAACGCTGCTGATATATGGCGTTTTCGGAAGCAGTGACCTGCTTCTCTACTTCTACCTGGTAAGAAACAAAATTCTGAAGGAATGAAAAGCTTTTTTAACTCCCGTGAAGAGTAAGATACGGTGATAAAAATGGACATGAAAACAGGATTTTTGATGGTCCTCCTGACCTTTGTTCTCGTTGTAGCCGGCGGAATAATTGGACTCTTTATCGGAGCTCCAATCGTAATGCTGAGCATGGCCTTTGTAATAGCCATAGGCGTTAACCTCATCTCTTACTGGTACTCAGACAGGATAGTTCTTAAGATGTATAACGCAAAGATAGTCACTGAGAATGAGAATCCAAAACTTCATTCTATCATATCGCGGGTAGCAACTACCGCAGGTACCCCCATGCCCAAAATAGCCTATATCCCCAAAGACGTTCCCAATGCCTTTGCTACTGGAAGAAATGCGGAAAATGCGGTGATTGCTGTTACAAAAGGAGCACTGAACACGCTCAGCACCGAAGAGCTTGAGGCTGTAATCGCACATGAAATAGGCCATATAAAAAACAACGATATGAAGATACAGACAATAGCCGCGGTTATTGCTGCGATTATAGGCTACCTCGGCTTTATGGGACGGTTCATGCTCTTGGGAAGGAAAAACAGAGGAGGTTTACAGATTATAGGGATAGTACTTCTGGCGGTTTTTCTGCCGCTGGCAGCAATCCTCATCAGGATGGCGATCTCAAGGACACGGGAGTACTGGGCGGATGAACGAAGTGCTCAGTTCACAGGCACGCCGGACCAGCTGGCACGGGCGCTGATAAAGATAGAGAATGCTGTAAAAAGAAAGCCAATGAAAAAGGAAAATCCGGCTACATCTCATATGTTCATCGTCAATCCCTTCAGAGGTGGAAGCATTGCAAAACTCTTTTCCACACATCCGCCGACTGAAAAACGGATAGAACGGCTCAATAAGATGGCAGCAACGATGGGGCGACCTCAGGTGAACCCATGATCCTGGAGGTCAGTATCTCACCTCTGGGTAAGAAAAGCCTCTCAAAGTACGTGGCTGAGGTGATCAGGGTCTTTGATGAGGAAGGACTTAATTACGAGCTTAACCCTATGGGTACGATAATTGAGGGGGAGTGGGATGAGGTAATGCCCGCTATAAAAAGAGCGGAGGAAAGGGTCTTTGCCATTGGTGCTGAGAGAGTAAGCATCCAGATAAAGATAGATGACAGACGGGACAAAAAGGTAAAGAAGGAAGAGAAGGTCCGGAGCGTGAAAAAGAAATTAGAAAAAGAGTAGTTGTCGTCCCTGCGAAACCTTTTTAAATCGATCTCAGTTAGAGGGTATCGTGCTCCGGTAGTGTAGACCGGTCAATCATTCCGGCCTTTCGAGCCGGTGACTCGGGTTCAAATCCCGGCCGGAGCACTGATTTACCCTCGCTTTGGTTCTTTTAGCAATTCTTCTTGTTTTTCAGAAAAGAGTTCCAACTTGCTTCCTTTGGGTTAGAGAATCCAACATACAGAGCATGTGGCATCGAGTCCTCACCATCTCGAACGCATGGGAGTTAATACTACAATTTCTGAGTAAAAGGAAATAAATTTTAAAGAGTCTCCTCCAGCAGGTCAACAAACTCCTTGTACTGCCGCATACCGAGCTGCCAGAACTCTGGCTCAGTGAGGTCAAAACCTGCAAGACTCACAAGCTCCTCTGGAGACTTACTCCCTCCGGCAGAGAGAATCTTCTTTAATGTGGGCACAAACTCCTTTCCTTCCTTTTTATAAATCTGGTACAGACTCCAGACAAGCAGCTGCGCACCGACGTATGGGAAGTTGTAGTATCTAAAGTTGGGCATGTAGTAATGCGGCTTCATGGCGTACTCCCATTTCATTGCATCAAACCACTCGACGGAATCACCGTAGACCTTATCCCGTCTTTTTACCCAGTACTTTGCCTGTGTCTCTCCGTCAAGGAACTCGCCTTTCTCCAATGCTTCGTACATTGACTTTTCAAACCAGAACCGAGCTGAAACCTGGAATATTGCCATACCCGCTCCGTCAAGCACGTGCGTTAGTACTGCCTGTTTTTTCTCCTTTGTTTTTGCCTTTTTCAGGAGATTTTCTGTCATCAAAAGCTCACCAAAGATACTCGCCGTTTCTGCCATGATCATTCCGCTGTGAACGGTGAGATACGGCTGTGCTCGCTGTGCGTAGTAGTTATGGGTAGCATGTCCGAGTTCATGCGCAAGCGTATAAAGATCGCCAATCGATTCTCCATAGCTGAGGAGCACAAGGGACGTGGTTCCTTCGTACCATGGACTGCAGAACGCACCATTTCGTTTGCCCATTCGTATACTTGCATCAATATGATTTTTTGCAAACATCTCTTTTACTGCAGATGCATACTTTTCATCAAAGTCTTCGTATGCTTCTATTACTAGTTTTTTTGCCTTTTTATAAGATATATTTTCCTTTGATGCATTGGGCAGCGGTGCAACTATATCCCAGCATGCTAATTTTTCCAGATCCATCAGCTTCGCTTTTATGGTGAGATACCGTTGGTACAATGCTGTGTTCTGCTCCACTGTGTTCATAAGGTTTTCAAGTGTTTCATAGGATATGTCATTCGCTATCAGGGCCTGACCCACCGGCCTCTCGTACTTCCTCCGTTTTACTACCTTCATCCAATCTGCGACAATACCTCGCAGTGCACTCGCATAGAGTAACTTGTCCTCTCCGAGTCCGGTATATATCGATCTGTACGCTGATTCACGCGTCTTTCTGTCGGGATGGTCCAGGAGGCTGTTTGCTTCTCCGTACGAGAGTTTTTTCCTCTTCCCCTCAACTTCCACCTCAAACGTTCGTGTATTAAGCCATTGGCTCTGGAGCTGTGACCAGGCCTCTACCCCATGCTGATCCTTCTCTATGACCAGCTGTTCCTCCTGCTCGGACAAAAGATGCGGTACCCTTCTCAGTAAAATTTCTAAATAGTGTTTATACTCCCCCAGTGCATGATCAGCTACCAGTTCCTTCTTTTTATAGACCCGTTTTCCTAATTCGAGATCAACAAATGTCAGTTTCTTATCGAGTTCTGATCCCGCCTCTTCTACCCTGTTGTAGAGCTTCTGATTTTCCGGTACGGTCATATCCGCTGCAAAAGAGAGAGAACCAAACGACTCAACCGTTTCAAGTTCTTTCTGTATACGCGCTAGTTCGTCAAGCAGCTCTTTTATTTCTTTGACCCCAAAGTTCTTTTTATTAATATTCCCCTGGTACTTCTCAACGAAACTCTCTGTTTTCTTCTGTATTTCTCTTATCTTCTTCTCTATTGCTGGGTCATTCGGCGATGAAAACATCGCTGTCAGATCCCATGTTATCTCTTTTTTGGACATGTCTTTTTAACTACCATTGAGAATAAAAGATTTGCCCTCTCTGCCAAAACCTTTTTTACCATGCAAGGGGAGTATCAAATATGTCATACGATTCCCGCAGAGTAATTGGGCAACAGTGGAGGTGTGTAGATGACAGAGAAAGTTAAACCCACAACATTGGGGAAAGCATACAAACACTCGGTAAAAAGATGGCAAAACTTTTACGGGTATAAGATGCCCGTCGCCTTTAGCACTCCGGCGAATGAGGTTTTAGAAGCCCTTAGAAATGTGGTCATGTTTGATATTTCAGATATGTTATACGTAGTTGTAACGGGAAAAAATGTGCTAAAATTTACCCATAAATTGCAAATAAGAAATTTCAAAGATATAAACAAAATATCCTCACAAAAAAGTTCGGGAAGAAAAATGTGCGGCAAATCGAAGTATACATTTTTCATGAAAAATGGGTTTGTAAAGGAAGACGGCATGCTGGGATTTTATGATGGAAAATTAATAATCACAACGAATGTCTGTCTCAGAAACGAGATGCTTAATACCTACAATCAACTTGCCGATGAGATAGAGGGTGTGGAGATTGCAAACTGTACGGATAGTATATCGGCTATTTCCGTGCAGGGCCGTAACCTGGAGAAGATACTGACAAAGCTATTTGATATGGAATTAGACTCCTTTGCCTTTACCGATACCAAAATAAGGGGAATAAAAAATAATCCGATCAAGGGTAACGTTAACGGAGAGATCAGAACAGTATTCGGAAAGCCGCTGGTGTTCAAACTTAGTTACGGTCTTAACGGAGTTGAGATCGTGACAGACAAAAGAGACGGTCCTCGGTTATGGAATCATTTGTTACAGTTAGGAGTAAAACCAAGTGCACAGGTTGCACGGGATCTATTGAGAATGATAAAAGGATACCCATTGAGCGATAAAGATTTTGGTCTTAATGAAAAGAAAACACCTTACGAACTGGGATACGGGCACCTTGTTGAAAACACAGAGTGCCTTGGGTATAAAAATCCTAAGAGAAGAGAAATATACAAACGGATATGCTTTGTAATAGGAGGCGGTACAGGACCTTTGCCCAGACGGGGATATAAATTCTATGACAAAAAAGGTAATGAACTGGGATATGTAACATCCGGAGGTATAACTCCCCTACCAGATCATGAAAAGGAAAGCCTTCCTATCCGTAAGAAACGTATCGGAATAGGGTATGTGAAGGAAGGGTATGAGAGTTATGGAAATAAGTTGTATGTGGATATCAGAGGGAAAAAATACGAAACAGAAATTAAAAAACCTCCACTGATAAAAGATAAAGATCTAAAAAAATTAAATGTGTGAAACGAAGGAGGATAAAGCACAGCAAAATATATAAAGAAAAGAAGACAATAGTACTCATATGAGATCCATAAAAATCCTCTTCGGATTGTTCTTTCTTACATCTGTGCTTTTAACCTCGGTATGTGGATCATGGGTCGATGTATGGTTGAAGGAGGGAAAATGTGGGGATACAACGTTTTACTCCGGTGACACGGTCTATTTTTACTTTCAATCGAAAAGAAGTTGTAATGCAACGGTGACGCTGGAAACTCCTTGGAGAGATAAGGTTTTGATGGAAGAAACTGAGTTAAACGCCTGTAAAGTTCACCGTTTACACTACGATATCGGTGAGGGGGTAACACGATCGGACTGGTGGACGATACTAGTAGAGGCCAGAGACGGTGAGGGGTATGAAACAGAGGCCGAGTGCACATTCTATGTGCCCGTAAAAAAGGAAACACCGCCCCCGACACCAACGCAAGCTCCTACCGCGACACCTACAACTCAAGCCCCTAGCACGATCCCTGCAACGCAGCCCTCCACCACCCTACCCGCAACGCAGGCTCCTACTACCGCACCACCAAGCACTGCCGCTCCAACAACACAACCCCCGACAACGGAACCGTTAAAGACGTATCCTGCAGTACGCACTGCTCCCGCACCCACAGATTATACACCACTGATCTACGCGGGGATTCTGGCAGCGATAATTATATCTCTCATGGTCGTTCTTGTAATGACAAAGAAACACTGAGCCCCCTATCCTAACCTATATAAACTCATTTATTGCAGTGATACCAATGGTATGTAGAAAACTAAGAATTGCGGATATCGTCGAGGGGGAATGGGATGAGGAAGAAAGATCCGCCAAGACCATTTTAGGAGATGTAAATGAAATCAGAGCCCTTGGGACAGTTATAAGCAAATTCATATCGGATGATGGAAATTACTCGCATATCATTCTTGATGATGGAACAGAGACTATCAGACTCAAGACCTGGCGGGATGATATGAAAAGGATGGAAGAGGTAGAGAAGGGAGATATCATAGACGTTATCGGTAGATTGAACTACTACAATGAAGAGATCTACATATCACCCAAGATCGTGAAAAAGATCTCATACAACTTCTGGCTTTTGAGACATCTGGAAATAATAGAACTCCTCAAAAATCTTCCCGAAGGAGAAACAGAGCGAAAAGAGGAAGAAACGGAGATTGAAGAGCCAGAAAATACAGATGAGATCGAGCTCCTGGGCACTGATGAAACAACAAATCGTGTATTTGAGACCCTTAAATCCGAAAAAATGAGTAGGGAAGAGATTGTTGAAAAAACATCGCTGGATGAGATAGATGTTGAGTTGGCACTGAGGGAGCTCCTCGATGAGCAAAAAATAAAAGAAAAAGATGGAAATTTTACGGCAGTGTAGCTGAGTTGAGAATTATTGAGACCCTGTCTTTATGCTCCAGTTCATCGCTGAAATACGTTTTAACGGTATAATCTGCTTTGACCATGCCTATGTCTCCGTACCATGCGTATCCGTCCTCCACCCATTTGTAGATTTTCCATGTTTCTCCTGTATTATAATTTACCTCATACGTCATGGTAAACTTTACCTTTGCGCATTTGTACGTTTCTCCTCCTGCTTCTATCTCTTCAAAATCCTCTACGTATATTTCTCGCTTGTAGGTGCCTCTCCCCGATATCTTGGTGGTTATATACGCCGCATGGGTGTATACATTTGGGTCCTGCTTTTTACATGTGAATTCTGTGTAAAAAGAACCGGCTTTTTCCCTTGAAATTCCCTTTACAAGGGGGTAAACGCTTGGAAGCGCAGGGGAGTATGTGTAATCTATTGTATAATCTATACAGCACCATCCTACACCCTCTTGCCCCGCATGTATCTCTTTTAACGCGTTGCCATTGTAAGAAAATGTGTAGTCATCCTGGTGGCCGAGCTCATCTTCATCACCATTCGGTGGAAGTGCACAGAGAATGTTTCCCCATACGAACCAACTCGATCTCTTTTCTTCACTCTACTTGGTTTTGTACACAGTTGTCCCCCACTCATTCCCCTCAACGGTGAAGTAATACGTCAAAACACTCTCTACGGGCAGGTCAGGTCCTCTATATTATCTTTTTCCTTCGGAATGGCTGTGGGTTTAGCTGTAGTTGGGGCTGGAGTTGTTGTCGGCGGTTGGGTGGTGGGCGGCTGTGTTTCTGGCGGCTGCACAACAATTGTCTTTGTTATATTTCCAGCCTTTATCTCTATATTTCCTTCTGAAGCTATATCAAACTGAAATACCACTGTCTTTGAACTTTTACCATCTAATTCTATATTTTTCGTCTTCGACGTTTCGCCCACTGTCACAAGAACTGTGTAGCTTCCCGAAGTATCTCCCGTATTTCGCACATCTGCAAGTATACTCAGTGTATCACCTGTCTTTGGAGTCTCAGGAGATACGCGCAGCTCGGCGATCTCAAACTGAGCGGGTGATGGGGTTGTCGTCGGTGCTGACGTAGTAATCGGAGCCTGCGTTGTGGACGGAGAGGATGTACTCACACATCCGGCAAAGAGCAACGATATCAGTGCAATTCCAATAATTTTTCCCATAGCAATTTTCTTCATATTGATTATAATGCTTTTTAGCTTCTTATAGTTTTCGGTTATGAAAAGGTTTTAACTCCCCAGTACATATCTCTTATATGCTCACACGCAACGAGTTCAGAACAAAGGGTATCAAACTTTTTAAAGAAGCTGCCACTACCATTCCTAATGAGATCAAGAAACGTATAAAATCAGCATACCAATCAGAGTCCAAAGAGATTGCAAAAATGCAATTGAAGAACATTTTAGACAATATAGAATTAGCAGAGAATTTGGAGCGTCCCCTTTGCCAGGACACTGGTATTCCTATCTTTTTTATCGAAACTGGAAAGAAAATAAACTTTAAAGCTATGGAAAAAGGATTAATTGATGCTATTGTTGAGGCAACAGAGACAGTTCCCCTGAGACCCAATGTTGTCCATCCTTTAACACGAAGGAATACAGGAAACACCGGGGACCACGTCCCTATATTTCATTATGATTTCATAGATGAGAATGTTCTTAGAATAACATTATTGATGAAGGGTGCAGGATCGGAGAATATGAGCCGGATGCAAATGATGAATCCCTCCGATAATATGAAGGATATAACCAGCTTTATTGTGGAGACGGTAAGGAGAGCAGGAGGCAATCCGTGTCCACCAACTATCGTCGGCGTTGGAATCGGGGGAAGCGCGGATTATGCACCTTTGTTGGCCAAAAAGGCACTGTTAAAGGAAGAAAACTCAAAAATAGAAGAGGAGATCCTTAAAAAGATCAATGGGCTTGGTATTGGGCCCATGGGATTGGGTGGAAAAACAACCTCTCTAAAGGTCTCCATAAAAACGGCAAGCTGTCATACGGCCTCTCTTCCTGTGGCGGTAAATCTTCAGTGCTGGGCTCATCGCGTAGCGAGTGTGGTGCTGTGATCCTGAAACCACCTCTTACAGAGAAAGCAATCGATTCAGTTCAGCTCGGTGATTCTGTTTATATAACGGGGAAGATATATACGTTAAGGGATGAAGCCCATAAAAGAGCGCTGAATGAAGGATTACCAGAGGATATCGACCTAAGAAGAGAGATCATCTTTCACTGCGGACCGCTCATAAGGGATAAAAAACTCATAGCCGCAGGTCCCACAACTTCCTCGCGGATGAACGGTATGGAATGCGAGTTTATAGAGCGGTTCAATATTGCGGGAATAATTGGTAAAGGGGGGATGGATAAATCCGTTTTACAGTGCATGGCTAAGAACAAAACGGTGTATCTCTCAATGACGGGGGGCTGCGCACTCCTTCCTGTAAAAACCGCGCAGCTCGTAGGAAGTTACTGGAACGAACTTGGCATGCCTGAGGCACTCTGGGTATTTGAGTGCACGAAGTTCGGACCGCTTACGGTCTCAATGATTAACGGAGAGAGTCTCTATGAAAAATAAAAAAATTAGGAGATGAACTCGTCAGTCCATCGGGGAAGTTCCGGCTTTTCCATCTGCTGCCATTGTTCATCAGTAAGTCTATCGTCCATAGGCTGTTTGAACTCATAGTACGAGAAGACAGGACCCTCTGTTATGTACGTTCTTTCTTCAACGTTTACAACAGCAAGAACCCTGAATACT
>JAYEIH010000080.1:0-17941 GCA_034659995.1 Methanobacteriota archaeon
AACTGCTTTCCTTTCTGTACCTCCTCCTTGAACCAATCAATGCACCATACACATCGTTTCTCTGGAGATCTATTCTCCTCGCAATCTCCGCAGGGTATGATTTTTTAGGATATATGCTCACAAGGTATTTCAGGACCTCTCTTCGTACACCACTCCTTCGTAATGAAAATCGTATTTTCGCATCACATTCCATAGTACTCTATAACGACTGTTATTGTGATACATGGTAACTCATCATCTAAAACCTTTTCGCAATGCATAATTGCATAGCATTACTGATGGGCACGTAAGCATTGCATCACGTGTGAGAATCGCAAAAAGACCTATGACGGTAATTATAACCTCACAAAAGCTTCAACTCTCCCGTATACCTATCGATCTCCTCATCTCCCCACGGACCGATCCCCACACAGGTTACCGTTCCCGGTGGGATCTGCGTCATGCCCGCATCTCTGATGAGCGCAGCTGGGATCTGTCTCTTTATCTGTTCGTAGAGCTCCAAAAGGTCTTTTTTATTTCCTATTTTAAGAACAACTTTTTTTTGTCCCTCTCGTTCCCACTCTGCATACGTATTGGGATGGTTTTTCCTGCACCGTTCCGCAGCTTTCAATGATGCGTGAGCTACCTGTGCTGCCACCTTTCCCTTCCCAAGGTCCAGATCAGTCCTGACCACAATAACCTGTTTCATTTCTTCACATCCATAAGTACAAGCTCCTTTCCATCCTCATCCTTTTCCTTCTCGAGAAAGATCGTAACCGTTTTTCCTTCGGAGTGATATAAATCTATTCCCTCTTCGAGGAACTCTTTGGCATCCTCTGCATACACTGAGATCTTGTACTCTCCTATATATGCATATAAATGTCCCCTGACGTTTTCCACCTTCCTCACTCTCCCCCTCCCCCAGAATCGTTCTTTTTCTATTTTTTCTGTAAGGTCATACACGGAAATGTTATCGGAAATAACCTCAGCCTCTCCGACAATCATCCTCGTTTTTCGGTACTCTTTATAAACACCCGAGACCTCAACCATGTACTCTGCATATACCTTTTTCCTCACATACGCCTTTACTTTACCAGCTTTGTCCTCAATTTCTATTAAATACCCATCATAGTAACATCTTTTTGATATAACTGTTCCTTGAATGGTACAAACGCTATCCAGCTCCAGATCGGAAATAGTATCTATGGATTTTCCCATATTTTCATGATGAAGACAAAGAAATTCTTTATTTAATAGGCCATAGGCTTTAAGATGATCTCCGAACTCAATAGTTCCATCAGGGATATCGAGTTTTATATCGGTTATATAAAACTCATTTTTCCTTTTTTCGACCTTTCCTTCAATAAAATCGTACTTAAAAGGAATCATATCATCTATAACTAGATCACCGTCTTTTATTTTTCCAATTATAATGGCAATGCCATTGAAATCCAGGGATCTATTAAAGGTGAATGTCCCAGCGTTAATTGTTACCTCATCGTTCTCCACACGTCCGACAAAAAAGGACTCATTGAGGTTGTAGAGTTTAAGCTCATCGGGAAAGATCTGGTACGCCGGGAAACCTCTGTCCCTGTACTTCTTGGGAGTCTCCTCTAAAACACCCTCAACGACAACAAAGTCCCCCACAACCACATCTCTTAGCGAGAAAACCTCAATATCGTTAACAACAAGGAATTTCTCATATTTCTCAGACACTATGCCTTCCACAAGAATATACTTCCCTATTTGTTCCTCTGCGGGAAAAAAGATTGTTGTAGGCTCTGTACTAAGGGAGAGCGTAAACAGTGCGCTCAGTCCCAGCAGTGATGTCGCAAGAGAGGCTCCAAGCAGTTTCTTATTCTCCATACTGTAAATTCTTGAAAAACTTTAAAAGATTATTGGTACTGCACACATTTTGCATCAGATTTTATATCTTTTTTAAACGCCCATGAAAGAACTTTTAAAGACAGAGATCGAAGTATAAAAGTATGAAAAATGCGGTGATAACCGTTATCTGTATTATGGCACTGATCGCTGCTGCAATCTTCCTCTTTCCGGGTGATAATATAAACAAAGAAAACAGCACAGAAACAGAACCCCCACAGACAACAAAGGTACATCTCGAAGGGAAAAGGATAGAGTGTAAACTAAAGGACTATACCAATGACGGAAAAATAGGTGTTACTGTACATACCGTTTCCACAGAGGCAAACTCTACGATAGTAAACGCTTTCTTTAGAAATATCTCGGATGAAACTCAACCGTTAAATCTAAACAATGTCTTCATAGAGGACAGAGGAGGAAATATCCTTAGTTTCAAGAAATACGAGATAATATGGCGTACCACAGAAAACATGGCTGAGGACCTCAGCTCACTTGACCCTGAAGAGGGGGTACGTGTAAATTACTACTTTGAAAAAACAGAAAAACTTTTAGAATACTTCGCCTTCAGAAACGTATACTACGAAAAATCCGAGTACACGGTCTGGAGGATCAAGATCACATATTAAGTTAACCGCGCAACTATGAAAGAAAACTGTGAAAGAGCGGGCCGTGAGGGATTCGAACCCCCGACAAGCAGGTTAAGAGCCTGCTGCTCTGCCAGACTGAGCTAACGGCCCTACTCAGTACTTGGAGGATTGCTTTTTATAAGCTTTTCTCTATGAGGGTGTCCTTTAAAAGAACTGGTACGAGCAGTCTGATCGTATGCCCTCCATGCCTATTCCCATTGTCCCTTCCGTCTTCATAAACACTACCCCACTATATACATTATACCGCCTACTCCAATATCGTTATTTTCGTACAATACTCCTTAGATATGACCATTATTTATGCCCCCCCCCACCCCTTTGTTTCTACTGGAGCTGTAGTAATTTTCGTATGCGTTCCTTTAATTGACTAAATAGTAATATTCCTGAAAGATCGTCTTTTTCTACCTATATATATTTTACTTTGCTCAGCAGAGGTCAAAAATCTATTAAATTTCTTTATAATCCTATAATTTAATATTTCTCCAGTGGAAATGTAGGGGGTAGGTAAAGGTATTTATAGGGGGTATTCTTACCATACACTAATGAAACAGAGAAATTTAGAGGAGCTATTTGATCGATGTATTAATAAAAAAATGATAATAAAGAATAAAGATATGCTAAGACATACATACACGCCTGAGGTACTCCCACATCGAGATGTTCAGGTGGAGAATCTCGTACTTCCCATGGTTTCAACGCTTAAGGGAGAAACACCGTCAAATGTCCTGATCTACGGAAAGACAGGAACAGGAAAAACTGCCGTTGTAAAGCATGTTGGTAACGCATTGGTTAAGAGGGTTGGAGGAAAGTTTTATTCAAGTTCGTATGCAGGTAAAAGAAAACCGAGTTTTGAAAAGGGTAGCAATGGAAACACTCCTATTTATTGCATCTATATAAACTGTGAGGTTGTGGACACTCAGTACAGAATGCTTGCAAAGCTCTGCGAGTATCTTGGAGAGTCCGTACCCCTAACAGGATGGCCGACGGATAAGGTCTACGATACGTTTTTTAATGCACTGGAAGACTCGGAGAGACTTGTTATTATCGTCCTTGATGAAATTGATAGGTTGTTAAAGAAATCGAGTGAGGATATCCTCTATAATTTGACAAGAATGAACTCAGATTTAAAAAATGCAAAAATATGCATTATCGGAATTTCCAATGATTTAAAATTTATAGAATTTCTCGATCCCAGAATAAAAAGTTCTCTTGGCGAAGAAGAGTTAATATTTCCGCCGTATAACGCTGTTCAGCTTGTTGATATTCTTACTCAGAGAATTTCAGAAGCCTTTTATCCGGATACTGTAAACTCAGGTGTGATTCAGTTGTGTGCTGCTCTCGCTGCGCAAGAACACGGAGACGCAAGGAGAGCACTGGATCTATTAAGAACGTCCGCCGAACTTGCAGAGAGGAGCAATGCAAAGACGGTAAAAGAGAGGCATGTGAAGGAAGCGAAGGTAAGAATAGAGAGCGACAGAGTTATAGAAGTCTTGAGAACACTTCCCACCCAGAGTAAGTTTGTTCTTTATTCTGTTGTGCTTCTAGAACAGTATAACACCTCAACAATTATTACAGGTGATGTTTACTCTGTTTATAAGGATCTGTGCCGACTTACGGACCAAGATGTTTTGACACAGAGGAGAATATCTGATCTTGTATCCGAACTCGATATGTTAGGGATTATTAACGCCCGAATAGTAAACAAGGGGAGATATGGAAGAACAAAGGAGATAAAACTTGGTTCCCCTATGAACCAGATAAAAACGAAACTTGAAGAAGATTATAAGATAGAGAGAGTTTCTTCTTATGTTCCTTCGGTACAGCATAAATTGGGGTAATGAGATGATGGTTTAGATGATAGTTGAAGCTAAAAAGAGTTCGGGAATTTCCAATGAAGGCGTAGCTTCTCTTTTCTATGAAAATGGTATTACTTTGAGCAAGGAAGCTTATGAGTATATTATTGAGGAGAAACTCAATGAAAAGATCCTACATGAGTATATAGAGTATTTGAAGGAGGAACGGATCTGGGTCGCTGAGAAATCCTCGATTCTGGACATACATCTTTCAACAAAAGAAAAAGATCTGCCAACAAAAGAAAGGGACGTTGAGTTTAAAAAAAGGGAAACGCAAGAGAAGGCGGAGGAAGCGTCTACCGAAGGGAGGATGGAACTAACTGAATCTGTAAGAGCTGGGCATATACCGGCAAAAGAGGTAGATCCAGATATAAAAATCTTGAAAGAGATAAAAACAGACAGTGAAGGTAATTTTGATGATTTTTTGGAAAATTTCAGAGATAGGTATAAGAAACTTTCAAAAATTTTTAAAGAGAGGCCAAATACAAGAAACTTTCAGAGTATAAATAGCATTGAAAAAGGGGGCACTGTTAAGGTTGTGGGCATTGTACGAAGAAAACTGTATGCAAGGACAAAGAACACTATTCTGACAATAGAGGATCTTTCAGGTAGCACAAAAGTTTTTATCTCAAAGAAATCCAGTATAGACACCGATGCGATCTTTAAAGACGGAGTGGTATATGTGGAAGGAAAATCCGGAAGGGGTATAATATTTGCCAAGAACATCGAGTTCCCGGATCTTCCAATGGACAGGGAGGTAAACAGAAGCAAGGAGGACTTAAATGCAGTTTTAATCTCTGATATGCACGTAGGAAGCAAAAATTTTCTTGAAAAGGAATTTTTAAGGTTTTTGAGATGGCTTAATCTAAAAATGGGAAATAAAAAACAGAGAAATACAGCTTCCAAGACAAAATATCTTGTTATTGCAGGAGATCTTATTGATGGCATTGGAATTTATCCAAATCAAAGGGACGATCTTGAGATACTGAGTATATACGATCAGTACAAGCGACTGTATGAACTTCTTTCACTTGTACCCGATTATATCCAGATAATACTTTCACCCGGGAATCACGATGCGGCCAGACCTGCAATACCTCAACCTCCCATACCCGAGGAGTTTGCCCCTGATCTCTGTGGGATGGACAATGTTCTTTCAGTTGGAAACCCAACTCTCTTTTCAATGCACGGTGTCAAGACACTGATATACCATGGAGATACGGTATTTGATATTATAGAGGCGTTACGGGTGCCCCAAAACGATGTTGTCTCTCCAATGCTTCACATGTTTAAAAAAAGGCACCTTGGACCAATATACGGAAAAAAAACAGGAATTATACCCGAAAAAGAGGATTATCTTGTTATAGATGAGATTCCCGATCTCTTCCATACGGGTCATGTGCATATTAATGGTCATGAGATGTACAGAGGAACGACTTTAATAAACTCGGGGACGTGGCAGGAACAGACGGAGTACCAGATTATGCGGAATATGGTACCGACCCCCTGTAGAGTTCCGATCTTTAACTTAAAAACACATAAAACAATGATAACTAATTTTGGATGAGCTCTACCAATAACATTTTAAGGAAGGTTAATAAAGGTGGATAAAAAGGATAGATGCGATGATGGCAATGGATCTGGCAAACTGGTAAGCTAAAGGAGAGTTCGTAGATAAGAAGGGCAGATACCATGATAGCGTTCCCTCGGGGTAAAAAGAAAGAAACATTCAAAACAAAGGACTTCGATATGGAGACCTATATTTATTTTTTAATAGAAGATGGATTTACAGGTGTTTTAAACATTTTTAAAGGGAATACAAAGGGTGAGCTTCTTTTTATAGATGGTTCTCTATCCTGCGCTCACTCAGATGGGAAAGTTGGGAATGATGCGATAAAAGAGATTATCAAGATTGAGGGCACTGCGGATGTATATTATTTGGAGAAGGAACGAGCAGCATATGCCTTTCACTGGTATAAGGTGGTAAAGGAGGCACCACTGGTTTCTTGGGGCCCTGAGAAAAAGGTGGAGATACGAAAGGAAGAGATAGAAAGAGTGAAGCTCATGAGCGAGATGGGTATTAGAAAGCCCTCAAAAAAGGAGATAAAGAAGATACTGGAAACTGAGGAGATGGATTTCCTATCTAAAAATTAAATTTTACCCCTTAGGGATTTAATATCTGCCTTAAGTTGCATTTTTTTACTTTTGAGATCCTTTATTTCAATTTTGACTTCTTCTTTTCTGTTTTCCAGTTTCTCAGTTCTGTTTTTTATAGATCTCAATCTTTCTTCTCTTTTTTCTAAATTTTGGGACAGCTTTTCCAGCTTTTTTCCTTTTATTTCTATTTTATATTCTATTTTTTCCAGTGCTTCCTCCTCCTGCATCTTCTTTTTTTCGAGCTCTCCCATAGTACCCTTTAATTTATCAAACTCCCCTCGAACTTCTTCGAATTTTAGTTCTTTTTCTGTCAATTCTTCTCTTTTCCGCTCTATGTCCTCGTACTCATCTTCCTTTTCCAGAAGGTCTTTTTTCCAGGTTTTTAAAGAGAGATTTCTCTGCTCAAGCTCTAAATTCCTCTTATTTAATTTGGCTTCTTTTTCCATCAGTGCCCTTTCCTCTTTATTTATCTTTCTTTCTCTCTCGTCTATCTCTTCTATCTTTTTTATTAGATTATCTTTTTTAGTGCTGAGTTCCTCTATCTTTTTTCGTAACTCCTTTATCTTATCCTTGAGTTCTGGAAGTATGTCTATTTTCTCGTCAATTTCCTTTTTCTTTTTTTCCAGTTTGTTCCTTTCTTTCTCGATTTTATGTTTTTCCTTTATTAGATCGTCTCTTTCTAAAAATATCCTTTTTTCCATTTCTAAGGTCTTATCATGCGATTTTGATGTTTTTTCAATGTTTTTATTTACCTTTTTAATGTTTATTGATAAGGCCTTTTCATACCCTTCCAGATCATCTTTTCGTGAAGCCAGAGATTTTTCAAGACTTTTTATGTTTTCTTCTCTCAATCTCAGTGTCTTTTTATGTTCTTTTAGTTCTTTTAGGTACTTCTCAACCGAATCTTCAATTTTCTCAGCGATTTCTCGGTGTTTTTTCACAGTTTCTGTATTGTCAATTGCTTTTTCTACCAGATCTTTGTAGGTTTCTACCTGCTTTTTAATACAATCTAATGTTTTCCTATCTTCTTTAGAGAGACCAAAAGCCATTTATTCACCTGCCTATGATTTTTATGTTATAGTTTTATACTATGTTTTTTGTACTACATTTTTTATGCTTCTAATATATTTTTTACCAAACGTGCTTTTTATACTCTCAATTATCTTAACCATCTCAATTATCTTAATTATCTTACTTATCTTACTTATCTTTTTATTAATTGCCTCTTCATCTCTTCTTCGTTATTTCTAATAGACAAAACTTTATAAAACTTTCTTTCCAAGTGTCCATATGGAGAACATTAGGGTCATTACAGTTGCCTCAGGTAAAGGAGGGACAGGAAAAACAACAACTACAGCAAATCTGGGCATTGCTTTGGCCGAACTTAACAGGAAAACTATAATTCTAGATGCGGATATCGCAATGGCCAATCTTGCGCTCATACTCGGAATGAAAGACGTGGACGTTACCCTGCATGATGTTCTTTCCGGAGAGAAGGATATAAAAGAGGCCATGTACAAAGGAGCAAATGATGTAACTATTGTCCCCTGCGGCATTTCTCTTGCGGGGTTCCAGAAGTCTCATCCGGAAAAGCTCCAGGAGGCACTGATGAAGCTGTTTGAAGAGGCCGAGTTTTTGCTTATAGATGCAC
This sequence comes from Methanobacteriota archaeon, assembly GCA_034659995.1. Lineage (GTDB taxonomy): Archaea > Methanobacteriota_B > Thermococci > Methanofastidiosales > B48-G16 > JAYEIH01. The sequence goes on from JAYEIH010000080.1 coordinate 8,172, forward strand.
CAGCAGGACTGGGAAAGGATGGGATAATACCGATGGCAATTGCAGATGAGATACTTTTAGTCCTGAATCCAGAGATTTCCTCCGTTTCCGATGGACTGAAGATAAAGCTCATGGCGGAAACAATAGAGACGAGTATACGGGGAATAATTCTTAATAGAGTGCGGGAAGAGGGGGATGGAATAGATAAAAGTAAGATTGAAAAGATCTTCGGAACTACTGTTGTGGCGGAAATACCCGAAGATACGTCTGTGAGGGACTCTGTGGCCAAGAGAAAACCAGTTATTATAGCGAACCCCAATGCTGAGGCTGCAATAGCATATAAGAAACTTGCCGCAGACCTCGTCGGTGAGAAATTTGAGTACAAAGAAGAGGGCATTGTAAAACGGTTTATCTCCTCGATATTCGGTCGGTAACGGGAAAAGATTTAAAAAATAAGAGGCATAATGAAGAGTATGATAGGTATTCACAGAGGGAAGAATAGAGAAAAAACTTATAGAGGGATACAATGGCAGTTCATCCGATAGATTACAGATACGGCAGTAAAAAAATGAAAGAAGTATTTGAGGAAGAAACAAAGCTTCAATTAATGCTGGATGTGGAGGCAGCTCTTGTGAGAGCACATGCAGCGCTTGGTCATATACCTGAGGAAGCGGCGGACGAGATATCATCGAAGGCCAACACCAAGACCGTGTGCCTGGAGAGGGTAAATGAGATAGAGGATGAGATAAAACATGATATTATGGCAGTAGTGAAGGCTCTATCAGAGAAATGTGAGTATGGGGGGTATGTGCATCTTGGGGCGACATCCAATGATATAATTGATACAACAACGGCTTTACAGTTTAAAAAGTCCTTAAAAATTGTTTTAAAAGATTTAAAAGAGATAAAAGAGGTTTTAAAGAAGCTTACAAAGGAAAATGCAGGTAGAGTCTGCGTGGGCAGAACCCACGGGCAGCACTCTGTTCCTACCACCTACGGCATGAAGTTTGGCATATTTCTGGATGAGATACAAAGGAATATCACAAGGATAAAGGCGTCAGAAAAAAACGTTGCCGGAAAGATGGCCGGAGCTGTAGGAACGATGGCCTCTCTTGAGGACGGGATCGAGATCCAGAAACTTGTTGGCGAAGATCTTGGAATAAGAATGGCAAAAATATCGAATCAGCTTGTTCAAAGAGATATATATGCAGAAATAATATCTTCATTAGCTATTCTTGCTTCAACTCTCAATAAGATAGCTCTGGAGATACGGAACCTTCAAAGAACGGAGATACTTGAGGTGGCAGAGGCCTTTGGAAAAAAACAGGTTGGATCCTCGACAATGCCGCATAAGAAAAATCCCATTACCGCGGAAAAGATATGCGGTCTTGCAAGGGTAATCTATTCAAATGTAATTCCCGCACTTTTAAATAATCCTCTCTGGCATGAGCGGGACCTCACGAATTCTTCATGCGAAAGAGCGATAATACCGGAGAGTTTTGTGCTTCTGGATGAAATACTAAAGGGAACAAAAAAAATACTTGAAAATCTTGTCTTTTTCCCTGAAAACATAGAAAAAAATCTTAATCTTCTGAAGGGAAAGAACCTCACAGAGGCAGTGATGATGCGGCTTGTGGATAAAGGATTGGGCAGGCAGGAGGCCCATGAGCTTTTAAGACAAATTGCCCATGGAGATGGAGAGTTTAAAGAGAATCTCATAGCCAACACGACAGTAAGAAACTATCTCAGTGAAAAGGAGATAGAAGTGTGCCTCGATCCAGAAAATTATATAGGATCTGCGGTAGAGATAGTAAAAGGAATATTGGAAGAATGAATTATTTACTCTCAATTATTCTTTTTTCATTTTCTGTGATTCCATAAAGTTCATAAACTATCTCGTTAATTTCCCGTTCCAATTTCTTTATCTTTTCATTAACTTCCTCTTGTTAATATGCTCTTTGTTTATAACTTCTTTTAAAATATCATCAGATTTTGGGATTTCTATATTATAAATTAATTTTTTAATTTCTTTAACATTTAATAACACCCACATCTCGGTATTGTGAGAATTTATCTCCATGGTTTCTTTGTTTTATGGGGTTACTGAGGCCCCGAGCTCCCGATCATTTTCTTTGGAGGAGCATATCTCGTCAACGACATGTACGTCGAGAACTCGCCGGTAAGTTTATTAAAGGCATCATGTTGTGATGTCACCACAATTAAGTGTGCCGGGGGGTGGATCTTCCTCAGGGAGAATATTACTCTCCCTCCCTTCTCATTGACCTTTGCGATCACATTGATATCCTTTGGATTTTTAATTTTTCCGCAGAGTTCAAACATCACATTTTCCACTGACTCTTTGGGCATAAGTTTTGGATCATAGACCTTTATTTTCCCATACCTCACAAGGTCTGATAGTGCTGTGAGCACTTTTTTCATGGAGTCCGTCCTGAAAACAACGAAACACACCATAGATGATTTTTCTCGTGAGCACATAAAAATCTTACCCATGAAAATGATAAAAGGCGAAAACTCATCAACTGAAACATAGGGGACATTTCTTTCCCAATTGTATATAAACTAAGCACAATGGTCCCGTTTATACTCAACAACTGAAATACAGGAGATCTTCTATTCTCGATTGTATACAACACAAGGTCCGATCTCAGTTAGGGTCCAAAAGAGATAAAAGGTAGGAGACTAAGAAAGATCATGATAGGAATCATTGGAGGATCAGGTGTTTATCGGTTCTTTGAAACGGCGGATGAGGAGAATGTAGAGACAACCTATGGAAACGTAAAGGTAAAAAGAACGAGTTATGGAGGCAAAGAGATAGTTTTCTTGGCTCGTCATGGCGAAAAACACTCCATAGCCCCCCATAAAATAAATTACAGGAGAAACATCCTTGCATTAAAAAAAATGGGCGTGGAAAGGATCCTTGCCACGACAGCAGTGGGCTCCATGAACCCCGCGTTCAGACCGGCGGAGTTTGTGCTGCCGAATCAGTTTATAGATTTTACAAAGAGAAGAAACTATACACTTTACGATGACAGGGTTGTACATATAGACCTTTCTGAGCCTTACTGTCCTGAAATGCGGGGTATTGTGAAAAAAACAGCTGAAAAAGAAGGGATTACAGTTCATGAGGGAGTATATGTCTGTACAGAGGGGCCGCGGTTCGAGACCCCTGCGGAGATAGAGATGTTTCAAAAAATGGGTGCCGATATAGTCTCAATGACCAATATTCCCGAGGTAATTTTTGCCAGAGAGGCTGAGATATGTTACTGTACGATCGCCATGGTCACAAATATGGCGGCGGGAATAACTAAGAATAAACTCACTCATACGGAGGTAAAGGAGATTATGGATAAGAATATCGAGAAGGTTTACAGACTCATCAAAAAAAGTATAGAGCAAATTCCTGAGGAACGAGGATGCTCATGTAAAAATGCTCTGGAGGGAGCGGTATGAAAATAAAGGACATAAATCTTGCCAATAAGGGAAAAAAGAAGATGGAGTGGGCTTCAAACTTTATGCCAATTTTGAGTAGTGTTAAAAAGGGTTTTAAGAGTGGGAAGCCCTTTAAAAATATAAGAGTAGCCATGTGTCTTCATCTGGAGGCAAAAACTGCCCTTTTAGCGGAAACACTACATTTGGGAGGAGCTGAGGTCCGAATTACAGGAAGCAACCCCCTATCGACGCAGGACGATATCTGCGCGGCACTGGTGAAAAAGGGAGTGGATGTCTATGCATGGCATGACCTCAGTGAGGAGGAGTACTACGAGAACATAGAGACAATTATGGAATTTTCGCCGGAGATTCTTATTGATGACGGCGCGGATACAATTGCATATGCACATAGGAAAGGAATGCTGCCCAAAGGAGGCTGTGAGGAGACAACTACAGGCGTTATACGATTGAAGGCATTGGAAAAACAGGATAAGCTTAAATTCCCAGTGATAAATGTAAACGATGCCTACTGTAAGCATCTCTTTGATAACAGACACGGTACGGGTCAGTCCACGTTAGATGGAATTATGAGAACAACAAATGTTATCCTTGCAGGAAAAAACTTTGTTGTTGCAGGGTATGGTTGGGTTGGCAGAGGCATCGCACTCCGTGCTCGGGGCATGGGAGCAAATGTTATAGTGACCGAAGTGGATGAAATAAGAGGGCTGGAGGCGCATATGGACGGTTTCAGGGTTATGACGATGGAGGAGACTGCTGAGATTGGCGATATCTTTGTCACAGCCACAGGCTGCCGCGATGTGATCACCGAGAAACACTTTGATTTAATGAAGGATAAGGTCATTCTCTGCAACTCAGGACACTTCAACGTGGAAATAGATGTGGAAAACTTGGAAAAAACCTCCAAAAGAGAGGCACGAGAAAATATAACGGAGTATGAGTATAAAGGTAAAAGAGTATACCTTCTTGGAGAGGGACGGTTGGTCAATCTTGCCTGTGCCGATGGTCATGCAATCGAAATAATGGATATGAGCTTTGGTATTCAGGCGCTCTCTGCGGAGTATATCCTGAAAAATGAGCTCGCCGTTAGAGTGCATGATGTTCCCAAGGAGATAGATTACAAAGTTGCGAGAATAAAACTTGAATCGCTCGGAATAACGATAGATCAACTGAGCGAAAGACAGCGGAACTATCTCTCATCGTGGGAGGTAGGAACGTAAGAGATGAGTGACGTTGCTACAAGATATTGTATATAACCATCCCTTCCTCATCCTTTTTTAATCATCTGCATCATTAAGTTGCTACAAGATATTGTATACAACCTCTCCTTTGTCACTATGGAAGGAGGGCACATAGCTCTATATAAAAGTTCCAGAGGAAATAGAAGGGTAGGGGGGGTGAACTGGCGTTGGGACAAAATTCCATCAGTCCTTGAGGATGTGTCTCGATCCCCCTCACGGGAACAGGAACGGGATCCCTCTTAAGTCCGTGCGGCTGGACCGGTACTACAGCTCTATGAAGGACCTGAAGAGAATTGGGAAAGACGTGGAGAAGTTCGTCCTCCCCAAGAAGAACCTCTCAAATTTTGGGATGGAGTGGTACCGTATCCTGAATAGGGTCGCTGAGGATCCGTACGGGTACCTCAAGGAGTACTTCAAACGGGAGCTCTCTGAGAGCTACTTTGGAGCCGATAAGGAGCGGATCGGTAGGAAGATCAGGCCTGATGGGGGAGAGATGGCGTGCTTTGGGATCGCAGTCCTGCACAACTTATTTAGTGTGCGGGCGGGTTAGATTAATTCTGCCCCAATGCCATAAGATACCTTTTTATTGAATGTAGTACGGAGAGATGCATGGATCTCACCGTTTTGGGCTCAGGAGGATGCACGCTGACGCCGCGACCTGGTTGTCAGTGCCCAATCTGTAGAGAAGCACGGGAAAAGGGAATTCCCTACACAAGAACCGGACCCTCTCTTTTTCTCAAGGATATCAATGCACTGTTTGATACGCCGGAAGAGATCACATACCAACTGAACAGAGAGAATATCCTGCGAGTAGACCATATCTTTTACACACACTGGCATCCCGATCACACCATGGGCATGAGGGTGGTGGAACAGCTGAATATGGAGTATCTAAGATTCTTCATTGATGGGAAGTTGTCATCACAAAAGACAAGAGTATACGCAGTTTCCAAGGTTATGGAGGAGTTAAAAGCTATTAGAAGTCCAAAAGGATCATATTTCGAGTTCTATGATAGACATGGACTGACATCTCTTGTAGAGTTGAAAGAAGCTGTACCTTTTAAAATAGAGGATATCGCTGTAACGTCGTTGATTGTAGAGAATCCACACCATCTCTCCACCCTGTTTGTCATTCAAGAAAAAGACAAAAAGGCGATCTATGCCCCCTGCGACTGCAAGCCCCTTCCAAAAGATGAAATACTCCTTGGGGCAGACCTGCTCATTATCGGCAACGTCCTCCCCGAAGGACGACTAAAACATGGATACACGCTTCCTGGAGACAATAAGCTGCGAAAAGAGGCCTTTTCAATGGATGAACTGAAGGATCTCATTGCTGAACTGGGAATAAAAAGAACAATAGTTACGCATATCGAGGAAGAGTACGGGAAATCATTTGACGAGTACAAAAGAATAGAAGGGGAGTATAACATCCAGTTCGCATATGACGGCATGAGAATTGAGGTATGAGATGATAAAAAAAGTAGAGAGGCAGGATTATCTTGAAGCCTCAGAGCTGATCTACGATACCTCCACGAGCTTATCCACATTTCTCTTCGGGGGGAGAGAGAAGAGTATTCCAAAAATACAAACCCTGATAGCAATGGGAGATAACTCCTTCGGTCATGAAACAATCTACGGATACTATCAGGAAAAAGAACTCGTTGGACTTTACAATGGATACACGGGAGAAAAAAAGAAGAGATATGACAGTGTTGATCTCCGCGCCTTTGCACGGGCATTAGGCATTGTTAAGGCAGCGGAATTGGTCGCCAAATCGCCTATTCTCAATAGGCTGCTCACCTCAGATGTAGAAAATGACGAGTTCTACCTCAGCAATCTCATTGTCAATACAGCGTTCAGAAGACGGAGCATCGGTCGTTCGTTACTGCAACATGCCATAGAGACTGCGAAGGAAAAAGGATCTACCGCAGTCATCTTAGATGTAAATACCACTAATGAAGGAGCAATCACCTTGTACAAAAAAATGGGATTCATCATTACAAAGAAAAAAGGAATACCGTTCATGAACGAGGCAACGTATACGATGCGGATGGAGGTATGATTCTCAGTGCCCAGCGGATGCGTATGCCTGTCAACACCAGGATTGTAGAACTTTCCTCAGTTGACACACCCTTGGCAGATCTCATTAATTTTTTATAACTCTTTTGATACCTCTCCCACAACAACACTCAGACCTCACCCCCCCTGTCCATGTACTCCCGTATTTCAGCGGAATAAAGTTTGAGTTTTTCATACTGCATCACGGATATCGGTTTTGGATGCGTAATATCATTCCGTATTTCATTCAGCTCTATTATTCTTCCCTTTATCCAGCCTATATTGATAAAGTACTTCTCAAAAACAGCTTTCCAGTTGTCCTTGCCGTTACGGTGGAGAATTATCGAGAGATAATGTGAAAAATCCGTATAATATAAAAGAGGCTGGATTTTTTTCTTTCTACGCATTGCTTCTTCCCTTCTCTGCTCGCAGAGCCTCCGGATATTCCTTGGAATACCTTTTTGCCACCAGTTTTCACCGTAAGAGACCTTCAAACTCTCTATCAAAAAGTTCCTGAGTTTTCGCTCAAACCGCGAGAGGATTCTATACGCCTGGAGATTCCTGTCTTCCTCTCCTTCTATTTTTTCCTCTTTTTCAAGTGATACCCTATCCAGTATCCTATTCACTGCTTTCAGTACCTCCCTCTTTCGCAGTGGTTTATTGATAATGTAATCCTCTCCTCCCTTTCGCATTGTTTCCACAGCCACTCGCTCAGATCCATAGGCCGTTATCATAACAACGGCAATATCCTCATTTCTTTCCTTTATCCTCTCAAGCACCTTCATACCATCGAGTTTAGGAAGCATATAATCCAGTAAAACAAGATCAGGCTGCTCTTCAAATGTTTTACTGAGTGCCTCCTCACCATCTGTAGCCACAACTATATCGCAGTTGACATCTCTAAGGATCGTTCTTAAAAGTTTTATATTATCCGGTTTATCATCCACTATTAGTATTTTATTCTTTTCCATTCCTATCACCTATAGGGAGCTCAAATATAAATGTAGATCCTTTTCCATGCTTGCTTTCCACCCAGATCCGACCATGATGTGCTTCTATGAATCTCTTTGTTATCGCAAGTCCCAGCCCCGTACCAACGTGCTCCTTTGTTTCCAGAGCACCCACCTGTTTAAACTCATCGAAAATAAGGTCATAATTCTCCTCTTTTATTCCTATACCCGTATCCTCAACCTCCACCCGTAATTTTCCATCTCTTTCTATCGTTCTAATGTAAATTTCTCCACCCTCCTCATTGAATTTTATGGCATTGCTCAAAAGATTGAGCATAATCTGCATCATTTTCTGCATATCTGCATGTATTAACGGATCATCTTTCAAGTTCTTTGCAACGTTTATCTCTTTTTCTTTGACAAGCGGCTTCACGACCTTTGAGGCTCTGCTAAGAGTCTCTGAAAATCTGAAATCTGTAAAGTGCATCTCCGATTCTCCGGCATCTGTTCTTGAAAGTATTAGCATATCTTCTATCATATACAACAAATTCTCGCTATTCCTTAAAATTGTCTCTAAATAATCCCTCTGTTCCTCATCCATGCTCTCCTCATCCAGCATGACCTCCGTAAAACCTATTATTGAATTTAGAGGAGTTTTAAGCTCATGGGATATATTGGCCAGGAATTTAGATTTAGCCCTATTTGCTTTTACAAGCTCCTCGTAGGATGTTTGCAGTTTTTCGTTTGCCAGTTGCAGCTCGGCAGTTCTCTCCTCAACTTTATTTTCAAGGGCGGAATACGACTCCTCTAATTTCCGAGACATGGTATTAAATGAGTTCGCCAGTATCATCAGCTCATCACTTCCTGTCTCAGAGATTGTGGTATCGAGGTTCCCGTCTGCAATTCTTTCCGTGGCATCCGTCAGATGTACCAGGGGGTCAGTAATTATTTTGGAGAGAAAATAACTCACAAAGACAGCTGAGATCATAACCGCAGAAAGAACAATATAAAGTCCTATCTTAAATGTGTAAACAGACTCTAAAATTGCGTTTTTTGGGCTTGACAGTATCATGACCCACCTTTGATTCTGGATTGTTATGGGAATATATGAAATTATTTCATTTCCTACAATAGAGGTATCTTGGTTTCCGGAAAGAATATCATCTACCTTAGTGTTGTAGTCTTTATGAAGAGATTCCCCTTTATTAAACTCAGTACTAAACTCAGTACTCCACCGTTTTGATGTATCTGGATGATATATATAATTTCCAGAACTATCTGTGAGTAATACTTCAGGATTCGAATCCTCAAAATCGGAGAAAAACTGGGTAAGATATGCCACTATGTATATCCGCCCGATTCTTTTTTCATCGTCACACACGGGCACAACAAAAAGGATTAGCGGCTTGTACGGTACTTCAAAGATCCCCCCTGCCTTTTTTAAAAATATTTCTGAGACGTATATTTCATCTCGCTCCAGCTCCGGGATATCGAACTGCATTGTGCTTTCTTCCTGGGGTATCCTTTTGTCTTTTACGTATATTCTTGTATTTTCATCTATATATCCTACCTGATAATAGCCTTTATCCATAGACACGGAGAGAAGTGAAAACTCTAAATCCCACCGATCCAGAGGATGCTTCGTTTCTGCGTAGGTAAGAACCTTTGAGGATTCACTTAAAAAAATAGCATCATTTTTACATGTAGTAAGGTAGTTCTTTATTTTTTCTGCCTCAAAATTTGTATTATCTTCCAGTTCTCCCAGGGCTTTCTCCGTGAGAGCATTTGTTGAAGAAAGAATACTGTACTCTCCTATGAGCCCTATCGGAACCAAAGCTACCAACAGAAAAGCTATCAGTAGCTTATATTTGAAATGCATATTACTCTCTTTGAAGAAGTATAGAGTTCTCCTTTTATAACTTTTGCTCTCCCTGACTATATCTTGGAACGGGATCAGGTAGGGCTGATCCCTCTCGAGGCGGGACCAGAAATGTGTAAAAAGTGGGACCGCCGATACGGGATCAGGTAGGGCTGATCCCTCTCGAGGCGGGACCAGAAATGTGTAAAAAGTGGG
>JAYEIH010000080.1:18041-48247 GCA_034659995.1 Methanobacteriota archaeon
AGGTAGGGCTGATCCCTCTCGAGGCGGGACCAGAAATGTGTAAAAAGTGGGACCGCCGATACGGGATCAGGTAGGGCTGATCCCTCTCGAGGCGGGACCAGAAATGTGTAAAAAGTGGGACCGCCGAGATTTGAACTCGAGTGCCGAGCCCCCGAAGCCCGAAGGATGGTCCATACTACCCTACGGTCCCATATCAATCTCGCCTTTTTTCATCTCCCTACCTGCCATGAAAAAGAAGATAAGGAATAATCCAAAGCCTAAAGCTAAAAATATCGCTGTCCATTCCTGAATATTGTTGAATTTGCAGTATAATGCCAGAGAAACATAAACAATCAGGAATACCATCGAGATGCCTGTGTATATTTTTGCCGTAATCTCTCGGGATAACCTATACACAAACTTCATGTCCTTTTCTTCCATGAGTTATCTGTACCCTACAGTTTAAAAAATGTTTTGGTGTCTACAGTCATAACTAACCGAAACCTTTATAAAGGAGATGTTAGAAATACATAACACAATGTTAGAAATACATAACAAAAGGTGATATGAAATGAAAACTGAAACAATGAAAAAAGTATGGGCCGCAGCGACAGCAATTGTTGTTGGCATTGCATTGATTCTTTTCGGAGAAAGGGTCGTTGGATGGGAGATTCACGGGTTACTCGCTTCCATAACATTAGGCATGATCATTGTCACGTTCTCTGTGTTTCTCTGGGAACTCAGGAAAAAAAGAGAGGAGAAAAAAGCGGGAGTTCCTGTTAAAGATGAACGGATAAAGTATGTTGAAGGACGTGCGGCATACTATTCTCTTATGGTGGGCGCGTATTTCATGCTGGGTCTTCTCTGGTATAGTTTTCTCGGCGTGAAGATGTTAGATTTACCTGAACTGGAGACATCACCGGCAATGATCATCTCACTCCTTGTGATAATTGGTTTGTATGCCGCCTTGCGCTGGTATCTTGACAAAAAAGGTGATGTTGAATGAAAGAAGAACCTGAACCTCTATGGCCGTTGCTGACCGTAGCGGGGGTACTTGCCGTACTGATGTTTGTTATCTCAATGTCGTTCGAATGGTGGGGAAATACGATACTCAGATCCGCACTGGTCACTGCATTAGTCCTCATGCTGCTGGCGGATATCCAGATGATCCGTCATTACCACCGTGAGAGAGCGCAGAATGTACCAAAAAGTGATGAACGTCTGGATAGAATCGTTATATACGCCTCGGCCTATGCCTTTAGAGTGGGTATTTTCTTTATGATTATGCTCATCTTTGCACACCTTCTTGAGGTGCTCACTATGGATACCATAGCGGGTCTTTCCGCGTCTGTTTTTGTGATGGCGGGATCCTACTTCGTATTTCACTTGTATTTCAATAAAAGAGGCGATGTGAAATGAAAAATGCATTATGGTACCTGGGGTTCCTCTCTATCTTCAGCCTGTTGTTCTTTGTCGAAGGAAAACCGGTATTCCTGTGTTTTCTAGGATTTCTTTCCTACTTTTCGCTTTACAATGCAAAGGATGAACGGCTGGAAATAAATGTAGGAAAAGCAACACGAAACGCTTTTATGTACATGATGTTTTTCGGTACTGGAACAATCGTATACATATACCTGACACAGAGCACTGAATTACTCGCTCCGGCATTTCCAGTGCTTTTCGGAGGAAGTCTATTAGTATGCATTCTTTCTGTGTTATATTACGAAGTCACGGGAAAATAACATGAAAACCAGAATCAAAGAACTCAGGGCAAGATACGATTTAACGCAGGAGGAATTGGCAAAAAAAGTGGGCGTGAGAAGAGAGACCATCTTGTTTCTAGAGAAGGGAAAGTACAACCCCTCTCTCAAACTTGCACATGATGTGGCAAAGGTGTTTGATGTTACAATCGAAAAAATTTTTATTTTTGAGGATTAGGCCCTAATGAGCACCACCATAAAAAATATAAATAAAAAAGTTAAACAGAAAAAAGTGACATGTATAGCGATGAAGAAAACAACGCTTGAAAATTTTATCATCGCCATGATCTCAAGAGCCCCGGCTGAAGAAGATCATTGAACTCCCTTCTTCTATCGTTCGTTTATCCCGCAGAGGTAGAAACGATCGGGAGGGACTATCTTAAGACACTTAATAGAACAGTACGCTTCCTCGAGATCATGACCAAAACCTTTATAAAGGAGTTATGAATATATATTCACAATGGTAAGACCCCGAAAACGTAGAAGGATACAACAAATACCAAACACCACGCACTTCAAGCCACGAGGATTGCCGATGAGGGGTCTGCAAGAGGTAAACCTCACTTATGAAGAGATAGAGGCGATACGGCTGAGCGATCTCGAAGGAATACCACAAAAAGAGGCTGCAGAAAGGATGAACATATCCCAATCTACAGTCCACAGAGTTCTCGTCTCAGGAAGAAAAAAAGTGGCTGATGCCCTCTTCAACGGCAAGGCCATTCAGATAAAGGGAGGGAACTTTGTGGTCAGAAGAGGAAGACACAGAGGTAGAAACATATGAACAAAATAAAACATAAAATTATGGTAATGAGTGGAAAAGGCGGCGTTGGAAAAACGACGGTTGCCGTAAACTTTGCCGTAACCCTCTCCAAAAAGGGATATAGAGTCGGGCTGCTGGATGCCGATATCCACGGTCCGAATACGCCAAAGATGCTGGGAATTGAGGATGAAAAACCGGGGGCCAAAGATGAAAAAACAATTGTGCCGATCTCTGTCCACGGGATGAAGGTTATTTCAATGGCCTTTTTGCTTCCTAACAAGGATTCTCCAGTGATATGGAGAGGACCAATGAAAATGAAGGCATTGTCACAGTTTGCTAATGATGTCGAGTGGGGAACTCTGGACTATTTGATCGTGGATCTTCCTCCGGGTACAGGGGATGAACCGCTCAGTATTGCCCAGTTGCTGGAATCGGACGGAGCTATCATTGTCACCACGCCGCAGGATGTTGCTCTGCTGGACTCGCGAAAGACTATAAACTTCGCAAAAAAGCTAAAAACCCCTGTAATAGGAATTCTAGAGAATATGTCTGGGTTTACCTGTCCTTATTGCGGAAAAAAGATTGACTTATTCAAAAAAGGCGGAGGAAAAAAAGCATCGGAAGATATGAAAGTACCATTTATTGGAGGTGTTCCTATAGATACCACAATTGTTGAGTCCAGCGACACCGGAAAGCCTTTTATGTTGGATGATGGAGAATCAAAGGCAAAAAAGGCCTTTGAAAGTATTGTTTTAAATATCGAGAAATTTTTTGAAGAAAATACCAAGGAGGTAAAATAAATGTCTAAAATCAAAGAATTGATACAAGAACACCTAAACGCACAGAAACAAAGTTTCTGTGTTCCAACACGGAACTCTTTGAGTTTCGTGTGTATCAAAGATTTAGGGTGGTTTAATGCCAGGATTTGATGGAACGGGGCCTGCAGGAATGGGTCCTATGACAGGAAGAGGTATGGGATTCTGTGCGATGCCTGTCTCTCAGAGATCGCCAGCACCTATGCCAACATACGCACCTGCCCCTCAGTACACGTTCGCGCCTCAACAGAGGCCGGCTCCTGTGTACATGCCCATGCCCCCAGTATATGGACCTCTACGACCAGGATTCTTCCCAGGTAGGGGACGAGGCCGAGGCGGTAGACGTGGAAGAGGTAGATGGTAAAAAGAGATGATAGCATGAGAAATAGATGGATGTATAAAATGACAGGACTGCCCGGATGGATGAGGTTTGGCTTCAGTCCGGGATGGGTTGGTAGAAGCCCTAATGGGTTGCCACCTGGTGCGCAGTATATGATGCAGACAGGACAGGTGCAGCAGTTTGCTGATTTTATGGGGGCTTCGCAAACTCCAATCCAAGGTACATATGCTCCTCAGTCAATGACAGAGGAACAGAAAATGGCCATGCTCGGAGATCGGGCAAAAATAATAGAACAAGAGTTGAAACAAATAAAAGAAAGAGTTGAGGAACTTAAAAACACGAGGAACTCTTCAAGTTCCTCGTTCAGAGCAAGGAATTCAGAGAATTCCTTGCGTAATAAGGAGGCGAAAAAATGAAGATAGCAGTAGCAACAATGAATGGAGGACTTGAAGATAATGTAGCTGCCATGTTTGGAAGATGTAAGAACTATACCTTTGTAGAGATAGAAGGAAAAAAGATCGCAAACGCGAGTGTTGAAGAAAATCAGTTCGCAAATGCAATGGGTGGTGCAGGAATTCAAGCTGCACAGCTTATAGCTAACAAGGGTGCGGAGGCAATAATTGCAGGTAACTTTGGTCCGAACGCCGGCCAGGTTTTTTCCCAGTCTGGCATAAAGATGATAACAGCACAGGGCAATGTAAAGGATGTGGCAACAAAGTATATAAGTGGAGAACTCACACCCAGCCAGGCCGCACCGCAGGCTTCGGGTATCTCACAAGCCTCAGGTAGAGGAATGGGCCGCGGTATGGGTATGGGCATGAGAATGGCCCAACAGCCCGGAACACCGCAACCCCAAAATGATCAGAGGGTCTCAACACTTGAGAAAAGAATGGGAACAATAGAAAAACAGTTGAAGGACATAAAAGAAATACTGGAAGGATTAAAGAAGGATTAAGGTGTTAAAACTTGGGAAAGACAGTAACAAAAAGCATAGAGGACTATCTCAAAACAATATATGTCCTGACAGAGGAAAAGGATGTTACCAGAATCTCGGATCTGTCTTTGGCTCTCGACGTGCAGCCGCCGAGTGTTACAGAGATGATACAGAAAATGGACAGGCGAGGATTCGTCTCCCATGAAAAGTACAGAGGCGTTAGACTCACTGAAAAAGGAAAAAAACTTGCAAAAAGTGTGAAGACACGAAACAAGACACTTTTGGATTTTTTGACAATAATCGGTGTAAATGAAAAGACGGCAAAAGAAGATGCATGCGAAATGGAGCACGAACTCAATCCAACAACAATGGACTGCCTAACTGGTTTTGTGAAGTTCGTCCAGAGCTCGCCGAAAAATCCGAGATGGTTGAACCATTTTAAATATTATAGAAAAACAGGAAAACATAAAGAATGTAAAGACGAGGCGTTATAATGAGAGGTCAGAATACCGGAAGAGGACAAGGAAGCGGCCAGGGTGCAGGAAGAGGACAAGGAAGCGGCCAGGGTGCAGGAAGAGGAAGAATGGGTGGACAGGCCCAGGGACCTGGTGGGAACTGTGTCTGCCCTAAGTGTGGATATACTACAAAACATCAGCTGGGCACACCATGTTATCAGATGAAATGCCCTGAATGTGGAACACAACTAAGAAGGGGGTAAAAGATGATAATAGGAATTCCCGTTACGGAAAAAAACAGATATGACTCTGCAGTAGGAGAGCATTTTGGAAGAGTGCCGTACTTTGCCATCGTGGATACAGAAAACGACGAGATTGTGCTCACAGAGAACACCAGCCACCATAAAGGAGGAAGAGGATATCCTCCGGAACTCCTAAGAAAAAACAACGTTGATGTTATGGTGTGCAAAAATCTCGGCAGAAGAGCAGTAAGTATGTTCGAAAACTTTGGCATCGAGGTATACATCGGTGCGACAGGTACGGTAAGAGATGCCTTGGAGAGTTTTACCGATAACCAGCTGCAGGAAGCCACCGATAAAAACGCCTGTAAAGAACATAAGTACCACGATCGATAAGGGGCGTATTATGAAGATCTCGATAGCCTCCGGAAAGGGCGGCACGGGAAAAACCACCGTTGCCATAAATATGGTGTTATCGCTGGGAAATGCTGAACTACTGGACTGCGATGTGGAAGAGCCAAACTGCAATGTCTTCCTGAAAAAAGAGCTGACAGAAAAAGAGGATGTCACCATTTCTATTCCCGATATAGACCTTAAGAAATGTGATTTCTGTGGTAAATGCTCGGAGTTCTGCGAGTACAACGCACTTGCCGTTACAAAAAGAAATGTCATGGTCTTCGAGGAGCTTTGTCACGGCTGCGGAGGATGCAAACTGGTCTGCCCACAGAATGCAATTGCATATAAAGAAAGAAAGATAGGTGAGGTTTCGGGAGACCATGAGTTCCACCAGGGCGAACTGAATGTTGGCGAGGCCATGGCAACTCCGGTGGTGGCCGCAGTGAAAGAGAAGATAGCCTGTGAGACTGTAATAATAGATGCTCCTCCAGGAGCTGCTTGTCCTGTTATTGAGGCGGTAAGTGGAACGGATTACTGTATTCTTGTCACCGAACCAACCTCCTTTGGACTGAGCGACCTTAGTATCACCGTGAAACTCATGAAAAAGCTGCAAATCCCCCACGGTGTTGTGATAAACAGAGAGGGCATTGGGGACAAAAGAGTCGAGAAATACTGCAAAAAAAGTGATATTCCCGTGCTGATGAAAATTCCTCAGGACAAAAGAATTGCAGAGCTCTACTCAAGAGGAATTCCTTTTGTTCAGGAAATGCAAGAGTGGAAAGAAAAATTTAAAAGTCTTTATGAGGCGATCAGATGAAACAGCTGACTGTAATAAGCGGAAAGGGGGGTACGGGAAAAACCTCGCTCGTCGGCGGATTTGCAGCGTTGGCACAAAATGCGGTAGTGGCAGACTGCGATGTTGATGCGCCCGATCTTCACATACTTCTTAATCCTAAGGTGCAGGAAACCCGAGAATTCACAGGGCTCAAAGAAGCCGTTATTAACCATGAGAACTGTACGGAATGCGGAGAGTGCTATAAACACTGCAAGTTTAATGCCATCAGCAAGGATATTCAGCTGAATGCTCTGAAATGTGAGGGCTGCGGTGTTTGTGCGTACGTCTGTCCGGTAGATGCTATACAGATGAAGGAGCGAAACTCCGGAATGGTCTATATCTCTAAAACGAAGTTCGGCCCAATGGTTCACGCAAAACTCAATATAGGTGAAGAAGCTTCCGGACTACTCGTTGTAAAGGTGAGGAACGCAGCAAAGAAAATAGCTGAAAAAACAAAAAGAGGCCTCATAATAGTGGACGGATCCCCTGGCATCGGCTGTCCCGTTATTGCATCATTGACAGGAGCTGATCTCGCATTGATCGTTACAGAACCAACGCTTTCAGGGCTTCACGACATGGAAAGGGTCTACAACGCCGCTAATCATTTTGGGATAAAGAGTGTTGTCTGTATAAACAAGTACGATATAAACGAAGAAAACACAGAAAAGATCGAACAGTACTGCACAGCCCACGGGATAGACATTGTAGGGAAGATACCATATGACTTGGCATTTACAGATGCTATGATGAAGGGAAAAACTATAATAGAGTACAACTCTGACCCAAGAGTAAAAAATATATGGAAAAAAATTGAAGAAAGGATGCAATGAATGAATTAATCTCTGTCCTGAATAAATCGGTCATCGTAACGATATTTGTCTTCGTAATGCTGCTTCTGATAGATTACATAAACGTTTTTACAGAGGGGAAAATGGAAAAGGCAGTAAGAGGGGGACATCAGTACCTCACTGCATCTCTCCTTGGAGCCACACCCGGATGCCTTGGTTCATTCATGAATGTCTCTTTTTATGTCCACGGACTTCTGTCCTTTGGCGCAATAGTGGGAGGGATGATCGCCACATCAGGGGATGAGGCCTTTGTTATGCTGGCCCTTTTCCCAAAAAAAGCAGTTCTATTATTTGTACTCCTCTTTTTACTGGGAATTCTCGCAGCAAGAATTTCGGATAGGGTGGCCTCAACTCTCGGGATAATTCCCTGTGCGAAGTGTGACTTGCAGGAGATCCATACCGCAGAGAGAAAACATCATTTCCAGCTCTTTATCCTCAAAAAATTTTTCCATCTCCCCGCGATCAGATATGCTCTACTTATCCTTTTCGCCAGCATCATCGGATTAAACCTCATTGGGATATGGGGTCCTCAGCAGTGGAGCTGGGATGCCCCTGAAAGAATTATTCTATTATCCCTCACTAGTATTGCCCTGTTTGTCAGCGCTACGGCCTCAGAGCACTACCTCACTAAGCATATTTGGGGTCATATCCTTAAAAAGCATATCTGGAAGGTATTTTTATGGACATTTTTTGCCCTCTTCATTGTGAGCATTGGGCTCCAGCACTGGGATCTAAAAGAGTTTGTCAGTTCTCATATGGGGATGATCCTTCTCATAAGTGCAGTTGTCGGTATTATCCCGGAGTCCGGACCGCATATGGTCTTTGTCATGATGTATGCAGAAGGGCTCATACCATTCTCTGTACTACTCACAAGCTCCATTGTCCAGGATGGCCACGGGATGCTTCCTCTTTTTTCCTATACCATAAGAGACTCTGTACTAATAAAAGCATTTAATCTAACATTCGCTTTGGTTATAGGAGCGACACTCTATTCCCTGGGATTATAGGCCTATAGCTCCAGAGAAGTAGTCATTACCAGTTTTCCATGCTTTACTCCCTTAGTAGCTATCATGGTGTCGGCAAGCTTCCTCACCCTCTGGGACTCCCCCTTAACCACAATCACTTCCAGACAGTGGTGTTCATCCAGATGGAGATGTATCGTCGATGCTATCTCATCAATGCGGTGATGCTGAAGATCAGTTAATCTCTCCATTACCCCCTTTACGTCATGGTCATAGAGAAGTGTAATCGTTCCCACCACATTTCCTTTTTCTTCCTGTTTCTCTATAATGAGATCTCGCACCATATCCCTTATTGCCTCTGACCTGTTTGCATAACCTTTTGCATCTATAAGTTCATCAAACTTTTTGAGCAGTTGAGGGGGGATAGAAACACCAAAGCGTGTCATCTTTTCCATAAAAGATACAAGAAAGTAATACATTTATAGGTTGGGTGATCCGCACGGGAAGGTATTTAAATAGTGGCACGATTAAAAAATTTGTGATACCATGAAGGAAATACTGAAAAGAGCGGCAGAGTTTCACGGGCACCTTGGACCATATCTTGTTCTTGGAATGAGAATGGGGACCATGGCAAGGAAGACGCTGGATGCAACGCCCTTTGAGATAAGAGCAGAGATTCGCACCAATGATAAAACACCAAGATCCTGTGTACTCGATGGGATCCAGTTCACATCCGGTTGCACCCTCGGAAAGAGAAATATCGAGCTGATAAAAAGCAATGAGATCTCGGGTGCATTTTTTAAGGATGAGAGCAAGTTTGTGATAAACACTAAAAAGAATATACTTGAGCGTATAAAGACCGTGTCTGATATGGAAGAGTATGCGGAAGAACTCTTTGAAAAAAACGATGAGGAACTCTTTGAGTATGATACACCTGAAACATGTTGAAACGGTATATGAAGGGGAGAAAACTCCTGTAATTAAAGATATAAATCTAGAAATAGGGGAAGGAGAGTTTTTAACAGTGATTGGACCAAATGGAGCGGGGAAAACAACATTACTCGAAGCAATCAATGGACTGCTGGAGTCAAAGGGAGAGATCACGGTATTTGGGAAGAATATAAGAAGATACGGAACGGAAATACGAAAAGAGGTAGGATATGTTCCTCAGGAGTTCTCTTACGACAGTTTGACACCTTTTCTGGTAAAGGATGTCGTACTGATGGGTAGGTACGGAAAGATTGGTGTACTCAACTCCCCCTCAAAAGAGGACCGCAGGATAATGGAGGAAACTTTAGAGTTTATTGGTATATCAAAGCTCAAAACAAGGCCCATCGGGAAGCTCTCCGGAGGACAGCTTCAAAAAGTCATGATCGCCAGGGCACTGACTCAAAACCCTAAAATACTGCTTCTGGATGAACCATTTTCCAATTTGGACATGGAGTCCAGGAGAGAGATATCGGAAAAAATCGTCTCTCTGAACAGAGACGGACTGACCACAATCATGGTCATTCACGAGATATCCTCCATACCTCACGAGTGTAACCGGATAGTAAAGATAGACAACAGTACAGTAGTTATGGATGGCAACCGTGCGGAGGCACTGAGATGATACTCCTTCCATCAAAGATAATCTTATTTGCCATTCTCGGAGCTCTATTAACGGGAATAGCATGCTCGTTAATGGGATCCTTTGTTGTCAGGATGAACTTATCATCCCTCGGATTCTGTATGTCCCATGCTGCCTTTGCAGGAGCTGCACTCGGACTTGTTCTCTCCTTTGATCCTCTGATAATGGCAATAATCTCTTCTGTTTTCATAGCCCTTATCCTTGGCCCAATAGCGGAAAAGGCAAAACTGGATACAAATATTGTTCTTGGAATTCTCTTCTCATTAACAATCTCGCTCGGCCTCATCTTCCTCAACTTCGCACCGGGAACGGCCATGAGCTCATCGGCGTTAAGCCTGCTCTGGGGAAGTATCCTTGGCATATCCCTCACCGATATCCTAAGACTCGTAATAATAACCTCAGTTATCATTCTCATAGTTATTCTCTTTTTTAAGGAGTTCCAATCGATTATGTTCTCCAGAAAAATGGCAGAAGCCTCGGGCATAAATACAAAGCCAGTTTATTATCTTATCCTGATCCTTACAGGAATAACGGTTGCCCTCTCATTAAAACTCGTCGGTGGCCTGCTCGTCTTTGCCCTGATGGTGAACCCCGCTTCCTCAGCATATCAGTTTTTCTACGATATGAAAACGATCACGATCTTCTCCCCGATTATTGGCGTTCTCTGCTGTCTTCTCGGCATTGTCCTTTCATTTTATCTCGATATGCCCACAGGTGCATCCATAGCTATAGTCTCCTCTCTGATCTTTGGAATATCTGTGATAATCTCGCCGAAGAGAAGGAGGGGTTGAGCGTTGAGCTTACGGTGTACAGGGTATAAAAACATTAAATCGTGTTCCCTCTGTATACTCGCCCTTTACTCTATTGACCGCTTCAACCCTTCCATTGTAGCTTTTGACGATCATTTTTACCAGATAAAGACCAATACCACTTCCTCTACTTTCTTTTCCCTTAAAAGTTCTCTGGAAAATTCGTTCTTTGTCTTCGTCCGGAATGCCCTTCCCGTCATCCTCAACGGTGATCGTGCAGAAAGGTTCCTCGTAATTCACGGAAATAGAGAGGGTACTGCACTCTGAGTGAACGATGGCGTTTTGAATAAGATTTGAGAGCACATCTTCCAGGAGAGAATTTGCCATTATTTTCATTTTTACCGGATGATACCGTATTTTTATTTCTCGAGGTGTAGTATAAGGAGAAAAATCACGTATTACCTTCTGCATGACAGAATCGAGAGAGATATCTCTTAGTTTTGGTTTTTCCTTTAATCTCTCCAAATCCTTTATCTTTCGGATAAGTTCGTTACCATTCCTTACCGTCTGCAGTGCATTTTTAACGAATAGCATCTGATTTTTGGCAAGATCTGTTTTTTCTAATAGTTCCATATTCCCCGTAATTATCTGGTTTTTATTGCTGATATCATGTCTTAGGAGAGAGTTATAGAACTCTGCCTCTTCCTCTGCTTTTTTACGCTCAGTGATATCCTCCAGAGTGCCCTCATAGAAAAGCACATCCTTTTTTGAATCTCGAACAACTCGGCTATTGTCCCGTGTCCAGATAATTGTGCCGTCATAACGGTGCATTTGACTTTCAAAGTCTCTTAATAATTTTTTTTCCCTTAAGAGAGTTTGCTGCTTTTTTCTTCTCTCGGGATCCGCAAACAGATCACTTGCTTTAAGAGAGAGGAAAGACTCCCTATTAGGGTAACCGAACATCCGTATCAGTGCTGGATTAGCATCGACGATCTGTCCTTCAGGTGTTGTTTGATAGATTCCTATGGGGACATTCTCAAAGAGGGTGCGGTACCGTTTCTCGCTCTCTCGCAGTGCCCTTTCATCCCGGACCCTACTGATCGCCTCTCTCGCGTGGGAGACGAGAAGTTCTCCCATTTTCAGATCTTCCTGATCAAAACTATTAATCTCAGTGGAGATCGCTTGGAAGACGCCAAAGTTCCCAATTGGAATACTTATGGTCGATCGGTATTTATCTGAAGAGGGGTGAGCTACTCCCTCTTTCCTTACATCCCCCACCAGATAGGAACGTCTAGCTTGGTACGTCTTTCCTGCGATACCCTCATCAAGATTCATATCCGCGCCTTCGTCGTCTGGTAGGGATGTTGATCGTGATGTAACAACAAGAGTGTTTCCTTTTCGAGTAAACATTACAACTGTATCAAAATCAAGTATGTTCTCAGCAGTCTTTACCGTTATTTGATAGATGTTATCTTCCGATTTGCACTTTTCTAACTGCTGCGTTATCTCGTGGAGCCGCTCAATTTTTTCTTTACTTTTTCGCAGTTCTTTTCCAGATCGAATCCTTTTAAGTGCCTCTGCAGTATGGGATATCAAAAGTTCGGCCATTTTAAGATCCTTTTCATCAAAATTGTTTACTTGAGTGGATATAGCTTGGAAAATACCTATCTCTCCAACAGGAACGCTAATTCCAGATCTGTAATCGGTTTTGACAGGCTTGGAATCCCTAGAGGTTCTTATATTCTTCGTTAAATAACTTTTTTTGTTTAAATAGGTTTTACTATCCACTCCGCCCTCCGAGATGGGCCTGCTCACGTACCCATCTGGCCCCAAGTTACTGGACACTGCCTTTGCTACGAATTTCTCATTTTCCACCAGATCAATACCGCAGACATTAAACTCAAGAATTTTCTCAGCGGCATCGACAGTGAGCTGGCAAATTTCCTCCTCTGACTTTACCGTTTCCATTTTTGCCGCTGTCTTATGAAGTTGTTCGATTTTCTCTTCTGTCTTTTTCCTTTCGGTGATATCCATTACTATTCCAAATATATATTTTAGTTTACCTTTTTCTTTCATTGGTGTATTGCTTATGTCAACAAATTTGACCTTGCCAGCTCTTGTGTATATTTTCGCTTCTTCTCTTTTTACCTTTCCCTCACTCATTTCTTTGAGAATATCCCTCTCTTTGGTTCTTTTTTTGGTATCAGAGTACAAAAAATCCCACGATTTTCTTCCAATAATTTTCTCCAGAGGATGCCCATGAATTTCAGCAAACTTTTCATTTGCGTATGTTATCGTTCCATCTATTTTTCTAATATATATTCCCTCATTTGCGTTTGCCACAAGAGTTCTATATCTCTCCTCACTCTCTCGTAACTTTTTCTGAACGACCTTATCCGCCAATTTCTAGCTCTTTTTCATCCTATCCCTATACATTTTCTTTATTCTTATATTTATAGTTTTTGGTAATCTTTTCTCTCTTTTCCAGTTAATAATAGTATTAATTATCGCCAGAGAACCTTTGAAACGTATTACTAAATGTACCCTTCCTGATATCATCGCTATAATCATCTTCCAACGATTTTCAGGATCGGCGCGGCTATTAAAGAGGTCATGAGCATAAGAGGAGTATAGAGTGCACGGGTCCGAAAGCAGTCGCGTTGCTTTTTAACGAACAGATCAACACCTGTAATCTCCAGAAGCTCCCTGATATTCGGATTGTCTGTGATAATATCGCCGAAAAGAAGGAGAGGATAATCCGGGTTCCCGCTACAGGACAACGTTCTCTTTTCTAAAGAAAAGGTTGAGTGCGGCTGTCGGCGAACTGGAGCAGGTCAAAGAGCTGCTACATCCCCAGGCAGACCATAATCCGAAGGGTTATGCGGCTGTCGGGATTTGAACCCGAGTCATGAGCGTGGCAGGCCCATGTGCTAGCCACTACACTACAGCCGCTTTACTACAGTTTTTTTTATAACCAATGAATAAAAGTGTTTCGGTTGCACTGCACCATAGATCGACGTAGGTTTCACCTACGTCCACGTGGAAACGGTGCACGCAAAGAGTGATGTGGGTGAAACCTACATATATATGGGGCTACTAGCATTCATTCTACTTTGGATCTCCGGCGTGAGAGAGAGGTCAGTGAAGTAGGAGATTGCCACGGTGCCCAAAAAGGAGAACAGCACCACCATTGAGACGAGTATTCCTATGTTCACGATACCCTTGATGGCATTTTTTACTTTTCTCGAGGTGTTCTATCAGCTCGTCGAGATCTCCGTCTTGAACATAAATAGTAATTCTTACCAGTTCACCCTCTTCTCTGGTAAAATAGACTCTATCTTTTAGAAAAGAGAGTATTTTGGTAATATCTTCCTTCTTCGTCGTTGCAACGATTTTTTTCAT
This sequence comes from Methanobacteriota archaeon, assembly GCA_034659995.1. Taxonomy (GTDB): domain Archaea; phylum Methanobacteriota_B; class Thermococci; order Methanofastidiosales; family B48-G16; genus JAYEIH01. Next base: position 32,146 of record JAYEIH010000080.1, read on the forward strand.
TGAAAGTACTAAAATAAACGCTTTTATAAACTTGTCGGAGTTCCAAAAGTACGGCCCATTTACCAAGAGAAACCTATATATATTCGCATGAGAGAAGGGGATAGTGATGTACAAAAAAATATTAATTGCCACGGATGGGTCGAAACATTCCAGCAGGGCCGAAAGACACGGATTGAAACTGGCCAAGGAGATGGGAGCTACGGTAACAGCGCTCTATGTTGCAGAGATAGAGGTGACCTATGCACCACCAATGAGTACTATTCCCCCATCGGTAGCAGAGGAGCATATAGAAGAGCACAAAGAAATGGGAAAGGAGATAGTAACAAAGGTGGCGGAAAAAGGGAAAAAGATAGGGATTGATGTCAATCCGTTAGTTGTAGTGGGCCATCCTACCAGTGAGATACTTAAACATGCCAAAACTCATGATATTGTCGTAATGGGCACTCTAGGAAGAAGTGGCATAGTTTCCCTTCTCCTAGGAAGTGTAACTGAGAAGGTAGTGAGACATGCGGATGTTCCTGTACTGGTCGTCCGAGAGAAAAATGGCTCTGATTGAGCGGTCCTTACCGATGTTTAGAAACCCGGAAAGCCCAAATGAGCATGACGTTAGGAAGGTTCATCCTCGTGCGGGACCATGACCGTGGGGAGTGGGCCCGCTGAGAAATGAGTCAGGTAGAAAAGCTGGATCATCCTTAGAGGGACCATGAACGGAGTAAGTGGGCCCGCTGAGAAATGGAGCAGGTCAAAGAGCTGCTACATCCTCGTGCGGGACCATGACCGTGGGGAGTGGGCCCGCTGAGATTTGAACTCAGGACCTCCGCCATGTCAAGGCGACGTCATAACCACTAGACTACGGGCCCGTATTTTCCTTATGAGAGTGCCGTATAAAAATCTTTTTGTGAACATCAAAAACCTTTTATATCCATAAAAGTTCTCAAGGTATGGAGTGATCGCATGGAAAAAGGAGACTTCGTGGAAATAGACTACGTTGCAAAGATGGTAGGAAGAAATAAGGTATTTGATACGACTATGGAGAGCAAAGCCAAGGAACACGGGATTCACAAAGAAAATATGACCTATGAACCGATACAAACGGTTATCGGAGCAGGTTATGTCGTAAAGGGGATGGATGAGACACTGGTTACCATGGATGTGGGCGAGGAAAAAAATATAGAGGTTCCGCCGGAAAAGGGATATGGAAAGAGAAATCCCAAACTTATAGTCAAGGTTCCACTAAAGGAGTTCAAAAAACATGATGTAATGCCCAGACCGGGCGTTCGTATGGAAATAAACGAACAATGGGCTACGGTACGGAATGTAAGCTCTGGAAGAGTTAGTCTGGATTTCAATCATTTTTTAGCTGGAAAAACGGTCGTATACAGTATCAAAATTAATGCAAAGATCGATGAGATCGATGAAAAGGTAAAAATCCTGATGAAATTAAACATAGGCATTGAATTGGAGTATAGACTTGAAGAAAAGGAGTTAAAAATCAAGGAAAAGGAAGATACAGAAGACGAAATGAAGGAAAACCTATTGGAAGCGGTAAGAGAGTACATTCCCGAGATAAAAAATGTTAAGTTTGTAAAGGAACTCAAAAAAAAAGGATTAAAGACTTAAGGTTATCGCCATTGTAAGGACAGGATAAAGGATATACACAATATATGGTATCCCACAGGCCACCGCCGCCCTTGCCCTTGGGAGTCCATAGAGTTCCTCCACAGCAAGTACTGTAATCATCATTGCTATAACTCTAAAAAAAGCAAGAATGATAACATGCAAAAGGTACCCCTGCGACCGTTGGTACTCCTTCATCGGTTCCATTATCTCACCGAGATCCGGTGCTTTTTCCTCTTCTATACCTGAGAGGTCTATCGTCGTTTCGGGCATAAATGGTATCGCAACAGCAGAAAAAACATTCCCAATAAGAAGTATCAGGAATATATATCCTCCCACCTTAAAGATTCTTTTAGAATCACCATGACCACCGATAAAACTGGATAGAAGATGCACAAAACCATAAAGTAGGAGCCATGCAACTACAGCTCCTATAATTCCACCGATAAGACTTCCAAATATCATTATTACGCCCCAGTACTGTCCAAACGGAATTGCTTCAGGCCATATGTAGTTTATTTTTGAGGAGGAAATAATGCCTCCTACCACGCCTGCTACCACTCCCGTGGCAAGTACGATTATGAAAGGGGTCTTGAAATCTGATTCCGTAACTGTATTTATCTTTTCTTCTATCTCCATATAAAAAATTGGTAGTCCTCATTTTTATAATTTTCCTTCGCAAGTTTTTTAAATAACAACCCTATCTTATTGCATGGAAAAAGAGAGGAAGTTTGAGATTGCATTTTTACTCTGCGTGTACCTTTTAGGCCTTGTTCTTCGGCTCTATCCAAAATTAGCGGTAAGTTCACGTCTCCCCTCCTTTATGGGGGATGTCTGGTACAGGATATGTATGGCACAGTATATGCTGGACCATGGATCGCTTCCCATTCCCGATATTCGGTACCTTGCCTATGGGTATGTTCCAATGTGGTACCCACCACTTTCTCCAGCATTCTTAGCATTTCTCTCCAAAATAACAACGCTGGATCTTGCTACGGTATGTACACGGATTATGCCTTTTTTCGAGGCGTTTACACCCATTCCCTTCTACTTTCTGATAAAAAAGTGGTACAACGGTCAGATAGCACGGATTTCCGTTCTTATTTTCGCCCTGACACCTTCATTTATTTATCTCACAGGGATCGCGGATCTCCAGATCTTCACCTTATGGATCATCCCTGTGGCCTTACTTTTCCTTTCAAAGGAGTACACTCATAAACGAGCTATTATTCTGGGCATTCTTCTTGGTATAAACTTTCTATTTCATCTTTCATACTTCCTTACGCTGGTAACCCTAATACTATATATTGCAGCTGAAAAAATCGAGAAAAAACCGATAAAGGAAAAGGTAAAGTTTTTCCTGATCAGCACGGGGATCAGCCTTCTGGTTACCGCGTGGTGGTGGCTTCCCGATAACCTCTTCAAATGGTGGATCTTCCACGTATCGGCATCCACACTTCTACAGGGGATCAGGGGTCATCTCGAGTTCTATGGAGCTCTTTTTATGATACTTGGCTTCATTGGATTCGCCTATTTCTGTACAAAAAAGTTTAAACATAGAACGTTTATCGTTCTGTGGACCGTTTTCTTGTTTTACGAGGTATTTGCCGAGAATATCCTCGATATACTTGACAGAGCGGACCTTATGTGGGTTACCGTTATACGACCGCTGGAGGGATACAGATTTTATATATTTCTGGCAATGCCCTTCTCACTTGTTTCGGCACTTTTTCTGGATAGAATACGGAAGGATCTGGACAGAGAGGTACTCGGAATCGCATTTGTAGCGGCGATAACGGTGATCTCTCTGACAGGGATCTCCTCATACAATATAGAGTGGAAACTGACCAACTCAGGAGTGAATGAGAGGGAGTACGACGCAGCTCTGTGGTTTCGCGAAAATACTTCCGAGGATGCGAGAATCGTCGCGGATTACTACACTGCGCAGATGTTCGGCGGTGTCTGTGGCGGCAAGGCGCTGCTCGGCGGGCTATTCCCACTGCGAAACATTGATTTCAATGAGTACATCAAGGCACCGGCACAGGTGCAGGATGATATCTACGAGTTGTATTCCAGCGATGATATGGATCTTACTCTTAAAATAATAGAACGATATGGTATTACCCATATCTTTATATCGAGAAATATGGAGAGCTCGGGATGGTTTGGAGCGTATAAGGCAGACGGATTTGGTATTCCGGTAAATCATGTGAAGTTTAGAAATGATAAGTACTTCAAACTCGTCTACTCCGACGGCAATATAGAGATCTACGAGATCATGCAGTACGAGCCCTGATACTCATGGGAACAACTCGCGTAATCCCTCAAGCACCCCCCGAGCGCAGCATAAACCCGATATATACAGATGAGATTGTGTGCTCATCTTTTTCTTTATAGTCTCAGAGGCGTTTCCCACCAATACGCCGTAATCACCCTTCATCAGCATACCGATATCGTTCTCAGAATCTCCACAGCAAATAATTGGCAAAGAAATTTTACGTTTCAGGTGCTCTGCAGCTGATCCCTTTCCCGCAACCGCTGGAATCACGTCCAGATATCGATTTTTTGTATATACACACTTTACCTGATCGCAGAGCTTTTTCTCTATATTTTTTACCACATTGCCGTTCCTAACATAGTAGCCGAGTACAAATTTTTTCATGTACGGCTGGGGCTGTATATCGAAGCCCCTAAGAACTGAGAGGATTTCCTCTTTAGGCCAGTGGCCGGTAAGCCTTTTTTCCCAGTCCCGATCCGGATTCCAGTGAGGGGCGTAGTAGATCTCTGTTCCGATATTTGCAATCAGAGCATTTGGAATCGGTAGGCTCTCTTCCTTTATAAGTGATATCATCGAGGCTTTAAATCTGCCGCTGGAGTACACCAAATAGAAGGTCTTTCGGTGAGAAGAGATAAACCGGTTAAACTCCGTGATTGCCTCTCTGTCACCGGTGAGCGTTCCATCCATATCGCAAATAAGTATATACTCCATGTGCAATCCTCAAAAAATTAGTGAGTCGTACAGTTCTTTTATCTGTTTTGTTGTTCTTTCCAGGCTAAAATTTCTGGCAGCCCTCTTTCGTGCATTTATTCGCATTTCTTTTAATTTTTGAGAGTTTTTTAAAATATTTAATATTGATTCAGCCAGAGAATCGGCCCTTCCGGGAACAAAATGGAGGCCGGAGACCCCATGCTCGATAGTGTGTTCGAGGCCGCCGACTTTTGATGCGACTACAGGCAGCCCGCAGGCCATGGCTTCCACTGCAACAAGACCAAAGGTTTCGTACCGCGAGGGGACAACGCATACCTCTGCCAGCGCATAATAATAAGGGAGTTTCTCCCGTTCCACAGGTCCCAAAAACTTCACATCGTCGTTGAGTCCCAGCTCCGTGAGCATCTTTTTCAGTTTTCGTTTTTGCCTTTCTTCTTCCTCCGAGTGCATTACACCGGAGACATCACCTCCCACTACAAGAAGCTTTACCTCTTCATCAAATCGTTTTTTCACTTTTTTCAGAGCTTTAATAAGTATAGAGAGACCTTTTGCCCTGGTAATTCTCCCAACAAAAAGGAGAACATTCTCAAAATCTATTTCTATCTTTTCGATTGCCTTTTCTTTGTCTATTGGTCTGAACAGATCTTTGTTCACGCCTGCACGTATTAGGCGGATGTTCTCTCCGCTCACATCGTAAAGGTCCAGAATGTTCTTCACCTCCTGGGGTGTCGATGCGACTATACCGTTGGCCCGTTTAAGTATCACCTCCTCCTCCAGCAGCCGCATATCGGCGTACGGTGGTTTTTCCTTGTCCAGCATCTCATACTTTATCCTTCCAAGAGAATGGCAGTTATGGACTACAGGAACTTCCAGTGCGTCCCGCAGTTTGAGCGCAACAATACCTGAGTACCAGTAGTGAGAGTGGATCAAAGAGTATCGTTCATCATGCTCCTCACCCCACCGTACTACCCCCATAAAAAACTCATTGATGTGTGTGTAGAGCTCTTTTTTGGGTACAAACTCAACAGGACCGGCCTCTATCCGCACCACATTCACTTCAGGGAACAGATTAATTACGGTATTCTCAGATTCCTTTTTCTTCCGGGTAAAAATATCGATCTTGTACTCGTCGGAAAGAAGTCTAGAGATATTTTTTATATAAATCGGTTGACCACCCTGCTCCTCAGATCCGATCTCTGCCGCAGGATCGCCATGCATGGAAACCATAAGAATATTTCGTTTCTCACTCATCTTATATCGCCTTTACAGTTCAGATTTAATGGAGATAGATCTATTTAAACATTATGATCCTTTTTTCCGATTCCATAAGGCCCATTGGCCATTGGCTCAGCAGCCCCTACGGTACAAAAAACGCAGAAGAGAAAAATAATGGAGGCAGATGGCTATTCCAGAAAATACCGTTTTCCGTATTTTTTTTCCATTCTTTTGTAAAATGAAAGAGAGGGAAGGAACACAAGCAACGATACAACGACAACAGGGATATACGCCTTCATGAGCGAGAGGATCGTGAGGAGAAGTACCGCGAGTCTCGTCAGGAGATACTGCGCGAGAATCGTACTGTTAAATAAGTACGTATGGGTACAGACCACAGAGATATGAGGCAACGGCTGCAATGTGGAGGGAGACGGCGGACATCGCGAAGAGAGAAACGGGGAGCAGTGCAACCTCATCGAGGGCATAACTGAGATATCCCCCCTGAAAAATAAAAGATGCCGTAGAGAAAAAAGAGGGGAAAGAGGTACGATCTCAGGAGAACCCGCCAGGTCCCGCTTCGGCGCAGCTCCACGATCTCTTTGCCAAGAAGCGCATCTTCTGCAAAGAAAGATGGCAAAAATCGTTTTTTCCGTACTGTTCAACGGGCACGGCAAGAAAAAGAAGAAAGATCCTCTTGGAATGAAAATAACAGGTGGTCATTCACTACTTCTCCTTTATCTGAAGTATTAAGAGAGTTTTGTTTACTCCCCCTTGCCATGGTGAGAAAAATCCAAAGAATCTACCTCCATTTGCTACATTTAAAGGAAATGCCGTTCAATGCCTTTGTCTCTCCATAGAATTTTGAAAGGTTGGTAACGGTTATGGTACTCATGGTAATCAGTATCCTCTCGTTCTCAGAGATTATAATTGTGCTGGAAGGGGATCCAACAAATTCAAGAAACCTTTTTATACAAAATATCATTATGAAAGGTAGGTGATCACTATGAAGCTCAAAGAATACTCAACAATAAAGGAGATCTCGGGGCCCCTGCTGGTCGTTGAAAAGGTGGAAAATGTTGGATACGGGGAGGTGGTTGAGATCACCACCTCTGATGATGAGACCAGACTCGGACAGGTTCTGGAAACGTCCACCGACACGGCTGTTATTCAGGTGTTTGAAGGAACTACAGGGCTTGACACACACAAAACAAGAGTAAGGTTCACTGGGGAGCCCATAAAACTTCCTGTATCTGAAGATATGCTTGGAAGAGTATTTACAGGACTTGGCAAACCAAAAGAAGGACCTGAAATTATTCCCGAGGACGAGTTGGATATTAACGGAGCTCCTATCAATCCCTACGCTCGGGAGTACCCAAGAGACTTTATTCAAACGGGTATATCGACAATTGACGGGATGAATACCCTTGTGCGAGGACAAAAACTACCAATATTCTCGGGATCCGGACTTCCGCACAATGAACTTGCCGCACAGATAGCGCGACAGGCAAAGGTACTCGGACAGGAAGAGGAGTTTAGTGTTATCTTTGCAGCTATGGGTATCACCTTTGAGGAAGCTAACTTCTTTATTAAGGATTTTGAAAGAACGGGAGCGCTGGAAAGGGTAATAATGTTCCTCAACCTTGCAGATGACCCCGCCATCGAGAGAATAATCACCCCCCGAACAGCACTGACCTGTGCGGAGTACCTCGCCTTTGAGAAGGACATGCATGTTCTTGTAATACTCACGGATATGACCAACTATTGTGAAGCTCTTAGAGAGATAGCTGCAGCACGAGAGGAGATACCTGCGAGAAGAGGGTATCCAGGCTACATGTATACAGATTTAGCCTCAATATACGAAAGAGCTGGTAGAATAAAAGGAAAAAAAGGAAGTATCACACAGATGCCAATTCTCACCATGCCCGACGACGATATCAATCATCCCATTCCCGATCTCACTGGCTATATCACAGAGGGACAGACCATCCTTTCGAGGGATCTTCACAGAAAGAATATCTACCCCCCTGTCGAGGTTTCCCTTTCGCTATCACGATTAATGCAGAAGGGAATCGGCGAAAAAAGAACGAGAGACGACCATTCCGGTCTCTCATCCCAATTGTTCAGTGCATATGCAGAAGGAAAGGAACTGAGAGACCTTGTAGCTGTCGTCGGTGAGGAGGCGCTGAGCAAGTCTGACAAAAAATACCTGAAATTTGCCGATGAGTTCGAAGGTCGTTTTGTCACCCAGGAGAAAGAAGAAAACAGGAGCATTGAGGAAACCCTAGATCTTGGCTGGGATCTATTATCGATGTTCCCTGAGTCCGAGCTTAAGAGGATCGATCCAGAAGTTATTGAGAAGTACTATAAAGGTGAAGAGCATTGAAAGAGGTAAAACCCACGCGTTCAGCCCTTTTAAAACTAAACAGAAGGGTTAAACTGGCTGAAAAAGGACATAGGCTCCTGAAAGAAAAAAGGGATGTCCTTGTAATGGAGTTTTTCAGTATCTTTGAGGATCAAAAATATCTAAGAAGAAAAATAAACGATGAACTCAAGGATGCTTTTAAGACGTATATGAAACTGAAGGCTGTAGATAGAGATGTCGAAACTCTCGCTGCAACAGTTCCTGAAAGAAATGGCCCCAGGCTCAAGATAAGAGAGAAAAACATTATGGGGGTAACGGTTCCACTGCTGAAATTACAGGAAGACGAAGATAAGCTTACAGAACGGGGATACAATCTCTACACCTCCTCAACTCTTCTGGATGAGGAGTATGACAGATTCAAAAAGATACTAAAGGATATTGTACGGCTGGGAGAGATAGAGAAATCTGTTAAACTTATAGCTGCGGAGATTGAAAAAACAAAGAGAAGAGTAAATGCACTGGAATACGTAATATTACCCACCTTGGAGAAACATAGAAGGTTTATCAGATTTCAACTTGAGGAAAGAGAAAGGGAGGATTTTTTCAGGATGAAGAGGGTCAAAGGTCTCATGGAGGAAAGGGCATAAGTTTATTAATATATTAATCATATAGTACGTTTGGTGTAAGAAATGTATGTAACTGGAATCTCCTCTGAATCAATAATCGAAAAACTACCCTATAAGAGAGTAAAAATAGAGTACCAGGAGTTCCCCGATGGTGAGATGTATATACGGTTTGAAAAAAAGATAAAAGAGATTAAAGAACTTCTTATCGTCCAATCTCTCTATTATCCCCAGAATAAACACTTAATGCAGCTCTTTTTCATGCTCGATGCGTGTAAAGAACTGGGCATAAATACCCACCTTTTTGTTCCGTATCTTGCCTACGCTCGCCAGGATAAAAGATTTAAGGAGTATGAGTGCATTTCCTCAGAAACGGTACTTGGAATTCTCAATTTTTTTGACTTAAAGAGTTTTTATACCGTTGACGTTCATGAGGAAAAACTGTTGAAACATATAAAGACAGAGACTAAGAACGTAACGGCAACCTCAGAGATCGGAAAATACCTCAAAAAAGAGGATCTGAAAGAGCCGGTGATAATCTCGCCAGATAAAGGAGCCGTTGGCATGGCAGAGTCTGTTGCTGAGGTTTTAGACTGCGAATACGACTATCTAGAGAAAAAAAGAATTTCCAGTAATAAAGTAAAGACAAAGCCAAAAAATATAGACACGACAGGGAGAGACGTCGTTATCGTGGATGATATGATATCAACGGGAGGAACAATGGTAAATGCGTGCAAAGTACTTAAAAAGGAGGGAACGAGAAAGGTACTCGCCGGAGCAACCCACCTTTTAATGGTAAAAAATGCAGAAAAGAGATTTAAAAAGGCCGGAATAGATAAAATCTTCGGAACGGACACAATACCGCATAAATACTCGGAAATCAGCGTTGCTCCACTAATAGAAGAAGAACTAAAAATCATGCTTTGATGAAAGAGAAACTGGTACCCCTGAAAGATCAACGGTTTGAGTGTCAACAGTGTGGCGAGTGCTGTAAAAGCAGGTGGGTACCGTTAACGCTTAGTGATATCCTCAGAATAAAGAATGAGGCCCCTTCGGAGGAGTTTCTTCTCGTATGGAATGAGAAGGAACTCGTTATAGAACGAAGGGAATGGGACAACGGCTGTGTGTTTTTGGAAGACAATAAATGTAGCATTCATGAAATAAAACCACTCATATGTAGGTTGTACCCCATCGCAGTCTCTGAACTACCGTTGCTGAAAAAGAAGGAAAATGTGCCTTATCGTCTGAAAAACGGAAAAAGGGTATATCTCTACGTAGACGAAAGCTGTAAAGGTATTGGAAAGGGGGAAAAATTCGATATCGATAGAATACTGGAACTCTGCGAGTCTCTCATTGCAGCACGAAAAAACACATCACTGGGGGCGGTGTAAAAATCTCAGAATTTTAAAAAATAAAATAAAAAAATAAACTATTTTTTCATTGCAACGATTATTACCAGAACGAAGAGAAGCAGTATCACCGCTGCACCTACGAGAACCATTGGATTCTCAAGCACTGATGTTGTCTCACTGCTCTGGGTCGTGGGTTGTACCGTCGTGGGCTGCACTGTTGCCTCGCCGCTAATAACAAACTCGGCGGTGTATTCGCCAGAGTTGAGTGTATGGACCACCACCTTGTATCTGCCCAGTGGAACAGAATTTTCCTCATTGTCCTTCTGATTCCAGATCCATCTCTTTTCATCCGTTACATCGGTAACTACCTGTGCAACTGCAGGTTTGAACACCCCATAAAGATTGCCCTCCTTTATCCTGTACACGCTCCATGGCGCAGAATTTGGGAGTCTTATCGGTGTCTCACCTGTACTCGTGAGGAATATCTCAACGGCCTCGCCCTGGGAGTACTCCGGTTTTGTTACCGAAAGCTGCCCCACGGCAGGCATGCTCGTCGGGGCCGCAGTTGTGGTTGGAGCTGCGGTTGTCGGGGCGGGAGTTGTCGTTGGAGCAGCCGTAGTCGTTGGCGCTGCGGTCGTGGTCGGAGCTGCTGTTGTAGGTGCTGGTGTGGTCGGAGCCGGAGTAGTAGCGGGAGGTGTCCCTGTAAGCGTCTCGGTATGCTCGTTGTTCGTCTCGTCCTCCTCCAACACGTCGTTATCCGCATCCACAACAACCTTTACCTGGTCCGTACCTGTCACCTTCGCAGAGGAGCCAGTCAGGTTAAATCCCGGTGAAGCGCTCCCAGAGGGAAGGGTCAGCGTCAGCGTTCCGCTCTTGATAAGCATACTGTTCTTATAAATTTTCACCTTCACGCTTGTCGATGAGAGATCTGCGCCCTTATTGCCTATTTTAAACGCGATATTTCCATAGGTATTCACGTAGATATCAGAGACAATGAGATCCGGAAGAGCAACAGGCCCCCAGGTGGGAATAACGGTCGGAATAGGGGTAAAGCTCGGGAAGGGAGTCACGCCACCGGTGGACCATGCTATTTTGAGTTTGATATTATTGAAATAAATTGCGTCCCTTGCAGAATCATTATCCGTATCCTTATAAAACCGTAGTCTGAACTGTGCTTTCCCTGATGTGCTGACAATATCTTCTATGTACGATGTGAGATTGCTGGACGAGAGTTTCGAGCCAGGAGGAGAGACATATAAGGAAATGATAGAGATTCTAGTTCTGTTGTAATCAGAATTATCAAGAATGTTGCCGTAATTCAATGCTTCCACATAAAAGTGTCCGAGATCGCCAAAGGGATCACCCTTCTTTGTGTAGTGGGTGAGGTCCAGCTTCACAGAGTCGATGTTCGCACCAGAAGGGATCTCGCTGATGTCGAAGGTAAGAAAAACTCTTCTTCCGGCTTTAAATGCAGTATCTCCCACAGAATACGACCCAGGATAGGTATTGTTATCAGACCTCAGTGTTCCGCTTATCGACGAGTCGGGACTGAATTCCTTCACTACCGCTGCAGACTCCGCATAGGTCACCAGACTTATCAGAATTATCGCTGTAAAGACCACCGTGCACACAATTTTTTTATCAAAAGAATTTGTTTTCATATCAGTGCAGTATGTATTAAAAGCATAAATACTTTTTCCTTCTATTTTTTCTCTGAAAGTAGTTGATAACCGAACTTTCCAACGACAATCGAAAGATTTTTATACCAAGGCTCGCTCTTACTACTGATTATTATGGTAGGATCATTGGAAGTTGTTATAGCGTTTGTCGTCTGTTCTGTAATTGGTTTGCCGTCATACCAAAAGAATGTTGTCGATCTTTCCGGGCTTTTGAGCGGCTATGCAGTCGGTATGGGTATTCTTCTTTTTACCGATCTCCGATGGTTTGCAATTATATTCGCTTTCTTTTTCCTTTCTGGCGCTGCAACGAAGTACAAATACGAACAAAAGAAGAAAAAGGGCGTTGCACAGGGAAAAAAAGGAGCACGAGGATACTTAAATGTTTTTGGCAATGGTCTTGTAGCCCTCATCTTTGCAATGGTCGAAGGAATGGTTGGGGGTGAGATCTTTTTAGTGGGATTTTTAGCCGCAGTGGCCTCCACATCAGCAGATACCGCAGGAGGGGAGATAGGCAGATTATCGAAACACAGACCGAGAGTGATAACAACGCTAAAAAAAGTGCCTACCGGTGCGGAAGGTGCGGTCTCCCTCCTTGGAGAAGCAGCCGAGTTCTTCATTGCCTTTTTTATTGGAATACTGGCCTTTGCAATGGGTCTCGGCGATGGATACACCGTAGTAATCGCGTCAATGGCAGGCTTTATCGGTGCAAATATCGACAGTGTTCTTGGAGCTACGGTAGAAACCAATGCAAAATGGTGGGGAAATAACTGTACAAACTTCTTTTCCAGTCTTTTGGGGGCTCTTGCTGGTATAGGGGTCTATTACCTCTTTTTTACCGCTTTATCGTAAACAAGCCAGTTTTTCTTCCACTCTGGATCTTTCTTCCCCAGAAGATCCAAAATCTGATTTCGCAGCACCGTCGAACTGGTTTTCTCCCTCAGTTCTCGCTTTATTTCATTAGAGATGTCTCGAGCCGCCTCCAAATCAGCTCCTGCCTTTACGCAGCTGACAACTACCTTCTCAGGGATGAACTCCTCTATCCTTCCGTCTCTTTTTTCTATCTCGAACATCTATATACCTATGAGAAACAGAGTTTAAAAATTTTGTGCTACACACCATTTACCAGATTTCTCAATGCTTCCTCAGGATCTTCCGCCTTGACAACGCCGGAAGCCAGCAGTACTCCCTCTGCGCCCAGCTCCAGAGCTTTTTTTACATCTCCTCCTGTCTTGACTCCTGCCCCGCAGAGTACTGCAACCTCTGGATTTATCTCATTTATCCTATTCACAGCGTCCTCCACGATTTCCGGAGAGGCAGTGGTTACTGAAATATCGCCACCGATAAGCTCAGGCGGTTCTATCGCAATATAATCAGGAGAGAGAGAGGCGGACGCCATTGAAACCTCTATATTGTTCGTGCAGACAATAGATTTCAGTCCGTGTTCTCTGCACTTCTTAACAAGATAATCGATATCCGCAAGGTTCATTCTCTGCTCAGAATGGTTTACCAGCGCCCCTGAAACATAGGGTTCCACCGCTTCCAGGGGTGTATACCCAGTTCTACTTCCAATTTCGACAGGGTCAATGTGCTGTGAATAGACAGGAATAGAAACCTCTCGTGAGATAAGGGAAAGATCAGGAGTCTGTGGGGAGATAATTATCTCCTCTCCTGATTCCTTCGATACTCTCTCACACAATTTCGCGAGTTTCAAGCCTTTTTTTCCTATAGCCTCTGCGTATGCCTTGAAATTTACAAAGATCATTCTACTTCCTCAAACCTATCCTCAAGTTTTCCGAGTACCTCTGGCAGAGTTGTGTATTCCATTTCTTCCAGCGGCAGCCTGTGCGGCTCAAAGGGTCCGTGACGTCTCATATAATCAGCAACTTCCAGTGCCTTTTCCCTCGCCCTATTAAAGGCGGGGTCATCAAAAAGATCCGACGCGCAGTTGAGTTTTCCGCTTTTCAGCTGAAATCCCATGGCAACAATACGTGGGGGTCCATCAAACCGCGTGCATTTTGCATCCTCAACTGATACGGGCATGATTGGCCCATTATGAGATCCTCTCATCCAACCGCTGACTAAATATGGCAGTGAAAAGGGTTCCAGTACCTCCCCCAACGCCGGCAGTCCTGACTGAGCACGAACAACACCGCAGGGATCATCCTTTCCGACATACTCCCCCGCGATGTGGTAGAGTTTCTCAGTGGAGATCACCGCGGCAGGCTCATTTTCAGGAAGCTTTCCTTTCTTGGGATAGACTCGTTTTATGACATACCGTGATTTGGCACCGATTAGCGCAAGGAGATCGTACGTCTCTTCCGGCGTACTCATGAAGACCCTTGTATGTTTCTTTATATCCCATACCTCAAATGTAAATCCGCTGTGCATATTTGGATCTATAACCAATCCGGCAGTAGAGAACGGATCGCCAAAGATTTTGTATACAGGAAAATTGAAAGCGCCGGGCTCTGTTTTATCCATCATAAACACAATCAATGGCTCTGCCTTTCGCTCGGTGAACTCCATTTCTGCAATTCCCGGACCCATTCCACGAATATTACCAGAAAACGCATCTGATAAAAGATCCTGACCAGCTCCATAAAGTCCAAGCTCCTTTGCCTTTTCAGTGGCCTTTTCAAATGTGTTCCACGCGAGGCCATGTATTTCCTCTGAGTCCACACCCTCAGTATGAGTCATTATTAACTCGAGGTCATCACCGCAGTGAGTGACATAAAAATCCACTAGTTTTTTTTCCTTTTTAAGGCTTTTTTGTGCAATCTTTTCCAAATCCTCATGAACCCTGGAATGTCCCGGGGCTCCTCCAACATCTGCTTTTATTACCGATACGGTTATCATGCTTTCACCTATTAGGGGCTTACTTTATAAACTATAAAAAGTTTACTCACAAAAAGATTTTTAAGTACGACAGTGAAATATCTTTAGGGGCCCGTAGTCTAGTGGTTATGACGTCGCCCTTACAAGGCGGAGGACCTGAGTTCAAATCTCAGCGGGCCCACTTCGCTACGCTTGTGTTCCCGCACAACGATGAACCTTCACTATCGTTCAGGCTCATTTTTAGAAAAATTTTATAAGGCTGATTGCCTTTGTATTTTTGATGAAAATTAACTTTGCAAAGATAAAAGCGTTTTTAATAGATCTGGATGGTACACTGTACTTTCAGGGTAAACCAATAGCAGGAGCCGCCGATACTATTGAGAATTTGAGAGAGAATGCATGCATAATACGCTTCCCTACCAACACGGATTCTCGTACAAATGAATTTTTACAGGAAAAATTAGAAAGATTTGGATTTGCTATCAACAGCTCTGAGGTTTATACACCCCTTACAGCATCGATTACCTTCATGAAATCGCAGAAAAACAAAACATGCTATCCTCTCGTCTCAGATGAGGTATTTCAAGAGTACAAAGAGCTTACCATAGATGAGTGCACCCCTGATTACGTGATAATTGGTGATTGTAGGGATAAAGTTTCTTATGTTACACTTAATAACGTTTTCCGCATGATATCCAAAAAGACCGAGCTTATTGCCTTGCAAAAAGGAAAATTCTTTTTAAACGAGGAGGGCAAAAATCTTGACACCGGAAGTTTTGTCAGCCTTTTTGAGTACGCAACAGATAAAAAAGCAATGGTGTTGGGAAAACCCAACTTAGAGTTTTTTTCAATTTTTCTCAACGAATTACAACTTCTTCCGGAAGAGGTGGTAATAATAGGTGACGATATTACCACGGATATCCAAGGGGCAAAAAACATTGGTGCACACAGCATTCTTCTGAAGACCGGAAAATTCAATCAGAAGGAGGTGAGTGATTCCAACATTCACCCCGATATGATACTGGAATCAATTGCAGATCTTGATCGCTATATCTAAGTGCTCCCGCTGTTTCCACTGAATTTTTTTCTTGTCAAGAACTGTTGCTTTCTCTGTAAAACTGATCCTTTTCTTCTGAACACGCTGGTGTGCATAACATCCGTATTCGGTCATGGGGCATTCTAACAGTTTCTACAGTAAAAGTTGCAGTAACCGGTTAACTCTTCTTATTACCGCTTGATAACCAACAAACTTGCGATGAGTACAAGCGCACCGCCAAGTATCGTGAGAGGATCGATTCCTTCCCCCAGGAGAAAATATCCATAAATGACGCCGGATATCGGTTCAATCAGCATAATTACACCTATGGACACGATAGAAACATTTTTCACAGATTTATAAAAGAGTATCATGCCGAGAAACATGGGGACAA
>JAYEIH010000081.1:0-12262 GCA_034659995.1 Methanobacteriota archaeon
GTGGATACGAGATTCCTGTCAGATAATAAAGGAAAAAATGAGAGGAAAAACGCATTAGGATCTATCCCTCACGGTGATAACATCACTCCCGCAGACCTCACATTTTCCCTCATAACTTAACGGATACTCTTTTTTACAGCCCCTGCATATCTTTTTCCATCTGTACACCTCTCTTATCCCATCTGTGGTGATACTGCTGAACTCTATTCCCAGAGATTTGGCGGCATTCTGGATACCATAATCCTCTGTGAGGAGCATGCCATTAACGTCCAGGGCCAACGCAAGAAGTTTTTTGTCCGTTACCGAGAGCTCTTCCCCCGTTTTTTTGGAATAAGCCTCTATTTTCATTATACTCTTTTTGGATGGGGCGTATACCTTAAACATTCTTGCACCGTATGGGGCATTTTTCAGTTCCCGGACAACCTCATCCACGGTAATATACTCCTCACGATTCTCAGGGATAAACCCTGAGAGCAGAACGGATGTGTCCACGATATACATATCATATCCTCACAAACTTAGCCCTGTTTTCCGATTTCTTTATTGAGACTTCCTCATCCCGCCCCAAAACACCAAAGTTTACTCCATCCAGGACTAAGTACGAGTCCTTTCCAAGGTTTTTTATTCTCACCTCAAAATAGTTAGGAATGACAGTAGGAAGATTTTCTCTGTTTAAGGAAGCAAGCGGCGTTATTACAATCGCCTCTGTTTTGATATGAACAACCGGTCCTCCCGCGGATAGGGAATATGCCGTGGATCCGGTAGGTGTGGCCACAATAATACCGTCGCCGCGAACCGACACTTTTTTGTTGCCATACTCCAATAAAAAATTGGCAACCTTTGTGGGCCTCTTTGCCCTCATTGTGAGTTCATTTAATACCTCTCCTACTTTTTTTCCATCTTTTATGACGTTCAACTTCATTCTTTCTTCTATTTTGTGTTTTTTTAATATTTCAGGAATTTTTTTGTAATCTTCAGGTTTTATCTCCGTTAAATAGCCATGAGTTCCCATATTCACAGGTAGAATCGGTGTATCTTTGTGCTCCTTGACAGTTCTTAAAATTGTCCCGTCTCCTCCGATTACAACAATAAAATCTACGTCTTTTATCACGTGCAGGTCAAAATATTTTTTCATGGATTTTTCTACGTAGAGCTCATGAGTATCCAGAAGCTCGATAATTTTCTCCACCAGATCCATAGCTTCTTTTTTATCGGTTCGCGAGACCATTCCGATTTTCATTGTCATCCCTTTTTTTCATAATATTTATAATTTTCGTCTGAACCTCTCTGGAACATGAAGCTGCAAAGGAGAACCCCTCCGCCTCCGGAGGTATATCTTCTCCCTCAGCATCGGTGAGTATGCCCCCTGCTCTTTCCAGTATATACTTTCCAGCCGCTATATCAAAGAATCTCCCTCTTCTCCGCGTATCAATAAAGGCCTTACTTCCTCCACAGGCGACAAAACAGAGCTCCAGAGCCTGTGACCCAAAGTTTCTTATTTTCTTGGAGATTTTTAAGAGAGGCATCACATTGGAAAATGAGTACAATGAGATGATCTCGGATTCCCGAGTTTTTATTTTTTTTCCGTTCAAATAGGCATTTTCATCCGCCATGAAGGTATCTCCCGTTGCTAAGTTCCTTACAAAGGCAAATTCTGCCTTTTTTCTGTAAAATGCCAGAGAAACAGAGAAGAAAGGTATACCCGAACAGGCATTTGTTGTCCCGTCTATGGGATCGGCAATAATTGTGAACTCGTCTCCTCTTTTGTACTTCCCGATTTCCTCGCTTATCAGTGTGCAGCGAAGGTTCTTTTCGTCTATATAGTTTATTATCTCTCGTTCCGCCACAAGGTCTATGTACTTTGTTGGGGTGCCGTCGGCTCCCATCTTTACCGTTTTTCTTCCTTCTTCAGTGTTCACTATGGGCGCAATTCTCCTTTCTACCATTGCTCCGATATCATAGGCAATTTTTTTGAACTCCATCATTACACCATAGTACATGCTGAGATGACGGTGGAATATCCCCCTTCTGATTTATGCTCGATTGAGGTAAAGTGAGTTTTCTTTGTTTTTAGTTTTCTCTTTTTATTCATTGTTTCAGCCATTTTCAATGCCTGTTTTCTGGCATATTCCTCTGTGCATACTCCATTGTACTCAGTTATTAACCCTATACCCTCTGTTTCTAAAAGACATACTGCCGAGGCAATGGTTGCCTCTTTTTTTGTAGTATATCTGGCCAGTACACAGTGCAGTATCGAGCCCTTCTTCAGGTCCTTTAAAGCGTTTAAGTTCGCGATAGCAGCATCTTTAGGGCCGATACTTGAGACTTTGACAATATTAAAATCATGTATCCCCCCATCTATCAATGCGTTATCAAAGGAGTTCAGTTTTGTATCCGAGACGCCAACTCCCGATGTTAAGACCAGTTTTTTTGGAAGGTGCATATCTTTTCCTCTGGCCGTACCCATTAAAAGGTTTGTCTTAGCGTTAGTTTTTCTGAATAGCATAAACCTTATATTGTTATCATCTTTATATGAATAGATGGTTCTTATGGAAGACAAACATAGAGAGGTTTATAATAGTCCCCTGACACCGCTGTCTTTTTTAAAGCGATCTGCATATGTGCATAGAAAGGAAACAGCAGTAGTATATGGTGATAAACGTTATACATTCCAACAATTCTATGAGAGAGTAAACCGTTCTGCAAGCGCATTACAGAGGATGGGCATCGGAAAAGACGATAAGGTATCCTTTATCTCGCCAAATATACCGCCGTTATTAGAGGCACATTTCAGCGTTCCTCTTTCAGGAGGGGTACTCGTTCCCGTTAATATTAGATTGAATCCAGAAGAAATGGCGTACATAATAAACAACTCTGATTCCAAGATAGTATTTGTTGATGCGGCCTTTAGGAATAATATAGATTCAATAAAGGATAAAATTCCGAAGATACAGGAAATTGTTACAATCAATGATACAATAGAGCGCGAAGGACTCGAGTACGAAGAGTTCCTCAAAACAGGGAGCAAAAAGGAACTGACCATACCGGTAAAAGACGAGTATGATACAATCGCGATTAATTACACAAGCGGCACCACAGGATCACCAAAGGGATGTATGTACCATCACAGGGGTGCATACCTAAACTCTCTTGCGGAAATGATTGAGATGAGCTTAAATCAATATTCGTCATATCTATGGACAGTCCCGATGTTTCACTGTAATGGATGGTGTTTTACATGGGCCGCTCCCGCCGCAGGTGCTAAATCTCTGTGTCTTAGAAAGGCCGATCCTGCAAAGATATTTGAGCTTATAGAGAGTGAAAATATTACTCACATGGGCGGTGCGCCAACAGTTTGGATAATGCTTACCAATTATGCCCAAAAAGCAGGCATTGAAAAGTTTCCTCATAAAATTATAATAACAGTTGCAGGCGCACCTCCCCCTCCATCGCTTTTACGCGCTCTGGAAAAAATGGGGGCAGAGGTAAGACAGGTCTACGGTCTGACAGAAACTTATGGTCCACATACTACATGTAAATGGCACCCTTCGTGGGATACACTATCTTTTGAAGAACGGGCAAAAAGAAAATCATGGCAGGGAGTGCCGTACATCAATGCGGAACTGCGGGTCGTAGATGAAGAAATGAATGATATACCTGAGGACGGCAAGACGCGCGGCGAAATAGTGATGAGAGGAAACAATGTAATAAAAGGATACTATAAAAAGCCGGAAAAAACTGAGGAAGCATTTAGAAACGGAGTATTCCACAGTGGGGATATTGCCATTGTTCATGGGAATGGCTACATAGAAGTTATGGACAGAGCAAAGGATATCATAATAAGCGGAGGAGAAAATATAGCTTCTGTAGAGGTAGAAAAAATTATATATGAGCATTCCGATGTTTTAGAAGTCTGTGTGGTTCCTACTCCAGACAAAAAATGGGGGGAGGTTCCCAAAGCGTTCATAATAGCCAAACAAGGAACTAATCCAACCGAAGAGGATATAATATCTTTCTGCAGGGAGAGAATGGCACATTTCAAGTGTCCCAAAAAAGTCGAGTTTGTCAAAGAACTGCCAAAAACATCCACAGGGAAGATACAGAAATATGTGCTTCGTGAAAAAGAGTCCAAAGCATGAGTTTCACTAAAAAAATCGCTATTTATCCATTTCTCATCTTTTTCTCAATTTTTTCCGTTTTTCTATCCTTTGTTTTTACTTCCCAGTGAAGTTTACCGTTTTTTTCAAGTCCTTCTATCTTTCCTTCTTCTTGAAGTCTTAACAATCCTAAACTGGCCTTTCCAGAGCTGATATCCATCTTTTCAGCTACTGCTTCTGTCGAGATAGGTTCCTTTTTATCTTTCAAAATTTCGTATATTTTTTTATACATAACATTTCCTCAAGACCAAAACCTTTTTAGAGTGTAGGTATTTAAGTCTTACCGTGCATTTTGAAAGGTGATATCATGAGCAAAATAGATGAGATAACAGAATACCTCCAGTGTTATATAATTCAGGATACTACTATTCCAAGAAATGTCAGAAGAGCAGCATCTCAGGCTATAGAATTTTTACAGGAAAAAGGAAAGGGGGATAGGGTTAAGGCGTACTCGGCTTTAGAGGTTTTGGACGATGTCAGCAATGATCCCAATATGCCGATGCATGCCAGAACAATCGTTTGGGAAGTTTTAAGTGAGCTTGAGAGGGTAGAATGAAATAAGTGGATTTAGTAAAATGATAGAGATAGACCGTTCAAAGGAAACAGTAAGAGGCTGTAGGAGTTAATCGGGCATGACGCCAATGTTCGTCTGCGGAAGAGATTTATTCATGCGGCTTGATGATTATCTTGAGAGAATCTTTTCCTTCTGCCATTAACGCGAATCCTTTCTGTGTCTCTGACAGGGGGAGCCTATGAGTTATCATGTCCTTCACATTGATTTTCCTCTTTCTGATCAGTTTCAGTGCCTCCTCCAGGTCTTTTTTTACAGCAGCATACGAGGTTACAATCTTCACACATTTTGACCACAGATCCAGAAGCTCCACGGGAATTTCAACGCCCGGATTAGTTGGCGCAAAGAAAAGTATCGTTCCACCCATATCCACAGATTTCAGCGCCTGTTTAACCGCGGGTACAGCTCCGGTGGCAACAATCACCTTATCAGCGAGTCGGCCGTTATTGTATTCCTTGATCCTTTCGGGCACATTTTCCTTTGCATTGATGATCCTATCCGCTCCGAACTTCTTTGCCATCTTTCGCCTATATGGAGCGATATCCGTTGCGATGATCTTTCTCGCTCCTCGAGCCCGTGCAAGCTGGATGTGCAGTATGCCCGAGATGCCCGAGCCGATAACTACAACGGTATCCCCCACCCCAATATTGGTAAGCCGCTGAGCCCGAAGGACACAGCCAAGGGGTTCTATAAAGGTACCTTCCTCATAGCTGACGTTATTGGGGAGTTTCAACGTTCCGCGTTGGACGTTGATCTTCGGAACTCTGAGGAACTCCGAAAACCCCCCAGGATAAAAGTTAGTCGATCTGAGAGTCTTGCAGCAGGTTTCTCTGCCTGTCTTACAGTAAATGCACGTTCCGCAGGAAACATGATGCGTCACCATAATCCTGTCCCCTATTTTGAACTTTTTCACGCCTCTTCCCGTCTCAACGATCTCTCCAGCTGTCTCGTGTCCAAGTACACGTGGGGCCTTCTTGACCCTGTACCACTCCATCAGATCGCTGCCGCAAATGCCCGATGCCATAACCTTTGCTATGAGTTCACCGTCACCCGGAACAGGTTTTGGAACTTCTTTTACTCTGATGTCCTTGTTTGTGTAGTACATGGCCACCTTCATAGCGTGCCTCTTCATTTCTTTTTTTCCTGAAAAATCTCGTAGGCCTCATCAGGAGTGGCCCTGTTATGCACTATCGCTTTCACAGCCTGAATCATTGCGGACGGATTTTCCGACTGGAAGATATTCCTGCCCATGTCGACACCTATGGCACCTGCCTGCAAGGCATTGTACGCCATTGTTAACGCATCCTTTTCCGGCTGTTTCTTTCCTCCCGCTATAACAATGGGAACAGGGCATGTGTCAACTATCCTCTCAAAGTTTTTACAGTAGTACGTTTTTACTATACTGGCACCGTGTTCTGCGGCTATTCTACTTGCCAGGGAAAGATACTTTGCATCCTTACCCATCTCTCTCCCCACGGCTGTTACGGCAACAACGGGTATGCCGTACTCTCCTGCCATATCCACCACCCGAGATAGGTCGAGAATGGTGTCTCTCTCCCACGGCATACCTACGGTTATCGAGTATGCCACTCCTGCCACATTGAGCCGTACCGCATCTTCCATCGAGCTCGTTATTCCTTCGTGCAGAAGTTCCTTCCCGATAATGCTTGTACCTCCTGAAACTCTCAACACTATCGAGATATCTGTTTCCGGAGGCACACAGTTTCTGAGAATACCTTTTGTTAGCATCAATGTGTTAGCGTGTGGGATCAGATCTTTGACTGCTTCCCATGGTTTCTCCAATCCTGTAGTCGGCCCCATGAAATAGCCGTGGTCTACAGCAAGCATCAATGTATGTCCTGTCGAGGGATTTATTATCCCAGACAGTCTATTTTTCATTCCCCAATCCATAATAATCACCTCTTTATAT
Organism: Methanobacteriota archaeon; assembly: GCA_034659995.1. Lineage (GTDB taxonomy): Archaea > Methanobacteriota_B > Thermococci > Methanofastidiosales > B48-G16 > JAYEIH01. Next base: position 6,659 of record JAYEIH010000081.1, read on the forward strand.
ATTTCTCAAACATTCTAAAACATATAACATAGAAGGGGAACTGTGCAATAAAAAGTTTACCCGTCACCGTTGGGATCTTCCCTCATCTTCACATCTTTTTGAGAACTCACTCCAAAACAAAAGATTTATAAAGTAATCTGCATTACACCCCATAGAAATATTAAGGTGATATTATGCCAGCAGGTCAATTCGCGCCATCATTTGCAAGAGTATTCTTCTCATATATTCTATATTACTTAGTCTGTCCTGGTACAGTTGTCTATACAGCCTACAGGGCCTATCATTATTACAAAAAGAAGAAAAAATGGATAAAACCGCTTTTTGTAGCTCTAATTGTCTACTTTTTGGTTATACCTCTATGGGGATACGCATTATCCAATCTTGTTGATGCTCGGATGCGTAATGATGTTCGGGTGATGAAAGGACCGTATTTTGGTACTGAAAAAACAATAAAAGAGATAAGTACTGAGTTTCAAAGAGAAAGATACAAGTACTATGAGGTGGAGCAGTATGTTCGTCTCAGTGATCTCACCACCCTGTCAATAACAGGGGTTTATACCTTTCCCGGTCGGTGGGTATGTTATAAGACTACTACTTTCTACCCGATACCAAAGTCCAAGCTCTATTTATTTTATGTAGCACCGAATGGAGAGGTAATGCCACAGGATGAAATCACAATATTCTTTCCTCTTATTCCATCATGGACAACAGGAAATTTTTTCCCGTGGACAGTGTGATTCTATATAGTTTTTCATATTTTATTATATCTATATAATGAGTAAGCCTTTATCTACTACAACCGTAAGCTTTAAATAGATACATGTTATGTCAATTTAGTACGTCAAATAAAAAAAGTTTACTGACGTGAAAAAATAGGAGGAGTATATAAATGAGAACTAAAACAAACAGAAAAGGAGTATTTAGTATATTTTTAGTGACACTAATGCTTGTAAGCATGGCAACGATTGCAGCGAAAAAGGGCCCTCATATTGATGAGGTGCGCATTGAAGCCCGAACCTCCCGTGAGACCGCCATTGGAGAGGTAGGTAAAGGTGACTTTGACATGTTCCTCTATGCAGCTGGAGGTAAGGTGTACGATGGCCTTCCATCAGATCTAACGAAAAATCTGGAACTGGTACCATCAAGTGCTGTATACGACGACTTTTTCTTAAATCCATGCACAGGAGAGAACAATGATCCTGTAGTGGAAGGAGATGTGGAGTGGTTCAACGTTACAGGGGATGATCAGATACGGTTTGCACTTAACTTTCTGGTAAACAGACAGTATATCATTGATCAGATGTACAGCGGATATGCTGAGCCAATGTACAGCCCCATTATGGAGACAGAACCTGCAGCTCCTGAGTTCCTGTCTGTCTATGAAGAACTAGGACTCACACCGACTGGCGACGAAGAGAAAGGGATCTCGATGATTACCGAGAGAATGGAGTACTGGGCAGACCAGCTTGGCGGGGACCTGAAAAAGGTTGATGCCAGCGATTCACCGGCCGGATACTGGTGGGAGTTTAAAGGTGAACCTGTCAAGTTCACTGCAATGATACGAATTGAGGACGAACGGCATGAGATGGGATTGTATGTTTGTGATCAGATTGAAAAAGCCGGTATACAGGCCAAACGAAATGAGTGGGAGAGGGTACAGGCCTTTAGCACAACGTACTTTGTTGATCCAAAGACAGCACCGCCCAACAACTGGAATATGTACACGGACGGATGGATATCTACGGCAGCATGGAAGTATCCAGAAGGAGCGACAACGCAGTTCTATGGAGCGTGGTACGGCTGGATGCCTGGGATGCAGGATGAAACCTGGTGGAACTATACCAACGAAGAGATGGACGCACTGACTAAAAAAATCATGAACGGCAGATGCACAGATTCTCAGGACTACTGGGATACGCTGAGAGATGCCGTGAAACTGGGTATTCAGGAAAGTGTGAGAGCCTTTGCAGTTACAGAGATGTCTTACTTCCCTACCAATAAACGGTGCACCGGATACGCTTACGATGTAGGATCTGGTCTTTCTGGAAGATGGGTCTTCCCTACAACGCAGATTACTGAGGGAGACAATGTTCTAAAAGTACTGCAGCTTTCATCGCAGGGATCGCTCTTTATGGGTGCCTTTAACCCAATAGATGGTATTGAGGATGTCTATGCAAGGTACTTATACAACCCAGTTGTAGACTATGCAACGTATGCCCATCCGGGAGAAGGGTCACCGATAGCGGTAAGAGCGCCCTTTGATGTTGAGAAGGACTTCCATTTCGAGGAAAAAGAACTTGTAGGAGATATGGATGTTCCGTCAGATGCTGTTATCTATGATTCTAAGGCAGATAAATGGACGACTGTGGATTCTGGTCTGAAATGTGTCTCCAAGGTAACTTATGACAATCTGTGGTCTAACTGGCACAACGGTATGTCCATGACCATGGAGGACCTAAAGTATGATATTGCACATACCTACGAGTGGGGCTATCAAGACTCAGAGGAGGATAAGTACTATAATGCGAACTACAGTGCTGGGGTAAAAGAGACATTAGAGAGAATAAAAGGATTCCGATTTGTTGATGAGGATACTCTTGTGATCTACGGTGATTACCAGCACCCTGCCAATGATGACCTGATCGGCGATTATTACTCGTTCTGGCCCGATCTGCCGTGGACAGTATATGAGGCATCCGATTATCTCTGTGCCATCCACGGGCCGAAATCAGGAACGGACTATAGCTACTCTGACAGAGAGAATACAACGCAGTTTGACCTGCTGTTAGATGATCACACAGAAGATATGAAAGATGCGCTCCAGAGGTTCTGGCAGAAGGGGCATATACCGAATGGAATGGACATAACAGAGGAAGAGGCAAAGGAAGCATACCAGAAAACTATCGACTGGATCGATGAGCACGGGCACTGTTTTATTTCCAATGGCCCATTCTATATGGACACCTACGATCCGGGGAATATGTACTGTAAGCTCAAAGCCTTTAGGGACCCAACATACCCGTTCGAACCCAGCTACTGGACGAATAAACTTTCCCTTGCTAAGTCTGTTATAGACAGCGTAGATGTACCGGCAACGGCTAATACGGGTGATGATATATCTGTGACAGCAACTGTGACAAATACTGTCGAGTATCCAGAAAAGACAGAGAAACCTGCAGAAGAGGCCTATGTGGATATCTACCTCAAAGATTCCGAGGACAACGTTATCTTTGAAGGGAAAGCAGAGTTGGAGACCACAGGCGAGTTTGGCGTCACGGTACCTGGCAGCGCTACGGCTGAGTTAGAATCCGGAGCCTATACTGTAGAGGTAAAGGCTGCCTATACAGAAGGAGGATATGCAGATACCAGGGATACACAGCTAATTCTCAAAAAGACCGTAGAGGAAGAAGAAACACCGACACCGACACCGACCACAACAGCAGCACCGACCACAACAGCAGCTCCTGAAGAAGAAGGAGAAGGAGGCATGAGCACTACAACAATGGTAGGTATTATTGCCGTTGTAGCGATCCTTATTGGATTGGTCTACTTCTTCACAAGAAAGGAATAAAAAATTTTTTTATTTTTTTATTTTAAATTTTAAATGAAAGGGTGTGAAAATGGCATATGGGAAGTATTTTGGTTTAAGAGTTCTGAACGCGATATTAGTTTTAGTAGTTGTTATGTTTATAATCTCAGCGCTGTTTAATACCGTAATGGAAGACAGACAGAGAGTGACAGTAAGGGAAACGGTAGCTGCCGAATCGCGAGATCCTTCGATTGCACAGATGAGCGCGAAGGAGAGGGAAGAATGGGTTAAAAACAGGATAGAGTACTATACTGAGCTATACGGCTTGGATGATCCTTATTTGGAGAAAGTGATTACAAGGACAAAGAATACCCTTACTTTAAAATTAGGAGTATCTCATAAGCTTCCAGCACCGTCGGGCAGTAAAAAAGTTACGGATATAATACTTGGGTATTTACCAAGATCTATTCTTCTTTTTACCACTGCGGCCATGATATATTCAATAATTGGTATTTTTCTCGGTCTAAAGGCTGCCCAGAGAGCAGGGAGTTCTCTGGATAAGGGAATTTCCGTTTTTGGATTACTGACCAGAAGTCTACCTATGTGGTGGATAGGGATGCTTTTCATACTATTATTTGCATTTGAACTGGATTGGTTCCCTGCGAGTTCCTATCCACTTCCTCAGTATGAAAACTTTTTCCAGTATGCTGGAGGAGTTCTTTATAAGATGATTCTCCCCTTAGTGACTATTGTCTTTGTCAGTTTTGGCGGATGGGCATATACCTCCAGGAATCTGGTGATTGGAATACTGCAGGAAGATTATATTATGGTGGCGAGAGCAAAAGGGGTACCTGAGAGAAAGGTTATTTACGGCCACGTACTGAGAGCCGCGGCACCCTCTATCGTCACATTAACAATCTTTACGTTCTTGGGAACTTTAGGAGGCGCAATAATTACAGAGTCGGTGTTTAACTGGCCCGGGATGGGACGGCTCTACTGGGCTGCACTCCAGATGGATGAAATAGAGGTTATTATGGGTCTCACTCTTGTGACTGTCTTTCTCTACCTTGCGGGTATGGTGCTTGCAGACCTAATATATGGTTACTTAGACCCACGGGTAAAGGTAGGAGCGTCACAGAATGTATGAGGTGATTATATGAGATGGGAAGATACGAAACAGAGCATTAAAGAGTTTCTTTTTGAGTTCAAACAAAAAAAGATTGGAGTTTTGGGCATTACATTTCTTGTTGTGCTTGTTACAATAACGCTTATTGCGCCGTTCATAGCATCGCCAAAGGCTAGGGAAAACTGGAGGAGCATGGCGTACTGGGATGAAAATCCAGTAAACGCTCCACCCGCATGGCAGAATTATTTTTCAAAAAGGGATATGGCACCCCACCTGATTATGGAGGACTTCAAAGAGAACGTAACCGATCTTGGCGAGGGTATAACACAGGACCAACTTGTATTTACCTATAATTATCCGTATGATGTGCCACCGACGGACCTCACCCTCAAGATGAAAATGGTATACTACAACGAGACAAAAAAGCCCTCAATAAATGTATCAATGCACAGACCGGATGGGAAAAAAGTAAAACTCTATTCCAAAAGCGTTTCTTCAGGGAAACAGGTGGATGACCATTTTGTTTCCAGTGTTAACGTACTCCTTACAAAATCAGATACCACAAAAGAAGAAACATATAATTTTGGAAGAAAGTTTGAGTCCAAAGAGAATATGGAAGAAGTTCTCAGCCCTTCCTTCGTAAAACCAATGCGCGTGCTCTTTTCTAAAACTGAGCCGGGCATTCTTATAGGAGATGCCGAACCGTTGAATGGAGAGTACAAATTAGTGATCGATCTATTTTTCTTTGATGGGCGGGACAGTGTACGATCAGCAAAGGCTATCTTTGCCGGCAAGGTCTATGGATTGTTGGGAACAGACGATAGTAGAAGGAATCTTTTCGAAGGTCTCATCTGGGGAACGCAATGGGCACTCATTCTTGGATTGCTCACTGCGTTTATTACGGTTTCTCTGGGTATTAGCTTCGGTATTACCAGTGCGTATCTTGGCG
>JAYEIH010000082.1:0-12198 GCA_034659995.1 Methanobacteriota archaeon
TTTGAGAGCCTTATTATAACATTCTCTGCAGGAGTATTTATTTCCGTAATATCCAGTCTCATCTCCTCGCTCTATCCAATAAAGAGAATAAACAGAATATCTCCTGCGGAGGTAATGAGGAATGAGTGAGTTTATTGTGCCAGCGGTAATGCTGTTACCGGTCTCTTTCCTTTTAGTTTTTATGACGAAAAATGCTAATGCCACACAGTATTTCATCCTTGAGGTGATGCAGTGAAAAAAATAATATTACCTGCCCTTTTATTTTTTATAGGAATAAAAAATCTTATACAGGTTTACATTCTGGGAAAAACAGTCTATATCTTTCCACATCTCGTTTTAGGACTGGCATTAATCCTTTCTGCAATCCTATATTTCAAAAACGATAAGGTAATCTTGCCAGGATTAACTCTTCTCACAGCGTATGCCGTCTACTTTTTTTCAGAATCGTCTATACTTTTTCATCTCAGTTTCAGCCCGTATGCCTGGTACACCGCATATCATGAATATGGTCATGTCTTGGAGGCCTTTATCTCCCTGTTTATGGGAACATTGCTTCTCACTGTAGTATATAAGATAAATAAAAAAGATATAATCAAGATTAAGGTCTTCGTATCCCTACTTTTGCTGTACGCCATTGGAATTTTTATAGAAGTTATCATCGCATCCTTTGAATACACAAATAGACCTTATATATACGAAGGAACTGAAGTGTATGCATCGGATATGCTACCTATTTTAATCGGTGCAAGTTTTGCCGTCCTTTTGATTTTTTTTGCGTTTACCTTAACAAAGGAAAAATTTGCACAGTATTCAGGACTTGCCCTTGCTCTTATACTGCTTACATACGGAGTAGGGCAGGCATATCCTTGTTCGCACTGCCTACGATACGACTTTATCTTTTACCGGTATATATCAGTGATTGTAGCGGTGTTAACAGTTCCGGTTGCGTACATGGCTTCCTCTCGGAATGTGAAGGAGGCACTGAATGACCTGTTTAAGAAAAAAAGACCCAGTGGTAGGGTACCTACCAAGAGTTAGTAGCGAGGTGTTCCCATCCGCCCTTCTCGATCTTCTTTTCCCTGTAAAAGACGCCTTCTCCGGCAGTAACTCTCCCTACAACGGTCGCGTTCACCTCTTCTATAATATCTCTGTGGTTTTTGGGCATGGTAAAGATAAGCTCAAACTCTTCGCCGGAGTTCAGCGCGTACTCCACGGCTTTCTCCTGTGCAAATTCCACGACAGAAGGATGGATTGGAAGATTTTCGAGCTCTATTTTCACGTTGCTTAGCTTCGAAATGAGATTGAGTTCTTTGGATGCGCCGTCGCTGATATCGATACAGGCATTTGCGCTCTTGTTCAATATTTGTCCTTCTTTTATTCTTGGTGCAGGATTAAAAACCTTCTCTTTAAAGATATCTTCTTCAGCACCTTTGAAGTAACAGTACACTCTCCCTATATCGCCGGTGATGCAGACGAGATCCCCCACTTTTGCAGCATTTCTCCGCAGGATCCCTTTTGATTTTCCCACAGCGAAGCCTGTAACGCTTAATTCCCCCTCGTTGATATCTCCTCCGGCATATGAGACAGTATATTCTCTGCAAGCATCATGGATGCCGTTAATGAGCTCTTTCGCGGCTGAAAAGGTCTTTGGGAGATTTAGAGAGCAGAGGAATAACAGTGGTGTAGAGCCCATCGCTGCGAGATCCGAGAGGTTCATCACGACGCTTTTTCTCCCTGCGGTGTACGGATTCATTTTTTCTGGAACATCGGTAGAAAAGACAAGGGCATCTGTGGTGAAACAGTGGTACTCTTCGTTTTTAGTCCATGCGGCATCGTCATCGTTGATGCCAAGTGTTTTTATATAGTGTATTATTTCTGATTCTTTCATACCATCAGGGATTTTAGTTTCCAGAGAAGCTTGGGGTTCATTTTTATAATGGCCTTGAGCACCGTCATGGTAGAAACGCTTTCCAGTTGAATATCAGCCAGTGATTGTGCTATTGTGTCCAATTCTTTGTCTGTAAGCTTTATAAATACTTTTTGTGCCTTTCCGTAAAACTCCAGCTCTTCCCCAAATGCATCCTTCCACTGTTGGTGGTACTCGCCTAACACGGTCTCTGAGTACTCTTCTTTTTCTATTGCTTTCGAGGCAACCCTTCCTGCCAGCATGCCGGAGATGCAGGCTGTTTGTATCCCTCCACCGGTGAGGGGGTTCACCATCCGCGCGGCATCACCGCAAATGAGAAGATTATCTGCATAGGTCTTTTCCAGCGGCGTGGAAATTGGCACCGCACCGGCGTTTATTTCTACAATTTTTCCACCCTGCAGCCTTTTCTTCCGTAAAAACTCATCGAGGTACTCTCTGGCCTTTTTTTCTGTAAGGGAAGGAACAATGCCAATTCCTACGTTGGCGGAGTTCTCACCTTTGGGAAATATCCATACGTACCCGCCCGGTGCGTAGACCCTTCCAAAGTACAGTTCCACCGCCGATCTTATGTCTATATTCGTCATTTCATACTGATAGCAGGACTCGATATACCGCAGAGGTAGCGTCGTATTGAGGTCAAAGGATTTGGCGGCCTTCGACTGGACACCGTCGCATGCGATGAGTATTTTTCCCTCTATTGTGATTTGTTTGCCAAACTGTCTGGCATGCACCCTCACGCCGTCCTGCGTTCTTTCTGCCGTAATAAACCTGGTTTTTGGCATCAACTCCGCTCCGGCATTTACAGCTTCTTCTGCCAGCCCCTTGTCGAAGCTCTTCCTGTTGAGAACATAGCCGAACTTTGCTTTTTTTACCCGCTCATCGTTTAAACTAACCTCAATTCCCGAAGGCGAGATAAGAGATGTATCTCTCACCTTAGCAGATATCCACTCTTTTTTTGGTTTTACACCCATTTTCTGAAAAAGACTCTCCGATACACCCTCAGCGCACTGTTTTGGCACACCTATCTCCGAACGCTGGTCGATAACAATTGTCTCTGCTTCGGAGCTCATTGCCGCCATGCTCCCTGCGGGTCCTGCGCCCACAACGATGATATCCGTCTTCATTCTATCGCCCCCACAGGACAGAACTTCACACATATGCCACACTCCTTACAGCCTTCAATAGTTACCTCTCGTTCTGTGACAGTGATGCAGTCATACGGGCAAACCCCCGCACATCCACCACACAGCATACATACATCCCTATTTACCTTAACCATACAGATGAGTTTTCACGGTATAATATAAATGTATGGGATTTCATTCTTTTCCTCTCTTTTCTATCTCCTTAATCAGTACATCGACATTAAAAGGTTTGAGCAGGAATCCGACGGCTCCCATTCGCAGTGCCTCTTTTTTCACAGAAGCGTCCGCACTGACAAACACTATTTTTGCCGTCTCATCTTTTTCTATGATCTTTTTTGAGATAGAAAGACCGTTCTCGCCGTGCATACGGTGATCCATAAGAATGAGATCGTATGGGGCGTCCGCAAGCTTTTCCAGTCCCATTTCCCCATCTATCGCTATGTCCACGGTATGTCCAACGGTTTCCAGAACGTCCTTGACAAGTGTGAGTACCTCCATCTCATCATCAACAGTAAGAATCCTCATAACTCATTGCCTCCATTAATCGCCGACAGAGTAATGAGTATTTTAGTTCCCTTTTCTGCATCTTTTATCTCAAATCGCCCATCAAAGTTCTCGAGAATCTTTTTTGCAAGGTACAGTCCTATTCCCGTCCGTTTTTCAAGGGTTTCGAGATTTTTGACAATATCCGTTCGTTTTTTCTCGGAGATACCAAGACCGTAATCACGGATGTAAATATTGTATTTGCCTCCCTTTTTCTCTGTGTGTATGTCGATCTTTACAGGGTCTTTGAGCGTATATTCTACGGCATTTTCAAGAACACTGGCGAAAGCCTCATCCAGGAATTTGTTGGCCTTGACATAGCATCTCTTCTCCACATCAAGATTAACTTGTATATCTCTATCAAAACGCTCCTTTATATTTTCAATCGATCGTTTTATGGATTTATTAAGATTGACTCTTGATACTTTTCTTTGGTTTATTTTTTTAAGTACTCTTATATTTTTTGCTAGCTTTTTAGATCTTCCTATTGATCTCGTTGCTTTTTCTATGTATTGCTTTCTTTTTTTCTCGTCCTCTGCGTTTTCAATAAGATACAGAGATGCCATTATGCTCTGGTTGATATTGCCCATATCATGGGTCAGGACATCCGCGTAGAACTCGGCCGCCTCTTTTGCCTCTTTTCTCTCTTTTTCCACTTTCTTTCTTTCGGTAATATCTCTGCAAATACCCTGGATTGCCACTACTTTCCCCTCTTTGATAAGCGGAGAACTTGTGATCTCTACGGGAACTATTACTCCGTCCTTACGCACAATGGAGAGCTGGTAGGGCGGTGCAGATTTTTTGGTCATAATCTTATCAGCGATCTTCTTCTTGGCAATTTCCAGTGATTCGGGAGTAAGTATCTTCGCCATATTCATGTTCAAAAGCTCTTTATCCGAGTATCCAATGAGTTTTTTAGCTTGTGGATTCCAAGCCTTAAAATTGCCTTTAAGGTCATGCATATAAATGACGTCTTCTGCACTATCCACTAAAGTTTTATATTTCTCCTCGCTCTTTCGCAGACCTTCTTCTGCCTTTTTACGCTTGGTGATATCTTCATAAGTCACAAACTGTTTTCTATTGGGCATTGTAACAGGTCTGAAATGTATTACCTTTTTTGAGCCATCTTTGCATCTCACCGTGAATATATGTGGTCTTGTTTCACCCTGTCCTGCTTTTTTTAAATCGTTTATCCATGATGCAACAACTTTTTTCCTGTATTTTGGATCAGGATATGCCTTTTTAAGCCAATCTTTACCTGTAGGAATATCTTTCAGCGAATATCCAAACATTTCCGTGAACTTAGGATTGATATACTCATATAGGTCTTCTTTGTTTATGATGGCGATACCGAATGGAGAATTTTTTGCCAGTGATTTGTACTTTTCTTCTGATTCTTTCAATACTTTCTTCATCCGCTTCTGCTCAGTAATGTCTCTCGAGATTAAAAGCATCTGATCTCCCACAAGATTTACAGTACTTTGCAAATAATGCCAATTTCCTGATTTGTCTCTAACACGATTTTCAATAGTCTCAGAGGCCTCTGAATCCTTCCCAGTGAAGAGTTTTTTCGCTTTTGCACCAATATATTTTTTTAATAAGGGAAGCATTTTCTTCTTGTCATCAGGATGAACGAGGTCAAAACATGGTTTGCCTATCACCTCTTCAGGCTCATATCCCATAACTTTCTTAGTCGATGGACTAACGTATGTATAAACCGGGTTCAAACTAAAGGTAGCTAAAGCAATTAAATCATCTGTATTTTCGGTTATTAGACGATATTGCTCTTCGGACTTTCTTAGTTCTTCCTCTGCTTTTTTACGCTCTGTGATGTCCTTCTGTGCCTGCTCGTATAGCTTTTCATTCTCAATCGCAATCCCTGCTTGAGATGCCAAGGTTTCGAGCAATCTCTGATCTTCTTCCGAGAAAGCATTGAGTTCTTTGTTTTCAGCGTCTATAACACCAATAATCTTGTTTTTTACCTTTATAGGGGCACATAGCTCTGATTTAGCTCCTTTCAAGCCTAAAATATATCTTTTATCCTTTCTCACGTCAGGAATATTCAAAGATTTCCCTGTTCTTGCAACATAGGCGGCAATGCTCTTCTCGCCAGATAGTGGGATTACCATAGATCTCTCAGGCTCCATCAACCCTCGGGCTTCTTTCACACGGAGCTCATTTTTTTCTTCATCTATTAAAAAGAGATCAACGTTACCGAACTCCAGAACTTTTTCAGTAGTGTCCATAATAATTTTTGAGATCTGATCCAAGTCTAAGCTCAGACTAATCTCTCTTGATAGATCGTATATTGCAGAGAGCTTTCTCTCTGTTTCTTTTTGAGAGGTGATATCGATTATCGTTCCCTGAATAACCAAAGAATTACTTTTTTCTTCTTCGACCAGATTCACGTTTTCTAAAGTCCAGACAGGGGTACCATCTTTCCGACGAAGTTGCGTTTCATTAGTTGTGAGCATGCCCTGCTTTTTTAATCTGGCAATGAACTCTTCACGATTAGATTTGTCAAAGTAAAGTTCCGAAGCTTCATGACCCAGAATCTCTTTTCTTGAATCATATCCTAATATTTGGACAAAAGAATCATTACAATCCAAAATTTCTCCTTCCAGCGTAGTACGATAAACTCCAGCGAGGTTTCGCTCGAAGAGCGTTTTATGTTTCTGTTCACTCTGCCGCAGTTCCTTTTCCGTTCTGATTCGTTTTAGTGCCTCTCTGGCATGTGAGAGGAGGAGCTCTGCCATTTCGAGATCCTCCTCGGTAAAATGGCCCGCCAGATTGGAATGTGCCTGAAAGACTCCGTAGCTCCCTATGGGAACGCTGATGGTAGATCGGTAGGTATCCTTAGTGGGTTTCGCATCCTTGTCTTTTGTGATGTCATCTATGAGAAAAGATTCCCCTGTCCTGTAGGTCTTCCCGCCCACACCTTCATCTATAGACATTTTGTACTCTTCTGGAACATTTTTTTCTGTTGTCAGGCCAATTTTTAGATACTTTCCATCTGCATACATGATCGACGCTATGGAAAAATCCAGGATGTTTCCTGCAGCGGCCATCGCAAGACGGTAGATCTCTTCCTCAGAATCTGCGGCCTCCATCTCTACTGCTACCTTGTGTATCTGTTTAATCTTTCCTTCACTCTCTCGTAATGCTTCTTCCGCACGTTTCCGTTCCACGGCGATCGCGATCTGCCCCGAGACGAACTCGAGGATCTCCAGATGCTTCTCGGTGTAGAGATCGGGATCGGTGTAGCTCTGTACCGCTACCACACCGATGGTCTCTTTCCCCATTTTCAGTGGGGCACCGAGCCAGACCTTTGAGGTGGTTCCCACCGGTTCTAACTCTCCTTTTTCAGCGAGTTCTTTTTTATCCTCCTCGGTGAGGAGCATCGGCGTACCCTTCTCCACGACGTAGGAGGTGAGTGTTTTTCCGGCAGGGAACGACTCCAAGGTGTCCTTTTCGTCCTCGAGGTATGGGAGTGAGACCGTATCTGTCTCCTTGTTGTAGAGCGCGATGACGAAGTTGGTCGTATCGATTACCTCTCCGAGATGCTTTTTTATCGAGTCAAAGAGCTCCGGAAGGTCTTCTGTAGTATTGACCGCGTTGGCAATTTTGTGTAGTACAGACTGCATTTGTTCCGCCTGTTTTCGATCGGTAATTTCCTGTTGCGCCTGTTCGTATAATTGAGCATTCTGGATCGCAATAGCTGCCTGATTGGCTATGGAGACGAAGAGTTCCTGATCGTGTTCATCATACACGTTGGGCGTGGTGTAGTTCTGAACAGCCATTACCCCCAATACGGTATCCCCCACGATCAATGGCACTCCTAACAAAGACTGGGCAGCCTCTCCCACTAATTCAATCCCGTGATCCTCCAGCCATTCGGACAGGTTGTCCTGTATAAGTACGTTGGTTCGGTTGCGGATGATGTATCCGCTGACACCCTGGTCTGCGGGTATGACAGTAAGCGTCTCCTTGTCAATCTCTGATTCGGTGACCTGAAAGGGAAACCTAATCTCTTCTTTTTCCTTATCGTAGAAGGCAATAAAGAAATTGCTGGTATCCACCAGCCGGTCGGCCTGTTGATAGGTTTCCTCCAGTACCTCATTCACATTGAGATGAGTGGTAAGGGTCTGTGCCAGCTCGTACAGCACACTCTGTTCTCTGGCCCGACGCTCTACTTCTATCTCTGCCTTTTTCCTTTCGGTGTTGTCATCAAAGATAAGGACGGCCCCTTTGAACTCATTCTCTTCCATTAACGGGACGCCTTTCAGTGTGAGATAGCCTTTTTCTCCATTAGGGAATGCGAAGGACGCTTCTTCAACTGTTGTTTCTCCTCCTTTCAGATCTTCAAAAACCGATGAAAGTTCAGTTTCCTCGATCAGCGGGACCTCCCGGATTTTCATAGCTGTTGCTTCATACTCCTTTCCAAAGGGAAGACTTAGAATTCGCCGCATCTCGGGGTTGAGATACTCTACCTTCATCTCCTTGTTTATGTTCATTATGCCTGCAGGAGAGTTCTCAAGAAGCTGTTTATTAAGATCGGAAAGTGATTTATAGAGTTTTTCCGAGTTTTTTAATTCCTTTTCGACTTTTTTTTGCTCCCCAATATCTATCATAACACCTATTGTACCAACGAACTTTTCTTTTTCAAATAAAGGAGCTGCAGAGACAACAACGGGAATGTTATCTCCATCCTTTGTAAGAAGAGTAGACTCATAAGAAGATGTCCTTTTAGATGGTCTGGTGCCTGTTTCTTTTCCCATATGCCCAATTTCTTCCGGAACAATTATTTCCTTCCAGTGTTTTCCCACGAGACTTTCATATCCTAACATCTCTTCCATTCTATGATTTGCATAGGTACAGAAGCCCTTTTCATCCTCAATCCAGATTCCTTCGTTTAAAGAACTTACAATTGTTTCATTGAACTCTTTTAAAGATGAAAGCTCTGTGAATAGCTTTTCATTCTCAATCGCAATCCCTGCTTGAGACGCCAAGGTTTCGAGCAATCTCTGATCTTCTTCCGAGAAAGCATTGAGTTCTTTACTTTCAGCGTCTATAACACCAATAATCTTGTTTTTTACCTTTATAGGGACACATAACTCTGATCTAGCTTCTTTGGCACTCTCAAGATACCTTTTATCTTTTCTTACATCCGAAACATTCAATGTTTTGCCTGTTCTCGCAACATAAGCAGTAATTCCTTTCTCACCTGATAATGGAATTCTCTCATATGTCTTACGTTCTTTCCAACCTCTGGATGCTGTCAAATACAACTCATTTTTTTCTTCATCCGTCAAAAATAGATCAATATAATCAAAATTCAGAACTTTTTTTGTTGCATCCAATACAATTTTTGAGATCTGATCCAGATCCAAACTCGGAGTCATCTCTCTCGATAGATCGTATATTGCAGAGAGCTTTCTCTCTGTTTCTTTTTGCTCGGTAATATCTTTGTATGTTACAGTAATCCCTATTACCTTTCCTTCAGAGATAATAGGCCCTGCAGATATTGATACAGGAACTAAACTGCCGTCCTTCCTCTTTCTGACAGTTTCATAAAATGTATAGCCTTTCTTTGATTTTTTATCTAACTTTTGACCTTCATCCTTTCTATCTTCAGGAATGATGAACTCATTTATGTCTTTTCCCTTTATTTCATCAATAGAATAACCGAAAAGTTTTTCGAATTTAGGATTCATATCTAATGTCTCAAAATCTTTGTCAACATACAGAACAGCTTCAGGGCTGCTGTTAAACAACATCTTGAATTTTTCTTCAGATTCTTTCATTTCTTTTTTCTTTTCATTGCTCATCTCGTTTTCCTCTCGATTTTTCACGATTTTACGTGTAATGTCTACATCATTGGGTATAGATTATGTATATTATTGCCTAACACCTTTATATAGTTTTCTACTTTCATGGTGCTTCAAATCCAAAGGAGATCCCTGAAGAAGTATGAACGATCTTTATCGTGTCTCCTGAGTTTGCAGAATAGGATATCTTCCATAATTCACTATTTTCCCACGTTCCATCCCCGTTTTCATCCTCAAGGGTTAAAGAAGTACTCTGAAGCTCGTCATTAACATACCAATCAAACGAGGTATCGTGTATCGTTTCGCCAGTATTTCTTACGTGTATGTATTCTGAAGATACTAACTCTGAAGATGTAATAACATGGTATCCACCTTCATCCCACTCCAATCTGATCACAGCAAGTCCATAGTTCTCATAGAACTCAAGTTTTAATGAGTGAAAACCGCTTGAAAGATGTACAGTGGAACTGTGATACGTAGCTCCTTGATTATACCACTCATCTATTATCCGATTTCCGTCAACATATAATCTTGTACCATCGTCTGTTAGGACTCTGAAGGTATAATCTCCCTCAGTTAAAACATTTAAACTCGCATTCCACACAATACTGAATGTATTTGGACCTATCTGCGGATCTGGAGATCCGGTGCCCCAGTTAAAGTTTATTGACGAGTCTATTTTATTTATTGATGTGCCCGTAAAATCTATGTTGTCATAATAAGTCCCATCAAAACCTGCAGTTCCTTCTCCGAAGGACTCTACGATAAAGTTTGGGATATCTTTTTTACTTGTCTTGTTCAGTTTTGTAGAGATACTAAATCCAAGATAAGACTGAACTACGAGAGCTATAACTATAGTTACAATAATCGTAAGAGCTACCCCGACTAAAGGAGTGACACATCTTTTATTTCTTATCATAACTCTTCACTTCTAATATTAATACGAATCATAGTACATTTAAACTTTTTCCCTTTATATGCAGGACTGCACGATTACACCTATCTTTTTGAGATGTAGTACAGCAGCGAGAAAAAGATTACAATTCCGACAAATAATACCAATCCGTACTTCAAAAGATCAAACTGAACTTTCAGATCGGCATCAGAGATCCTCGATCTGCAGTACTCCATTCTTTCTTTGTTCCCCAGCTGCTGAAATTTGTCCAATGCAACGCTATACTGTTCCTTACACTCTTTATACTTATCTTGATCATAGAGAGAATCTGCCTCTGTCAGTGCCTTGTATGCATCATCTTCCAGTTCTTTCCTGAGCTCCTTGGCTTCAATTATTCCCTTCATCTCGTTATAGAACTTATTTGTATCCATGTATCCCTCAGTTCGACCAATTTCTTTACCGTACGTATCCAGAAAAAGCACAGTGGGGGCTTCTTTTACGTCATATCTTTCGCAAAATTCTCCTGAAGTCGTCTTATACATCCGTATCGCATAAAAGTTGGCGTTTATATACTCAGAGACTTCTGAGTCTTCGAAAACATAGCCCATCTTTTCTGTCCATTCATCACGAATGTAGAAAAGGACAAGTTTATTGTCTTTTTTTGCCATCTCATACACAATATCTCTATCATTCTCAGGGACCCAGTTTACAGAGGCTGCTACCACTGGAACTGCCAGCATAACAACAAAAGTTATGGCTATTTTCTTTTCCATAAGATAACTATGTCTTTTCTATATTTATATTTTACGCAAGAATAGTCTCTATAATCTTTGATAGAAAGAATATGGCAAGAACCCCATACATCTCCAGTTTCAATGTTTTTTCTGCTCTGAGAATATTTTTTTTACTAATATATGCTGTCCGGAGTACAAAGAGGTCGAGTATGGAGATCATGAGCAGGTACTCAATCCCAAAGATGTTGTAGAGATACGGAAGGTATGTGGCGAGTATCGCCAAAAATAAAAAGATCTGAGATATTAGAATGGATTTCTTCTCACCGTAAACTATGGGAACTGTGACCGATCCCATCGTCTTGTCTCCCTTTATATCCTCTATATCTTTCATGATCTCTCTGGAGACACTGGCAAGAAAAGAACAAAGAAAGAGTAGTCCTACCGCTTCCATTTTGTTAACTGCGGCGCCGCCGTAGAGAAAGGTAAGTGATGTTAAAAAGCTTACCGTTATATTCCCCACAAAGCACGTTCTTTTCAGCTTGTAGGCATATAAAATCATCGATACAACAGCGATAAGGCAGATAAGAAACGCCTTTAAATTGACAAAATAAGCCATAAAGCAGGCTAAAAGAAAAAGAAAGATCGCATATATCAATGCCGTCTGCAGACTCATCTCTTTTTTCGGAAGAACCCGTTCTTCTCTGTTTATCTTATCTATCTCATAATCAAAGTAATCGTTAATCACCATCCCCCCTGCACACGCTAAAATCGAAACAAAGGATGCCAACACAACTTTGTAGGTGATTGGGAACCCTCCTGCAATTATGCCCGCAATAAGAACAGCGAACCCTGACATTATCGAGTTAGAGGGCCTTGTGATCCTGATGAACGGATGCATAACTCTTTTAAGGGAATGGTTAATAAAAAGATATAGTGCAACGGTAAGTCTATTGCCGTGCCTCGATGGCTCAGCCTGGCAGAGCGGCTGCCTCGTAAGCAGCAAGTCGGGGGTTCAAATCCCCCTCGGGGCTCCTATTCCACCTCCACATAGAAATATATCTCCTCTCCAGTGGACAGTCTCACAGAGAGCTTTGCTGTCCCCATGCTGGGGATCCGGAGTTCCTCC
>JAYEIH010000083.1:0-12073 GCA_034659995.1 Methanobacteriota archaeon
CTATAAACTGGTTTCTCGGACTGACATCCCAGTTAGTCTCCGGCACCTACTTCCCCATCGAAGAGCTTCCCTCATGGCTCCGGCCGGTAGCTCATATCCATCCGCAGACATACGTCAATAAGTTCGCTCGGCTGACTATGGGCGGAATGCCAGCCTCACCGAGGTCTGGCCTGAGCTGCGGGCATTTATTCTCACAACGATCATTATGCTTATGATCGGGTACGCAATGTTTGTCTACGGGTTCAGAAGGGCAAGGGTCTCGGGAACGCTGGGGCATCGATAATTTCTTAGCAGGGTAGCATGGGCAGCTTATAAGTAATGGGGACAATATTTAAATAATGTGAGGAAGATGCAAGGCATGAAAAAAATAGTTACTGTAATAGTTATTTTATCGCTATGTGCTGTGGGCTGTATAGGCGATGGAGAAGAAACAACGGAACCTTCATCCAGTTCGACCACTGCACCGACGACCCCTGCGTCGGAACAATCGCTGGCAGAGGTACTCACACCGAAATATACGGATAAAATGTGGGCACGACATACGGTGATCTCCGGAAACCAAAGAACGAATCTTCTGGTAAAAATGTTTGAGGAGGTGGATATGGATATATTCGAAACTGAGATGTCTGGTCAGGGGGAGAAAACGGTCATACAGGCATGGTACGCCAAATCCGGAGAAACCCCACTACAAGGTGGATTGATGAAATATGTACTAAAGATGGGTGATACCGTGTACTGCAAAGAGAGTACAACACCCTTTTTCCCACCGCGGCCTGAGGAGTATGCTTCGCGCACCATTCTCAGAGAAACGACATATACCACCCCCACAGGGAAGAGTGTAGTGGCCTTTGTGGTGACCGATGGAATAAAGGAATACTGGTTTTCCAGTGAGGTTCCCTTCTCCCTCGTGAAGATACGCGCTCAGGGGGAAGATATCCTGATACTCGATGATTTCGGATTTGACGCGGAAAAGGAAATATCACGAGAAGAAATAGAACACTGCCGGCCAATGGAGACGCCTCTTGAGACAGTGAGTCCGTAATTAAACTATCTCTCTCGAATTCTATCTCATCTCTTTTTTTATATACTCCACAAAAAGATACCCTTTTAACGATATCACAGACCTTTGATACTTTTTTGCCTCTTTGATTCCGCAGGGCATCGTTTCTGCACCGTCAATCTCTCTGGCCGCAAAAAATACAGAGTAAGGCGGTACCCCCTTTAAAAAATTCTCAATACTGGTGAGGTACTGCTCGCCCAAGAGAAAAAATGCCTTTTCATACGATTTTTCTTCTATAACCTCTGAGAGTTTTTTCTTTATTCTAAGCTTTTTGCTCAGCTCCCGTATCTCCTTTTTACTTAGCCCTGTGAAACTCTTATTGTACGGTTCTACTATCTCATCCTCATGGATGAGTCCGTACTTCGCAGAGATAATATACCAGTCCACAATGTTTTTCTCTCTCAGAAGTTTTACCCCTTTTTTCACCAATAGGTGCTGCTCCCCACTGTACAGCTCAGATGCCCTATCTTTTTCCTTTTTCTTTCCTTTTGTACATGAAGAAACGACGAGAATATTACGCATATACTATCGGGTCCTCATAACCTGCCTCCTTGAATCCCTTCAGCCGTAGTTTGCAGGACTTACATTCCCCACAGGCCTTTTTTCCTGCGAAATAGCAGCTCCATGTATCTTGCAGCGGCAGCTCAAGCTCTACGCCTTTTTTTACTATCTCAAACTTGCTCATATCGGCCAGTGGCGCCTTAAGTTCAATATTTCCTCTCTTTGTTCCTTCTTTTATCAATCGCTGAAATGCCTCAAAGTACTGTGGTCGACAGTCTGGATAGCCGGAGAAATCCACATAGTTTGCACCGTAAAATACGGCCTCCGCCTCAAGGACCTCGGCCCATGCCACCGCAAGGGAGAGGAAGATCGAGTTCCTGAAGGGTACATAGGTGCTCGGTATCCCAGTCTCGTCCGTGGTTACCTCAGTAGTATCGGTAAGTGCGGAACCGCCTATTTCCTTGAGAAAAGCGAGATTGGTTAGTTTAAGCTCTGCACAAAAGTGATCTGCAAGCTTTTTAACGCACTCCTCCTCCTTTTTCTCAGTTTTCTGACCGTATTTTACAAAGAGAACATGAAGGTCATAGCCCTGCTTTTTGGCGATTCCCGCGCAGACGGCGGAGTCCAGCCCCCCTGACATTAGTACAACGGCCCTCATATCTCTCCCTCCGAGTAGACATTATGCCTGTGTATAGACTCATAACTCGTGCATCTTGCCTTAACATGACAATCAAACTTCCTGGCCTGTTCCAGAATCCTTCGGGTCACATCCTCCACAAACCGCGGATTCTTATGCATTTTCCTAACAACCACAGCCTCATCCTCTGTTTTTAGAAGTGTATATACAGGAGAGGAAAAGCTATTCTCCACAATCTCGATCATCTCCTCAAGCGCTATCTCCTTCCCAAATGAGGACTCCGTCTCCATTGTTGCCTTTGCTCTCTGGATATGCGTTTTTCCGGTCACTTCCAGCGCATGGGGGCAGAGGGTATTGCCGACGACCTCCGCACTCAGTATTTTTTTCCATCCACCATCATATATAACCCTTACGCCGATCTCATGAACCTCGATTGTTTTTTTCTTTGATCTCGGTGTTTCTTCTATGATTGGAAGCTCTGACCTGAAAAAGATCTCTCCTTTTTCACAGGGGTGCCTATCTCTCACCTTCTGAAGAATATCTCTCCCTAAACTCTCAAGAGAGTAATGCTCCTCCTCTATTTCCTCCTCAAGAAGCTCTGTGATGGATTCTATAAGCCGGGACATATGGATTCCCTTCCTGTCCTCAGGAAGATCGATGAATATGGAGATCTCCGGTATATGTCGGTACTTCTTCCCGTTCCTCTTTATCTTTATAAGTGTCTTCAGATCGGTTATTCCTACTTTGTTTAGCTTTATTCTGTCCTTCGGAACTCTATCCTGAGTATTCATTGTATCCCTCCTGCTTTATGAAGCTGCATCATAATTCGTACATCATGGTCTATCGGATCCTCGCGGTAAAGAGAAAAAAGCTCGTTGTAAGAGAGCTCATAATAGTTCGGCTGAAGAACAAGGGGGACCTCTGGATCTATCTCCTTCAACACGTTTTTAACAAATAAATAATCATCCTTATCGGTAATAACAGCCTTTAACTCGCCATCTTTCATGGAATCCAGTATTTTTTGTAGGACTGCAAGATCTATCTGCATGCCGCTGCTCGGCGGCTTGATGTCGGCACTGACAAAATCTGCTTTTTTTATGAGATCTTTATATATCGTTCCGTTCGTCTCAAGGGAGATTTTACGGTCCAACTGTGAGATCAGCGGATCAAGGTCCTGGAGAAGCGGCTCACCGCCCGTAATACAGACCCAGTCTGTACGGTACTCGCGTACCTTTTTGATGATCTCATCTGAGGATTTCTTCTCCTTCTGCACCCATGAGCCCTTGGTATCGCACCAGTTGCACCGAAGATTGCAGCCGCTCAGCCGGATAAATACCATTGGTCTTCCGCTCTGCAGCCCTTCGCCGTTGACGGAAAAGAATATTTCATGGAGATAGTACTTTTTCCCGTTCATTACCTTTCATAGAATAAAGGGGTTAAAAAAGGTAACTCAGAACAGCTCCGGATGCTCGGTGTGGATGGGTATTACCTTTTTTGATTTGATCTCTTTTATCATCTCGCGGATCTCGGGACCCGAGGCATGACCGGATGCATGGGCAGTACGTTCTTGTATACCAAAGTGTTCCAACCAGTGCTGTTTTCGCCCCTCATCGAGCTCCATTTCGTCGGAAAAAGGCTCGCAGGAGGATTTTATCCAGAGCGCACCCTTCGGCTGGATGTCCACCAGCTGATTAATCTCCCAGAAGCTCGTGGAAACGACGTAACTCTCCTGGTTTTCTCTCAGCTCACTGCAGGTGAGTATGTTCTCTCGTGAAAGAAAATCCCGTTCCCATCTCCGATAATCTCTGAGCACCTGGTACTCCGGAACGTCCTCCTTCTCTATCAGTCCCCAGCTTTTCTTCGGTACGAGAATTCGGATGTCCTTTATCTCAAAGGGAGCACGGTCTCCAAGTCTCTCGGTAAGATAGGCAAGCTTGAGATCTATAACGAGCTCCCGCTCGTTCTTTTTTGCTGCATCATAAACCGTTTTTACCCTGTCGGTATCCTTTTTTGGATGCTCAACGAAGGCTATTCCATCATTTTTCGCAATCATTCCCGAAATCGTATCCCGTACCTTTTTTTCACTGTCCCTCTCCTTTTTATCTATCCTCGTTCCCTCGCAGAGGAATATATCGGGTTCTGCTTCTTTTGCCTTTTCAACAAAATGCTTAGTTTTTTCTCCATGATGGCCGTGGAATCTCAGGTCACCCGAGTAGAGAACCGTTTCCTCGTCTGTGTGGATAATATAACCGCAGGCTCCGGGAAGCGAATGATCCACGGGTACTCTCTCAACCTCCATAGAGCCCACCTTTACTTTTTTCTCCGTATGATATTCTCTCTCCGTCACGTACTCCTTCTTACGTCTCGTAACCCTGCTCAGCTTTCCCCGTCTGTTTTCATAGAACTTAAAGCTGTCAGAGTACGTATAAAAATCCGTAAAACTCCCGCTGCCTGTCTCCTCAATGCACCGGAGCAGTATCTTTGTCGGCTCCGAACAGTAGATGGGTATATCCTTCCGCAAAAAATGAATATACGCGGCGTGATCCATATGTGCATGGCTCAAAAAGAGCGCGTCCACAGTCCGTTCCGCGGGATCCCGTCCCATGTGCTTGAGATAGTCCTCTCTGTAAACTCCGGAGATATCGGGGAGCAGATCGAACTCGAAGAAATCCCTGAGGGACGCACCTTTCCGCGGCTGCAAAAACTCGCTGAAGTACCATGCATTCTGCGAAAAACTCATCCCAAAATCCAGCAGAACCTGTGTATCCTTGTGGCTGAGAATGATCTTATTCCCGCCGATCTCATTCTTGCCTCCGAGGATCTGGATCTTCATTTAGTTCCCCCCTGAAGATAGATCTCGCCGATTTTTGTGAGGGTGAGTTTTGCCCGTTTTTCCTCACGCTCCTTTGTAACAAGGCCCTTTTCTTCCAGCTTTTCCAGCCGGTACTGAATACTCGATCTCCGGATATTCCCATTCATTAATTCCACGAGCTTTTTTATCGATTCCGCACCTTTTTTTTCACTTAGGACCTTCAGTATTTTCTCATCGATATCATTCACCCCCACTATGGGAAACACAGGCAGAGACTCGTACTCCATCCTCCCGGAACCGCTTCCCTTCTCCATAAACTCTCCCTTTACCTTAGAATGCTCAATTATCTTTGGAATAAGGTATTTTTCTGGCTTGCAGTATATGATCTCAATCTCTCCTTTACCCCTCATAAAAAAGACAGCAGACATCATTGCCACCAGGGTAAGCTTTGGTGCAGAGGATATATTGACGTAAACAGCTCTTCCGGCATCCATCTCTCTTTTTATTATTTCCAGCATCTTAAGAAAGACGTTATCGAAATCGTATATATCGATATGGATCTCTTCGGTCTCCGCGGGGAACACTCTCAGTTTTTTCAGGAAATGTTCGGCGAGCTCTGTGGATTCAATGTAATTTTTTTCCTTATCACTAAGGACAATAAGCTTATCACCGGGATACTCAAGCATCGGTTTTACTACTCTATCGTACTCGAACCCGGCAGCAACTATATGCGTTCCTTTCTTTCTTACCATATATGATAATTGACCCTCCTCTTTATAAATTTTTCCGTCACGTAACGAAAGGTTTATAAATGAGTTTCTACATAAGAAGTATATGAAACAAAAAAATTTGTTGCGTAATAAAAAATATCGTTCTTTGAAAAAGAAGCGGATACTCACGGAGGTGATGAAACGGCACGAACAAACCTGGGCATTGTCGAACTGACGGCAGGAGTCCTCGTTCTCCTCGGCTACTTTATGTATCTTCTCATAAAAGCGCTGATATGGATTATCTCTAAGATCTATAAAAAATACACCGGTACCGAGGAAACCAATGAGGAGATTCCCACTGGAGATGATTTCGATTATAACTTCGACGATGATTTCAACGAGGAGTTCTGGAAGACGTACTGTAACTCAGAGAAAAAGAGGAGATCCCACAAGAAATACTACCATAAAAAGAACTATAGTTCGCACACTCACTGCCATACAAGATCAAAGGTAGACAAAGCCTTCAACCTCCTCAATCTCACACGGAACGCATCCCTGAAGGAGATAAAAAGGGCATATAGGAAAGCGGCAAAGAGGTACCACCCGGATAGGAACGGTAATCGCACCGAGCGGAAGTTCATCAGGATTCATAACGCGTACAAACTCCTTCTCTCACTCAAAAAACAGGGGACGATCTAATGTGTCAGCGAGAAACAGGAAGTCCGAGAGTAACAGGTGAGATATATGGGTAAACTAATGGACTTCATGGTAGATGTGCTTTCGAGGAACCTTATAAGGTCAAAGGGAGAGCGGAGGATAGAGAGCCAGAATGAAGCAATTCTGAAGAGTATCAATGAGACTAGAGCAGAGGAAGGCAAACCCCCTATTGTCGTTAAGCAGAGAGAGGATTGGATAACGAAAATAGTGAGAGGAGCGACCACATTGATTGTGGTGCTTTTTATGATCTTTGTAATTCTCCTCATGATTGTAGCGAAGCTGTTGGTAGTTCCGCCGTGATATTATGATTGAGAAAAACGAAAAAGTTTGGTTTTTTAGAGGTGATATACCATGTCCTTAGGAGAAACAATTTTGGCAGTATTCGGCGTGCGCAAGCTCAGCACCTCCAAAGACTATTCAAAATTAAAGGAGCAGTTGGATCGGATGCAGGAGCAGAATGAGGCGATGATGAATATATTTATCAAACAGAACTGGAATACGTTCTCAAAAGAAGAAAAACAACAAACAATTAACAGACTCAAAGCAAAGAAAAAAAGACGATCAGAAGAGTCTTCGGAAGCACAGGAAGCCCTGTCCAGTCTGTTTGATGCCGCAAAGACAGCACTGATGTTATTCGGCGCACTTTTTTTCGTATTCTGGCTCTTTGCACTGTTAATTGGACTCCTCACATGAGGCGATAAGATGAGTTTAGGAAAAAACGAGGAAAGGAGACGAGGTAATGGAATAGAACATAGAAGAGAAAGGTGCAAAAACACATGCAAAGTTCACAAACTTATTTATGCAATGAAAAAGATTAAAAGAAAGGCGTACTAAATGATACCCAAAAATATTACGCGGGAAGATGTGGTGCACGCTCTACGGGAGATTCAAGAGAACGGAGTTCCTCCCAGATACGGGTATAGAACAAATTACGTATTATTTGAAAACGACAAGTTTCCACCGAAATACGTAATCATGGTGGCTAATAAATATGCCAATGGGAAAGAGCTAGGGTCTTCTGAGTTTATTACTGGTGAAGCTCGAAGGTACCTGAGGTCCCTAGGCTTTAATGTTATACAAACCGAAGAGCCCTCTGAAGAAATAGAGGAGCAAAAAACGTTAGTCTCGAAAGAAAAAGCTGTTTTTGCCAAAAAACAGCATGAAAAAGAGAAAGGAAGATTAAAAAGAATCTCAAAGGTAAAATTTTTAATTAACAAAGAAAAAGCAATAAAATTTGGGAAGGCTTTAAGAGATGGATACGCCCAATATTTTGAGTTCTACAACGAAAACATACGAAGACAAATGCCTGAGCATAAGTATTTCCCACCCCAGTATAATGATCCGAGATCCGCCTACGCTCACTTTTTCGGATGTATGGTAGATCAGGCGGGAGTTTCTGGTAAAGTGACGTGGAAAAACATGAGAAAACTGGAGGAGTCAGATCCAAATATATTTGATCCTGCGTATCTCCTAAGTAAATATCCAGAAAAATATAACTGTAAGGAAAGGAGTAAGAAATCTTCCTCCTGTCCCGCCAAGGAATTTTTGGATGATTACCACCTTCCATTTTACTTGGGTCATGCGCATACGATGTTTAGATCGGCTCATTTTTTCAATAAATTAAAAAAAGAGGGAAAAATAGATACCATACTGGATTTACCACAACTGGAAAGGTACAAAAATGCACAATCTCTCTATTACGACCTAAGAGATTGGATTTATAAAACATCACAAATGCCTAAAACATTAAGTCTTGCATTTAGAATAATGACCGAAAATAATGAGGGAATACCAGAAGGGGAAGACAGATTTTGGAACTACGATGCTCACGAGTTAGAAGATATACCGATGCCGGTCGATTTCTGGATCGCCTACTTCGTGTTCAAATTAGGTTTGATGGAGTTAGATGAAGAGGTGGCCATCATCTCTCCAAGCAACAGTGAGGTAAAACAGTCGATAAATGAGCTCTTCCAGAAAATAGCAAAAATATCGGGGATGCCTCCAATATTTATGGATCCTATAATATGGAAAATAGCAGGGGACAAGTGTATAAATGGTTTCTGTCGTAGTTGTCTCTTTAAAGACACACTAGGCTATGAATGCCCTCAATCAACTAAAATTTATAGTGTATCGCAGACAAAAAAGAAGAGAAAGGCCTATTATCTTTTGTGGATCCAAAAGGAAGATTGGAAATTGAACGATCTACCAAAAGGATATAAATTAGAGCCCAAGGGGAGGAGAAACTAAGATGAAAAAGTATCTTTTAATACTGGGATGTTCCAATAGAAAAAAATCGGTAAGTGGCAAAGTTCGGCCATTAGAGCTATATGATGGAGTCAACTATAGAGTGCTAAAGAAATTTTTTAAGATGTATGGTAAGCCTTCGAACCTTGAGATACTAATTATCTCAGCGAAATATGGGTTTTTAACAATGGGTGAGATAATTGAGCACTACGACAAAAAAATGACAGCTGAACGAGCGAGAGAGTTGCATGACACAGTTATGAAAAAATTGAAAGCGTTTCTAAAGGGTAAAGAGTTTGATGAGGTTCATATAAACTTGGGGAAAACGTATCTAGAAGCTATTGGGGGGTTTGAAAGATTATTTCCGAACTCAAAAATCGTTTATGACGAGAGAGGTATTGGATATAAAATGCAAACGATGAAGAAATGGTTGGAGAGAATAGGAGACGAGGTAACAAAATGCAATGCAAATGGATAGAAGGAAAAGAATGTCCCCGGGAAAACCCCACCGAAGGAGAGTGTACCAACTGCCTGCTTGCATTGGTGCACAAGGATCTCTGGGAGATTGCGGCGAGTAGTTTGGTGTGAGGGAAAATATTCTTTGAATTGGGAGGGCAAATAATAAATAGGAAAGAAGAGAAAGATATCGTATGGGCAAAGAACTGGAGAGAGTTCGAACGCGTATTCATAAAAAGGAAGAGGAGATCAGAGGAAAATACAAGGCAGAGATAGTTGGGGTGTTTGGTTCCTATGCAAGAGGGGAGCAAAAAAAAGACAGTGATTTGGATATCCTCGTACGGTTTCATGAGGGGGCAACATTGTTTGATTTTGTCGGTCTTGCAAACTTCCTCGAAGAAGAATTACAGATGAACGTGGATCTTGTCTCGGAAAGGGCCATAAGGAAGGAGTTGAGGGAGAGGATACTTACCGAGGTGACCCCCGTATGAAACGGGATGACGCACTATTTGTAAAAGATATCATCCGCGCCATGGAGTCCATCGAAAAAGTTCGAAGTAATCGGTGAAGCATCGAAACATATTCCAGAAAAAATTAGGAAAAAATATCCCGAAGTCCCCTGGAAAGATATGGCAGGAATGAGGGATAGACTGATCCATGCCTACTTTGGGGTAGATTATACGCTGGTGTGGGAAGCTATAAAAACTAAAATACCAGAAATCACCCCTATTTTGCGCCGAGTAGTTGCCGAAATGAAAAACGAATAAAAAGGGTTCGGGAATCACCCTTCTAAACAGAAAGGATCTTGTATAAAGTAGTTGTTGAGACAAATAAAGGAGAATCCCACCGAAGGAGAGTGTACCAACTGCCTGCCTGCGTTGGGACATGAGGACCTCTGGGGAAGAGTGGGGAGATGAAATTATTGAAAAGTTTTAAATAGGAATGAAACAAAGCCTGTATGAGTGATAAAATGCCCGGAAAGCGTTAGAATTATAAAAAATTTACAGAAGAGATTGAATCGGGGCATGGTGAGGAACTTGAGAAGGGTGAACGCACCACAATCACTGAAGAAGAGCGTAGTGGGTTTTTTGGCAGACAATATTCAAGGATGTTACTCCTCAGATTTTATCGAAAGATTAATATACTTATCAACTTAGAAGAGATTGGGTGCCGTAATGGAAAAGAAGATCAAATTCTCTAAAAAAACAGAGAAAGATATGGAGATGCTCGTGGATGAGTTCGGCTTTGATACCGAGGATGAGTTTGTAGAGGAAGCCGTTTCTGAAAAAATTTTAGAGTTGAAGAAACAAATTTTCTTCAATATCACTGATAAAATCGCTACAGGGTTAAACTCGGGAGGAATGGGCGCAAAAGAAGTACTCGATGAGTTTGAAAGGGTTCGAGAATGAAGATCACTGTTGTTGTAGATGCGAATCCTATTATCGCCGCGTTGATTGGTGGTACCTCAAGAAGCATTTTCTTTGACAGAAGATTTCGTTTCTGTACAACTAAACACACAGTAAATGAAGTCCAAAAATACATTCCATATATCTCAGAAAAGTCCGGAATAGAAGAAGATACTGTAGAGTACGCATTATCACTGCTACCAATACACTATTACTCTAAGGAGTCCTATACGGATAAGCTCAAGAAAGCGGAAGAACTGATCGGATTTATAGACAAAAAGGATGTGAATATCCTATCCTTAGCGCTGATGTTGCATGCCCCTCTGTGGAGCGAGGATCGTGATTTTGAAAAAGTCGAGGGAATCACCCTTCTAAAAACAAAGGATCTTATATAAGGTAGTTGTTTTTTGAGACAAATAAAGGAAAACCCCACCGAAGGAGAGTGTACCAACTGCCCGCATTGGCACATGAGGATCTCTGGGAGATTGCGGGGAGTAGTTTGGTGTGAGGAGGGAATTATTCAAAAAATTTAAATAGGAATGAAATAAAGATGTATATGAGTGATAAAATGCCTGGAGAGCGTTATGATTATGAAAAATTTGTAAAAGAGATTGAATCGAGGTATGGTGAGAAACTTGAGAAGGGTGGACACATAACAATCACTGAAGAAGAGAGCAGTGAGTTTTTTGGCAGTTCTATTGAAAAAGCAAAAACAGGGCATTGTATATTAGAGAATAACGAGGATCCAAAAGAACTAAAAAGAAAGGGTCACGCCACAATCGTTTATCATCTGGGAGAAAGAGGTTATTCTTCTAGAGTTACTATGAAAAATGAGAAGAGAGTTCTCGAGGTATGGAAGCCTACTTCCAAAAAAAAGTTAGATAGAAAATATCATTTATTGGGGGCATCCGCATTTTCGGGGGTTGAAGAGGCAGCGGATATGATAGAAACCACAGGATATTTGTACTCCGGTTGGAATTACAATATTACAGAAGATAAGAGAAAACATCTCTCCAAGCCCTTCCGATTATATGTAGGCGAGAAGAAAAAAATAAAGGGTTGCTTTCGTGTAGTTGACTTTTGGACTGATATTGAAGAAGATAAAGACTTAGGAAAGATACTCGATGACGAAAGCTGGAGAGATCATTTTCGTGACAATGAATCTGCTATAGATCCTACTCAGTGGAACAATAAACATGACGAAACGTGGAAAACAAGAACGATCTTCAGATACGATAAAGTCGAAAGATTCTCAGAAGAAAAGGATCTAAGTGAGTTTGAAAATATAGAAGGCGAAATTCCACAATTTTACCAGACGGGATTTGACGTGATTTTTGAAGAAAAGAAAAAAGAGGGAAGAAATATGAATAAAAAAAGAAAAATACTATTAAACCTTTGGAAGGAACTACTTGAAAATCAAGGATCGGGTGTTCATTTTAACACAGTGGACAGATACAGACAGGTCGAAAAATTCAGAGATAACGTAAAAATATTTATAGAAAATCCTTCTGAAGAAACTTTCAAACAATT
>JAYEIH010000084.1:0-2338 GCA_034659995.1 Methanobacteriota archaeon
GGTTTCTGTTTTCGGTGATTTAAATCGCAGAAGCTTGGTTCTGCGATCTGATCGCAAAGCAGAGCTTTGTGATTTATGCAACACAGTTCCTCAACCCAAACCTTTTTAAATGATAGATTCCAATTATATTTAATTGAAATATATTAGGTGATAGAAATGCCAAAGGAAAAAAAATATACAACCGTATCAATTCCGGTACAATTAGCAGAAAAGATAGAAAAACGAATAGAAGACACAGGATTTAACTCCGTGTCCAGCTACGTTACATACGTGCTGCGAGAGGTCCTATCAAGTCTCGAGGAAGAAAAGAAGGAGGAAGTCTTTAGCAAAGAGGAAGAAGAGAAGGTAAAGGAGAGACTGAGAGCACTGGGATATTTGGATTAAGGTGTTTCAATGAATGAACCGCACGGAGGTAGATTGGTTTACAATGTACTATCGGATAAAGAGAAAAAAAAGATTTTAAAACAAAAAGATGAGTTCCAGAAAATAGAGATAGACGATAACTTGGTCAAGGATGTAAAAAACATCGGGTTTGGTATCTACTCTCCATTAAAAGGGTTTTTAAACGAACAAGAGTTCGAAAGCGTTGTTGACTGCATGCGGTTGCCGAATGAGCTTGCGTGGTCGATACCGATTGTTCTCAGTACTGACAAAGAGGTAGAGGACGAGGTCCTGCTCACTAATAAAAACGGAAAGATAATAGCACTGATGAATGTGGAGGACCGCTACGGCTATGATAAAAAGCATTTTGTCAAAAATGTCTTCAGAACTAAGGATAAAAACCATCCCGGTGTCTCTGATATCTATAGGATGAAAAAGACCCTTATTGGCGGGGAGATAAAGCTTATCAATACAGAAAAAGAACCGTTTTATAAGTATAATCTGGAGCCAAAGGAGACAAGAGTCCTTTTCAAGGAGCTGGGCTGGAATACGGTAGTTGCATTTCAGACAAGGAACCCCCCTCACCGGGGGCATGAGTACCTCCAGAAATCTGCGCTGGAAATAGTGGACGGACTCTTTATAAATCCTGTCATCGGGAAAAAGAAATCAGGAGATTTTAAGGACGAGGTCATCCTCAAGGCCTATTGTGTTCTCATGGAGAACTACTTTCCAAAGGGAAAGGCAGTAATGAGCATCCTGCCCACAAAGATGAGGTACGCGGGACCGCGAGAAGCAATTTTCCACGCCGTTATAAGGAAGAACTTCGGGTGCACACATTTTATTGTGGGGCGAGACCATGCGGGCGTAGGAGAGTACTACGGAACCTACGAGGCGCAGGAGATCTTCGATATGTTTGAGTACGAAGAGCTGAAGATAACACCGTTAAAGTTCGAACACGTAGGCTACTGCAAAAAATGCGGAGGCTACGGTTCCATGAAAACCTGCCCTCATGAGAGGATACCTCCGAGCGGAACGAAGATTAGAAAGATGATAGAGGCAAAGGAACTTCCTCCAAAAGAGCTGATGAGAAAGGAGGTTGCGCAGTATATCACAGGCGTGGAAAATCCTTTTGTGATCTGAATGATAATCCACCACTGGGACTGCGAT
This sequence comes from Methanobacteriota archaeon, assembly GCA_034659995.1. Classification (GTDB taxonomy): domain Archaea; phylum Methanobacteriota_B; class Thermococci; order Methanofastidiosales; family B48-G16; genus JAYEIH01. The sequence goes on from JAYEIH010000084.1 coordinate 1,549, forward strand.
GGTATCTGTTCGGCAGCACTGCTGAAAGCTGTGGAAGGAGGGGAACTGTTCGTGCCGCACGATTTCTTTTTGGACGATGAAGAAAAAGAATACATCAAAAAAAAGGATCTGGAGACCATCTACCTTGCAGATATCGCGCTCCCCTCCGAGGATCTTCGGTTTTTAAAGGAACTATCTGAGCTGCATATTTTCGATCATCACAAAAGAAAAGAAAAAGAAAAGAACTTTTATATAGACGAAGATTCTCCTTCAACTACCTTCATAATAAAGAGGCATTACAAACTGGGAGAAAATTTTCTCCCAGTGCTCGGTGCCGTGGGAGACAAGGAGGAGAAAATACTGGATACAGAGTATAAAAAGGATGTAGAAAATGTTTTAGAAAAATACAGTATCAATTTTGCCCAGTTATTGAAAATGGCAAAACTTTTAGATTCAAACTATATTTTAAACGATTTTAAAGCCGTAAAAGAGAGTGTTGATCTCGTTTTAAAAAGTAAAAACAATCCAGAAGCTATTCTGTCTAACGAGAAATTGAACAAAAATCTGGAAAAAATAGAGAAAGAAATTAAAAATAATTTAGATTACAGTATAGAAAATAACTTTGTCTTATGCGAGATAAATACAGAGCACAGGATAATATCAAGGATTACAAGGATACTTTTTAAAAAGTATCCGGATAATGATATTTTAGTAATAAATAGAAAAGCAGGAAACATCTATCTGCGATCAAAAAAAGATCTCTCCCCTCTTATTGCTCACGCGAAAGAGCAATACTGTGCAGGCGGAAAAA
>JAYEIH010000085.1:0-47078 GCA_034659995.1 Methanobacteriota archaeon
TGAACTCAGATTGTACAGGGAGAATAAACAAATGGGGATTTCAGATATGATAAAAACGAAGAAGTCCGAGAATATAAAGAATGGAATGTACGAATGGCAGCTTAGCTTCGTGACAGAGTGGAAGGATAAAACGGAGTTTGAGTATGAAATTCAGTGTGGACTGGCCTACCGATTGAACCAGACGGAAAGAGAAAAGATACCAGTGGGTGTGGACCCACATACAATGCTCATCAGGGATACGGAGCTGACAATGCAGATGAAAAATGAGTACAATCTTATTCTCGTGGGTGGTCCTGGAATGGTACTTCAGTCCTCCGGAAAAAAGAAAACTGCAAACATGCTAACTGAAGAAGTTGTCTTGGGCAAACTCTCGGAGACAAACTGGTTTGTTACTTCGGGGAAGTATGAGTACATCGAGCGGGCTTTTTCAGATAAAAGTGCGGTAATAGTCGCAGGAAGAGATAGGGACTGTACCGGTGCTGCCACAATACTGTTTATAGAAAAAATAAAGGATCTTGCGTAGCTCAGTTAGCCTCTTCTACCACAGTAGAAGTTCCCAGGGGTATCTTCATGGCTGCCCGCCTAATAGCCTCCTTGGCATTTTGAAGATTACGTTCATCAACATATACGGTCATGACTTTCTGTCCTTTTTTCACCCGTGCAGCCCTGCTGGTGGCCTTACCGAAGGAGAGTCTCATGCCATTCCCATACCGATCAGCCTTATGACCTGTAGCCATGGGGTTCATTCTGAGAATCTGAAAGGGATACACTCTAATCTTTAGATGATACTGTTCTCCTGTCTTTTTTTCCATGTACCCATTTGCCGCAACTCTGGCAGCCTCCAGCGCGTTATGCCGTATCTGAATATCGTTTTTTACCGTTAAGGATACCTCATGAGAGAATGAATCATTACTTCCTGAGTCAAAGTGTGATATCTTTATGGATGGAAGTGCTCCTATGTACTTGCTTCTCGTATAATTAGGCCTATTTGTTTTTCTATCTATTTTTCCAGGTCGTAGTACTGCCATGATTATCGCCTCTATAGTTCTTATTTCAGCTATTTAAAAAGCTTATGCCCGAGATCACACTTCTAATAATAGGGCTATTTCCTTCTCTATTCTTACCATTTTGGAAACATACTCCCGTTTTAGCTCAAGGTAATCGTCTTCGTCTATTTTTTCATTGGCGTATGACCATTCTATCTCTTGTAAGGCATCTTTGATGTTATCAAACTCTACAGACAGAAGTTTTAATGTTTCTTCCACATTTTTAGATTTTTGCAGTTTAAGTGTGGATATAGATCCCTTCAAACTCTCAAAAAAGGTCCTGCAAGCCTCATCCAGACAAAAATAAACGCGTACCTTTCCTCTTTTTACTAAACTCCGTTTATTGATCAGTTCGGATTCCAGAAGCTTAGAAAGATGCCTCTCCAGTCCCCCCCGTGTAATACCAAGTTCCTCCTTAAGTTCATTTGGGCTCATTTCGTTCTCTGAAAGGAGTTCCATTATCTTCAGCCGATATTCATTGGCGAGGGCTTGAATAATTTTTAGCATGTGCGGTATACTCAAGGCAATATATATTTCTTTTGGCGTTAGGTTGGGATTTCCGTTTTCGCGAAAACGATAAAATATGAGATATTTTGTGCAAAAAAGCTTATATAATGGAGATTGATAGATAAGAGTGGTGATACACATAAGAGAGAAAGATAGGATACGAAATGATATTATCACCAGGATGCTTGGTGATCTGGAACGGCTTCATAAAAAAGGAGAAATAACCGATGAGACATACGAAGAGCTCAAGGCAAAGTATGAAAAAAAGATGGGGGAGGTAGATGAGTATTATGGGTTTGCGGGTCTCGGCGATGTGATACGAGAAAAGGTGGAGAAGAGCATCCAAAAAGCGTTCAAGTCGACAAAAATACATTTTGGGGAAACGTTCACAAGGGAAGAAACAATAAAAGGGACCTTTGATTCTGAAGATATTGATATAGACTTTAAAGTTGAAAATGGAAAGATAGAGTTGAAAAAATCGGATACCGATGAGTACAATGTACTTATTAGAAAACGAGTAAAGGCCAGTGATAGCGAGGAGGCTGAGAAGGAGTTTGAGAGTATTGATCTTACCGTCGAACAGGAAAGCAATAGACTTGCTATCTATGCAACTGATATGGTCGATATTATCGCTGAAATCCCAGAAAAACGGTACAGAGTTCGTGCGGAAAGTGAGAATGGATCTGTCATGCTCTCGGACCTTAACGGTGAAACAAGCACACTGAAAACAGAAAACGGTAAAATTATTGTAAAAAATGCAAAGTTCGCCGACCTCACTGGCACAACGGAAAATGGAAGGATAGAGGTACAGCATGTGGGGAGCACAACGGTGAAGATAGCTGCGGAAAATGGTTCGCTTCTTTTGGAGGAGATCAACACAGAAAATCTCACAGCGGAGACAGAAAATGGGCGAATATCCAGTACCCGTTCTAAGGCCAAAACCCAACGACTGATGACAGAACGCGGAGCTGTTACCGCGGATATTTCCTCAGGTGAAAACTATATCCGGACCAAGATGGGCTCAGTGAAAATAAAGGTACCCGGAGAGACTAAAGCCAGTATCGAAGTGAGGACCTCCATGGGCAGCATACGGTCCGAAGGAAAGATAATCGAATCGAAAGACGGATACAAAAAGATTATACTAAATGAAGATGGCATTAAAGAGGCAAAAATAAAGGTACAAACAGATTTCGGCTCAATAAAAATTGTGAGATCTTAGTACCTGACATAAACCGTTAGGTTTCCCTCCAACGTGCCGTCATAAACTTTTTTTAACTCTTCTATATACTTTGCGCTGAAAAAGTTCAAATGAAGCTTTTTTTCGTCTATTTCTATACCTTTGCAGTAGAAAAACTTTTTTCTTAGTTCATCATTAAGTTTTCTCTCTTCTATATGGTCCAGCTCCTTAAAATCCTTTAAAATTATAGTTCCCGATATCGCCGTGTTTATGGGCTCCTGGATAGGATGGTCATCTATTCTTTCTTTGAGTCCGTCAAGGTCAGTGTCAATATCTATCTCGAATGTGTACACTTCATCGTTCAGTGTATTTATCTCTACATGTGATGTCCGTATATCCGTTTTTAGATTGTGGAGGTCTCCAACTGAGACGATATCTCTCTTTTTTCCTATCACGGCAATCTCGTTTTTCGCATGATCTATAAGGAAAACCTCCTCTGTAAACTTCGAGTTGTCTGAGTTCCACCATCCCTTGATTGTCAGGGTATAGAAAAATCCCTCTCTATCCAGCTCTTCAGTTCTTTCCAAAGCAGTCTCCACATCCGTAAAAACATTCCCCTCAAACCTATGTTCTGAAAAATAAGGGTAGATAAATGAGACAATACACATGCCAACTAAAAAAATAACAAGATAATCCACTTTTCTCATTTTTTCACGCCCTGAGCCATCTTCTCAGTTCCTCCTCCTCTTCCAAATTTTTTTATATGCTCATCTGCCCTGTATCCTTTCTTAATCGCTTCCTCACCACACATACATACGATATTTTTTCCGTTCGTAAGCACAACAACGGTGTTTTCTTCAGTGAGTGCAGTGGCAGTTTCTCGCAGTACCTTCGGTCCCCCTTCTATCTCCTGTTTCAGGAACCGGAGCCCATTCTTCTCCTTAAACTCTCCTTCAACCTGCTTCATTTTCAGCTTCGATATTTCTTCTTTCAAACGGTCTATCTCCTTCCCTCTCTCTTTCCACCCCTCAAAAAACCGTGTGACAGTTTTTGGTATGTTCTCTCGCGTGACTCTGAGTATTTTACCAATGCTATCCATTATTTGCTCTGTTCCCTGTACGTACTCAAGCGCCTTCATTCCCGCGGTAAACTCCAATCTCACAACTCCATCCTGAATTTTCTCAGATTTCAGGAGCTTAATAAATCCCACCTCGGAGGTGTTATCACAGTGGGTACCACCACACGCCTCCACATCAAAGTTCTCTATGTTCACAACGCGTATTTCCTTGCCGGGCACTGCACCTCCCTGATACAGCCTGAAACCGTATTTTTTCTCGGCCTCGGTTCTTCCTATGAACTCTTTATATATCTTCCTTCCCTCAAGAACGATCTTATTTGCCAATCTTTCTATTTCATTAAGTGTTTCTCTGTTCAGCCCCTCATAATGTGTAATATCAAGCCTTGCCTTCTCTTCTTTTTTTTCTGCTCCCGCCTGCCATATATGGTTTCCCAGCACCTTCCGGGCAGCTCCGTTGATGATATGCGTGGCGGTATGGTGTCTTGTCAAGATCAGTCGTCTTTTCCAGTTTATAGTGCCGTGAACGCTCTGTCCTACGGCAAACTCGCCATCTACTTTATGCAACACCACTGCGCCGGCTTTTTTCACGTCATAGACTTCATTTCCGTTGAGCACACCGAGATCATTTGCCTGTCCTCCTGACTCTGGATAGAAGGCTGTTCTGTCCAGCACAATCCAGCCATCCTCCACCCCTATAACCTTGGCCTTGAACTCTTTCATTTTCCAGTCCTTATAGAAGAGCAGCTCTGTTTTTGGATAGTTAAAGCTTTTTTCTTTTTTCTTTTCTTCCACGACCTTTTTTTCATGCCTCGAAGCTATCGCAGCGTAAAAGTTTGACGGTATCTCTATATCTTCTCCTCTTTTCTGCGCTCTTTCCCGCAAATCCTCCGGAGATATGCCGTGAGAATCATAGAGCTCCAATAGTTTATCAGAACTTATTTTTTCCTTTTTTTTGAGTAAGTTCCCTATTATTTTTCCTGATTTTCTTTTCATTCTTTTATATTTATCCTTTTCCACAGCAAGTATCTCTTCGATCTCATCCAGGCTCTCCGTTACCTTCGGAAACTCCTTTCTCAAAGAATTGGCATGTTTCTCAACGATTGTTTCTATCTCGATGTCCCAACCGTTCTTCTCTATGAATCCAAGGGCTCTTCTAAAAATAACCCTCAGATTGTATCCCCCTCCAACATTTGACGGAAGCGCACCGTCCGATAGGGCAAATAAAAGGGTCCTTGTATGATCGGCAATGCTGTATATCTCTGAGAGCGGAAGAATGATCTCCTTAAGTTCCTCTGGCTCAGTACCTGTTAGTTTGCCCACCTTTTTCCATACGTTTTCGATATCGTTTACCTCGTCGAGGTTTAAAAGCCCTGCATACGGTAAAAAATCTCGAATTTTTTCGTTGAAACTATGTCCCGTTTTTTTATAAAGATACTCGCAGAGATCGGGAAAAACGGCATCATACGATGTTTTTGAGGGATTGCAGTACCATGCAAACCTCTCCTGCCCTGCACCCATATCCAGTACCTTTGTCTGTAAAGGGGTGAACCCCGCGGGCGTTGCCTCATACATCATATACACCTGGTTCCCAAGCTCAAGTCCCTTGGAAAAGAACTCCATACAGCATCCGCCGTTTCCTCCTCCTGCCCAGCCATCTTCATGGAAATATAGCTCAGTTTTTGGAATTTTAAGGCCGTCTCTCAGCCATCTGTATATGTCTTCAAAATATCTCTCCTGATCGTACCGTTCCGAAGGCTCAAAGGCATGCTGTCCAATCATGACAAATCCAGTGTAATGAGATCCCGTTATACCCACATTGTCGATATCGTTGAATCTCAGTGAAAACTGTGGAACAATCAGCGGATTGGCAGGAGGTTCCACCTCTCCAGAGACAACATGAGGCTGAAAATCGTAAATAGATGCGTTGACAAAGTCCACATCCTTTCTCCATCGTGCAACCACGGGATATCGTGGGATAGAGGTATACCCCATCTTTTCAAATAAGTTGGAAAACTTTTCCCACACCCCTATGTAATCTAATCGGGTATACGGTTTTTCCCCTATAAACCTGTATTCCCCCTGGCATGCGGGGTCACCACAGAGCTCCTTTTTTTCTATGCTCCAGAACTGTTTTCCACACTTTTTGCACCGATTTCTCTGGAATCCGTGGGCTCTCAGGGTTTCCACAGCAAAAAAATCCTCGTACTTTTGGGATGCCCTTTTTCTAAATAGTTCTTTGAGCTCTTTCGTGTCCATGTATACCAACTTCTGTATGCCTTTAAATTTTTATTCCACGAAAGCTATTTTATCTTCATAAAAGAAAGGTTTATAACTGAGCCGCTTGACCTTACTATATGCTTCAGCATATGGCGTTGGTTCCTCATGGAATACGGGAGTATGCAAAAAAATCCAAGCTCCCCCTGATGGATGCATACGACCTTTCTTCAAGAAAGTTTCTGAGACTGATTGACTGGGTCTTTAGGGAGCGTAAGATAGAAACCTTCACATTTTATGGGCTCTCATATGAAGCCATAATTACACGAACGGAGGAGGAGCTTATCCCTATATTTGAGGTGGAGACCACAACGTACAAAAACCTTCTCTCAAACAAAACAATAAATGAGGGGGAGGTAGAAGTGCAGTTTGTGGGGGATTTCTCAAAACTCCCAAAATATTACCGCAGGGCAATGGAAGAACTTCAGGAAAAGACCAAAAATTTTGATAAAAAAAGCATGTACATATTCATAGGCTATAATTCCACTCAAAAAAAGATGAAAAACTTTGAGGAATGGAAAGAACAGAGAATAGATCTCCTGATAAACATGGGGGAAGATACGCCGCTAGAAATTGATGAGTTTGCAGAAAAACACTCTATAGATAAATTCTTTCCGGAGATAAACGAAGAGGACATAAACGAGGCCGTTAGTGAGTACTACTCTTCTCTGTAGCACCTAATATCCGCAGTGCCAGATGTGCCGCATTTTGTCCATTATCGATCCCCACGCAGGCCACAGGGACGCCCTTCGGCATCTGAACTATGGAGAGCAGCGCATCCAAGCCGCCGAGCTTTGTGGAGACAGGGACACCTATTACTGGCCTATTGGTATGTGATGCCACAGCTCCGGGAAGTGCAGCAGAAAGGCCTGCAACGCAGATAAAAACGCCATACTCCTTCTTTTTAGCCAGTTCCAGGACCTTTTCCGGTTCTCTATGTGCAGAAGCGATCTCCAGATCGTACTCCGCATTGTTCTCCTCCAGCACGCATGTTACCTTCTCCGCTATGGGCATATCATTCTTACTTCCGAGAATAATTAAGATACTCATGAACTCCGTACGCTTTTTGGCATTAAAAACCTTTCTCTTTTTGAATGTTCATATTAAAAAATATAAAAAGAAAAAAAATTCACCTGTAGACACTGTATCTTGAGGCATTCTTCTTCACCTTCTTCCAGTTCTTTTTCTGTTCTTCGTCAACAGATGGCATAATCTTCTTTAATGCGGCAGTAAAATCATCCATTGTCACGCTTTTCATCTTTTTCTTTCCCTCTTTAATAGTTCGTCTCAGGCTGTTCATTCCCGCCTCTCTGCACAGGGATGCGATATCCGCACCGGAGTAATCTGCTGTTTTCTCTATTAGAGTATCGATATCAACATCTTTTAGCTTCATTTTGTCCGTATGGACCTTAAATATCTCCTTCCGTCCATCTTTGTCTGGCATCGGTATAAAAATCATCTTTTCAAATCTGCCAGGTCTCAGTAACGCTTTATCTATCAGATCGGGTCTGTTTGTTGCTCCTATAACTACAACATCCTTGAGTGACGCAATACCATCCAGCTCTGAGAGTATCTGAGCGACAACTCTCTCGGTAATCTGCGTGGCACCTGAACCCCGTACGCCCGCGATACTGTCTATCTCATCAAAAAATATAATTGATGGTGCTACCTGTCTTGCTCGTGAAAATATCTTTCTCACACCTTTTTCACTTTCACCGACCCATTTTGATAGGAGTTCGGGACCTTTAACGGAGATAAAATTTGCATCGCTCTCATTCGCTACTGCCTTTGCAAGGAGCGTCTTACCACAGCCGGGGGGACCATAGAGCAGAATACCTCTTGGAACCTCTATCCCTCCCTCATCAAAGAGTTCATGATACCTCAGAGGCCATTCCACAGACTCCCTAAGTTCCGTTTGTACCTCATCCAGTCCGCCAATATCCCCCCAGGTCATCTTTGGTATTTCAATAATGGCTTCTCTCATTGCGGAAGGCTCTATTCTTTTATAGGCGTTGTAAACATCTTTCTCTGTGACCTTCAGGTTCTCTATAACATCTTTGGAAAGAACTTCCTCGCTCTCTTTCAGGTCAGGAATTATCCGTCTCAACGCGTTCATTCCCGCCTCTCTGCACAGCGAAGCAAGATCCGCACCCGAATATCCATGTGCGATATCCGCGTAATGGTCAAGGTCCACATCCTCCAGAGGCATATTTCTTGTGTGTATCTGAAGAATCTCCTTTCTACCGTTTCTATCGGGCATTCCAATCTCTATCTCCCGATCAAATCTACCCGGTCTTCGCAGTGCTTCGTCCACATCGCTGGGCCTATTGGTTGCGGCAATAACGACGATATCCCCTCTGGGATCCAAGCCATCCATAATTGTCAGCAGCTGTGAAACAAGCCGTTTCTCAACATCTCCTGTTACCTCCTCTCTTTTGGGCGCAAGGCTGTCAATTTCGTCAATGAAAACTATACTCGGGGCATTTTCCTTTGCCTGCTCAAAAATCTTTCGCAGATTTTGTTCGCTCTGCCCATAGAACTTTGACATAAGCTCGGGACCATTGATAACCAAAAAGTTGGACTCTGTCTCATTTGCCACTGCCTTCGCGAGAAGTGTTTTTCCCGTACCCGGAGGTCCATAGAGCAGAACACCCTTTGGTGGGTTAATTCCCAGTTTCTTGAAGGCCTCCGGATGGTTCATCGGTATCTCAATCATCTCTCTGACCCGCTCTATCTCTGCCTTCAGCCCACCAACATCCTCATAGCTGACAGCTGTATAACCTCCGCTCACAGGCTGAGGTTTTTTCGATATTTTTATCGTTGTTTCCGGTACAACTCTAACAATACCCTTTGGTTTTGCGTTTGTGACGGTGAGCGGAAGTGCATTTCCCATTATACCTATTACAACCACGTTTCCGTTGACAAATGGCCTGTTAAGGATTTTGTTGTGTACATACGTAATAAACCCCTGATCAAATCGTATCTCCTGGGTTGGGGCGAGTTTTATCTCCTTTGCAGGTGCAGATTCTACTCTGCTTATCTCTACATTTTCATCTATGCTGACGCCTGCGTTATGCCGCAGAACACCATCTATTCGTATTATACTCCTCTCCTCATTTGACATCCAGGCAAGCCCCACTGCCTTCTTTTTTCCTTCTATAAGTACAGCATCTCCGGAGCTCAGTCCGAGCTTTTCGAAGACCTCATGATTAATTCGTACAATTCCTCTACCATAATCTGATTTACGTGCATCTCTAATCTTTACCTTCATAAAATCACCTCTTTTCTTTTGGTAGTCCCATCTCTTCGTCCAGTTCTTTCGCTATTTTTTCTACTCGTTCAAACATTCTTAATGTGTCTCTTCTCATCTCTAAGATGGTTCGTATCAAATTTTTTCTTCTCAGAACATAATAACTTCCTTCTTTTCTAATCATTCCCGCTTTTATCATCTTATTTATCTGATTCACCACAGCGCCTCTGCTCATATCTATATCCTCGCATATCTCTTTTGTAGTAGTAACTCCTTTTTCACTGGAGTGTTTCACTACTCTTTTGAAGACCCTGCACGATGTCCCCTTTCTATCTCTACCTGTGGTAATTCCCAGGGCATCACAGAGGAATTTTATGTACTTATCCGCATCCCTCTCAAAAGGTGGTTCCTCATCCTTTATTACTATTTTGAACCTTGCCATGGTGATCAAGTAGTATATGCACACCTTCCTTTAAAAAGGTTTCGGTAAACCTTTTAGTTATTACCTATAAGTTTTGAATAAATTTATAAGATACTGGACCGAAAGGTTTTTAAATGCACAATGACTATATAATAGTGAAAAAAAACGAGGTGATAAAAATGGATGTTTTTGATGAGATACGAAGAATGCAAAAAGAGATGGACAGAATGTTCGGTGATCTATGCACAAAACCCTCTCTTCCGTCAAGAGAGATTAGGCCCGCCAATTACCGAGAACCACTTCTCGATGTCGTTGACAAGGGAAACGAGCTTCTTGTGCAGGTGGAACTTCCCGGTGTCAACAGGAATGATATCGAGTTGAACCTTGATGACGACTCGTTAACTATAAAAACCTCAAAAAAGAACGTAGTAACAGAGGAAAAAGAAGGGTATTTTTATCAAGAAAGGGACTACGCAGGATACTACCGAACGGTGCCACTGCCGATGAGGGTGAACACTGAGGATGTAAAGGCAAAGTACAACAATGGCATCCTTGAGATAACACTTCCAAAAATATCGGATGAGGTCTCAAAAAAGAAAATCGAAATAGAATAAATGTCCTTTTTTTTTCTTTTTCTTACCAGGTGAAAAAAATGGAAAATATACAGGCAAAAGAGGTAGTTTCTGAGAATTTTGAGAAAATTGCATACAACACAAGTATAGGGGACGTAATACGGAAGTTTAGGAAGAGAAAGGTTCTCTATGCATTCAGAGATAAGGAGTTCAAAGGCGTTCTTCTCGACGGAAATGTGATTCGATCCCGTGTTAATCCTAAAACGAAGATAAAAAAATTTGTCTCTTCCGTGCCAAAGATCTCTCTGGATACGAATCTGGTAAAGATGTCAAAGCTTATGATAGAAAACAACATTAAGAACCTTCCTGTCTTTGATAACGGTACAATGGTAGGGGTTGTTGATCAGGATACGATTCTGAAAAGGGTGATAGGAAAGGAGCTTGGTGAAAAGAGAATCCAGGAAGTAATGACTCAGGAACTTATTACTGTCCATGAGGATGATGTTCTGGCCAAAATAATAAATATATTTCATGAACACGACATATCTCATCTTCCTGTAGTAAATGACAAAGGGGAGCTCGTAGGCATTGTAAAGATGTTTGATGTGCTGAGAATGATAGCGGCTCCTCTAAAATCGATCGAGGAAGACTCTTACGTGGGAGAAAAACATTCCCGGCTTGATACTCCTGCCAAAAAAGTAATGAGTACTAGAACAGAGACAATGAAATACAACGCCAAGATAAGGGAAGTAATAAAAAAAATGCTCTCTACGGATGCGACTTACATTATTATAATGGATAAGGAGAATATAGCTGGTATTGTAACGGGAAAGGATCTTCTTGAGAAGATAACGGTTCCTAAAAAGGGAAAAGGCTTCTATATAACCTTCTCAGGGAAGAAAACGATCCAGGATAAAGAAGAAATGCTTGCAAATCTCGAAAAGGTACTGCAGAAAAACGCCAAGATACTAAAAAGCGGTGATGTTTTTATCTACTTCAAAAAGCTTAAAGAGACCCCCCATGGTAAAAAGGTCTACAACTGCAGAATAAGACTGGGCACAGAAGGTGGGGTCTTTGTAGCTAAAGACAATGGATTAAGCCCCCAGGATGCCTTTTACTTGGCCCTGGACCACCTGGAAAGAAGACTGTACCGGCATAAGGATATGATGATGAGCAGATCGTATAGCAAGGAGTTCCTGAGGAATATCGGTCTATGGGAACATTAATTTTTATTTTTATATTTTTTATAAGAAAATGGAAAAAGTTAAATACTATAGTTTTTAGAGGTATTTAATGGTAAACGATGTATTTGAGTATGGGGAACACGAGTCCGGACAGGTAGAGAAAGGTACTAATGGTCCCATTGAGCCGGAACCTTCGTTTTCTTCCTGGACATGGATTATTATGGCCGCGCTCATTGTTCTTGTCGCTGTAACTCTCTTTTGGGAGGAAATAAAGACCATAGGGTTTGCGGCACTGTCGTCCATGGGGATCTTCACACTGTTTATTATCTTAAACATTGTCAAATTCTTAAAAAAGAAGAAAAAATAGAACAGAAGATATTTTTATCCTCCTTCCTATGCCCTTCTGCAAAAACTGAGGCCCCTAAAGGGTATCCTTCTCCTTCCTAATAACTACACGCCATTTTTTAACCCATACACCGGGATGGAATACGACAAGCACGGGGAATATCTCCAGCCGTCCGATCCACATATTAAAGATGAGCACAAGCTTTGACCAGAAGGAGAGATTGGAGGAGGTAAGCCCCACGGACATCCCCACCGTGCCCTCGGCTGAGGCGACCTCAAAGAGCGTATCGGTAAGCGTTGAGCCCTCGATCCAGAGGATGGTCACAGTGGAGAGTGCCAGTATAACCAGATATATCACAAAAAAAGCGGCGACAAACTCTGCCTCTTCCTTTTTTATCTTGATGTTCCTGAATCCAAGAGGAATTTTAGCCTCCTTCGGCAGAATTGATCGAAAGAACACTACACGGACAAATCCAAACAGAATGAGCAGCCGGAATATCTTGATCCCTCCCGCCGTAGAGCCGGTGCTCCCACCGATGACCATGAGGATCGTTGTCACAAACTTGTCGGCGTCTGATAAGGAAGCGGTAGGAACGGTATTGAATCCCGTGGTCGTTATCGAGGTTGTTGTCTGAAACATACCTGAGACGACCGAGTGAGGATCGGGGCCAAAGCTGAGAGAAAAGATCACGGTACCACCCAGGAGAAGCAGCAGCAGCGCCTGCACCTGCGTATCTTTAAAAAAGTTTCCAATGCCTTTCTTTACCGAGATGTAGTACAGCGGGAAGCTCACAGCACCAAGCACCATGAAAAATGAGACGGTAAGGAGATAAGATCGCTGTGATAATGTCCAATGCTCTCAGAAAATCGTGAGAACCCGCCCGTAGGGATCGTGGTGAGGATATGGATGAGGCCGTCAAAAGGACCCATGCCTGCAATGAGGTACGCAACAAATCCCACAACAGTGAGAATCAGATAGAGCCAGATTATCATCTTTGCCGTGGCTACGACACTGCCGATAATATTCTCCTCTCCGAACTCGGTCTCATAGAGTCTGAACGCTGCCTTTCCCGGTCTGAGAAGGATAGCGAGTGAGACAATGATAATCCCCATACCGCCCAACCACTGGGAGTATGCCCGAAAAAAATGCAGACTGAGAGGGAGTGTAGCTTCCTCTGCCATGGTAAGGCCGGTGGTGGTAAATCCAGAGATAGCCTCGAAAAATCCGTTTATAGGGGGCATTATTGGAAGAAATGGAAGGGACCCCAGCAAAGCAAAGAGAAGGTATGTGAGCGCCGTTACAATGAGGGCATCGATAAGCTCGAGGTTCATACGCTGGTTCCAGAGTCTTCTTCCACCGAATCCCACTGCTACGGTAGAGAGAGACAGTGTTCCGAAGATCCATGAGTAGGTGTACTCGTGAAAAACGAGAGATGCAATAAAGGGGATAGTTAGTACGATCCCAAAAAGTCCTACTGCGCCGGCAAGATGGTAAATAATCACGGTGCCTTTCACCGGTCGAATATGCTAATTTAATCTCATCGAGCTCTACAGACCTCCTTGTTCTCGTAAGTTCCCCAAAGATTTCCTTTATTTTCTCTGCTCTTTCTTCATCCTGAGCAAGAATGAGAAGTGTGTCATTTTCATTCAGTTTTGTATTTTCCTGCGGTATATGCGCAATACCTTCGCGTAAAATTCCAATTGGGAGCGTTTTCTCAGGGAATTCTATCTCCTTCACTCTTTTATTAGCCATCTCACCCGGCATGATCTCGATCAGCTGAATCCCTTCTTTAATGAGAAGGGAGAAATCCAGGACATTGTGGCCGTGGAGCAGGTTGATAATCTCCGTTGTTGCCGAGAGCGTTGGTGAGATCACATGGTCAATGCCGATCTCCTGGCAGGTTGTCCTGAGATCGAGCTTGTTGAGCTTCACGATTACCTTCTGAATGGTAAACCGCTTTCCGAGAATGGCGATCACCATATTGAGCGTATCTGATTCGGTGGCTGCAATAAGAACATCTGCCTCCTTGGCTCCAGCCTTTTCAAGGATCGCCGGCTTGGTGCCATCGCCATGAATGACCAATGCATCAATCTCTTGAGAAAGCGCTTCGCACTTTTCTTCGTCCTTATCAATGAGGACAAGCTCAAATTCGCTGCGGGAAGAAAGCTCTTCGGCCAGCAAAAGTCCCGTGTCACCTATTCCCGTGATAAGTATTCTCATGATCCGTTCAACTCCATGCTTTCACGGTTTTTGCGTATTTTTATATACTGCCTCTTTGCAATAGGTGCATGCGCATCTTTAAAAATCTATCCCAGTTGAAACGTCATGGCACAACCCACCTTTCTGTTTCCCGAAATTCTGAGAACCCGATCCTCTGTTCAGTCATAAGGTATTTAATTATAACTCCTGCGGTATGTGCATGGATATCACCGATCCGATGACCGGAGAGTTTCTCGTCAGAATATTTCTATCTGTAGCACTCGGGGCTCTGGTGGGATTTGAAAGAGAGGTTGCCCGCAAGCCTGCGGGCATCCGTACCCATGTCTTTGTCTGTATGGGTGCGTGCCTGTTTACCCTCTCCTCTTTTTATTTCATACCTGAAGGCCTGGTCTCCGGGGAAACATCAAGCACCGCAGACCTCACCCGCATAGCTGCCGGCATAGTCACAGGCATTGGATTTATCGGTGCTGGAAGTATCATCGCCACCCGTAGCCATGTGAAAGGGCTGACGACGGCAGCAAGCCTCTGGGTCGTCTCTTCGATAGGACTGCTGGTAGGACTGGGGGGGTATCTCCTCTCCATCGTCGCCGCTATCATTTCCTTTGTCCTGCTGAGGCTGGGGAAGGTTGAGAAGGAACTGGAAGAAAAGAAGTGAGAGGCTCTTACTGATGTCTCCCAAACATGGCGTTTCTTACGAATAAAATCGTTTTTTTTTGAAAAAAGGGAATTTATATGCGGGGGCTACTGGTTCAATCCAGAGGATTAATACATCCTTTTTCATCGGGGGGGTGAAAAATACCCTCTTGGACTTCGACAGGGGGATGAGTGAGAGTTTGTTCTGATCTGGATGCTGAAGCATACATCGGAAAACGGACCGATATTGATGGGAAAGTGGCTTTGGTGAGGAAAGAGTAGTTGAATTTTACGCTGCCCGGGAAAAGTTCCTGGCTTAGCTGGCAAATCCCAAGAAGCAACTGGATACTTTAATGGGCCGCGGACCTCATTCCAACTTTGCCATTGGTTATTACAATTGGAGTGTTTTATCCATCAACTCAACATCAGAAGGCTCAAATCATTGCGGCATGCGATATCATCAAAAGCTATATAAATGGTGTGTTGCATGAGTAACACATGGCAGCGAAAACCATGATTCTCAATGTGAGAATAACAGAAAAACAGTATGATGAGTTAGAAAATCTTATTGAACGGGGTGAGTACACCTCAAAAGCCGAGTTTATTCGAGAAATTTTACGTGAAAAATTTGATGAATTCTCACTCTATCTCCACAAAAAGGCAGAGAAAGACAGAAAAAGCCATATTCCTCTTGAAAAGTACGGAAGATCACGAGGATTGGAATGAATTATGCCGTGTTTCTCCATCCAGATGTGGAAAAGTATCTTGACAGCCTCTCACACGATGAGAGAAAGAGATGTTATAACGGTCTCAAAAATTTATCCACGGATCCCTATACATCTCGATCGGGGTGTGATATTAAGAAAATGAGTGGGGAAAAGGAATTTTATAGATTACGAGTAGGAAATCACCGATTTTTGTATCTCATAAAAGAAAACAAACTTTTCATTGAAGAAGGATTTAAACGCGGGAAAGGATACTGAATGTGAAATTTGAAAGTATACGCTCTCTGAACAGCAAGAGATGAATCGGATCTTTAGTCTGGGCATGGTTCAATTCCATACGATGTTATTCCCAGAGCAAATACTGTGGACACTTAGAGGCATTTTGTGAGGTAGAGAGGTAGAGGATGACTCATGAAAATAACAAAGCAATGGAGGATCCAGAGCGGGGGTGTGGGAGGTGGTGAAAACTCTGGAGCCTCCGGTGTGTTATAGATGGCGGAGTTTTATAAATAACTCCTCCTCTTACCCTCTGTTTACTTGCAGACATGTATCGAGGATGGAATGCGAACCCTGCACGATATTTGAGTACGGAGGAGTACCAATAAATTAAATAGTAAAAGTATCACTATGGATTATGGCAGTCATCAAGAGAGAAAGTGGTACGAAAAAAGAGTTTTTGTTAAGAATAAATGATCTTCTTGCAGTGTATACAGTCCAAAATCTAGATGATATTAACCGTTTGAAAAGAGATATTCCACATAAAATAGAGAAGAAAAAATTAGAAAATGAAAAGAAATTGAGAAGTGAAAAGAAAAAAATTAAAGAAGAATATTGCTTTTTTAAAAAAGGAAATCATAAAAGAAGAAGAACAGGCTGCAAAAGTAGTAAATCGCATTATAAAAGAAATAGAAAGATCAATTAAAAATTTACGTTGCGATACCAATGAAAGTTCATTATTGGGGCGCCTAAAAAACTCTCTGAACAACTTAAAGATCGCTTCAGAAAAGGAAAAAAATAGAGAAGTTAAAGTCGTCTAGAAGTAAGTATGTGAAGAAGAGAAGCTTCAAGTTAAGAAAAAAACTTAAAAATTCCCATGAGGGGTTAAAAAACATTGAAGAAAACTCCCAAGAGTTAATTGACGATACGTTAGAAGATAGGCGTTCTGATCTATAGATCATTAGCAACCTTCAAGACCATGGGCTGGCACGTTACTATAAAGGCGCTCTTGGTGAAGAAACTGTCATCTCTATTATTAAGGAAAACTTTGATGAAGAATACGTGCTTATCAATGATTTTCAGTTCCACCTCTCAGATCCTGTATGGTATAACGATGCGTGGATCCGAAATGGCCAGCTCGATCACGTACTGGTCTGTCCCAAGGGAGTATTCGTCATTGAGACAAAAGCATGGAGTAATGAGTATATCAATGAAAGATTTTCAGATGGGGAGTATACACCAATAGATCAGGTAGAACGAAATGGTTACCTGTTATATAAGTTTTTAAATGGCCATACAAGTTCATACTCGCAAATCAAAGTCAAACAACTATTAATCTCAGCTGATAAAAAATTACCCGTGCCGAAGGGTTCATACGTAACATCAATAACAGCATCGTACTTAAAAAGATATTTAAAGCAACGCAAAAAGAAATTGAATCGCAAAAAATTGGGAAGATAGCAAGAAAATTGCTTAGCTCGTATAAAAAATTTTACCAGTAAAAATATGCGGGGCGAAAATGAGCTTATTGCGGTAAGGTCATTCTCTCACGCACGAACGTAGTGAGTGCGGGGGACGGGATTTGAACCCGCGGATCCCTACAGAACTAGGCCCTCAACCTAGCGCCTTTGGCCATGCTCGGCAACCCCCGCAAGCGCATCAATAAACTCATCACATTTTGTCTCTATGATCTCTGTTGCCGTCTTTATTAAATTTTCTGTGTCCATATTTCCATAGGGCTCGATGGTGAATATAAACTTCCTCGGCTCATGGGAAATCGTTATAGCCTCAAGGTCACACTGCTCCTCACAGCTCCTGCAGAGCGTACACTCCTTTATATCTGTTACCTCTACCGAATCATCCTTTACCTCAAGTATTCCCTTAGGACAGGCTTCAACGCAGAGGCCGCAGAGATCACAGGTGTCATCCACGGTGATTATAGGAAAATTCTTGTAGAAGGCAAGGGAGGACTGGTACTTTGCATGTTCTTTGGCAGTGCCAATCGTAGCAATACAGGTAACTTTCAAGGTTTGATTATCGCCAAGTTTTAGTATAGGTATATCCGGTATCGAAGGCGTTATAAGCTCGTCATCTGAGACCATATCCTTTGCGTAAACGGTGCAAGGGCCCTCTTTCTCTATGCCGAGTGTTACCTCCTTCTTCACATTTAGCGGTGTGCTCAGCGGTATAAGCCCAATTCTATGGGCCAGGACCTCATCAAAAAGAACGGATGTATTGGTGTGTATCACTATATGATCCACGGCATAAATAGGAATCTCCGAGACAAGTACTCTCCTCAGTGTGTTAATAAACCCTACGTCTACGTCATCTATAAGGAGTTTTGTTGCTGAGTTTGAGGTGGAGAGTCGGGTTACCTTCATATTCTTCTTCCTCTCTTCCCACCTTTGGGTCGTGTCCCGTCATGGGGTATTGGCGTAACATCCTCTATTCGTCCTATCTTCATCCTTGCCCGAGATAATGATCGTATGGCTGCCTGTGCACCCGGACCGGGATTCTTACTCTTATTTCCGCCCGGTGCTCTAACTTTTATGTGAACTCCTATGATTCCCTTTTCTTGAGCTCGTTCTGCTGCAATTGCTGCCGCTTTCATTGCAGCATATGGTGAAGACTCCTCTCTATCACTCCTCACCACCATGCCACCGGAAACTCTCGTAATTGTTTCCGCACCGCTGAGATCCGTTATATGGATAATTGTGTTATTAAAAGACGCATATATATGTGCTACGCCCCATTTTTTATCTTTTGCCATTTTTACGCCTCCTTCCTTTCTATCCCTTCTTCATCGTTTTTGCTGACAAACATACCCGGACATGTGACAACTCTCTCCGCAAGGGTGATATGCCTGTGGACTATTAACTGTCGCGCTTCCCTTGGTGTTTTTGCCAGACCTTTCCGCAAGACCGAGGATTGAAGTCTCCTGTCCAAAATGTCCTGGATGGTCAGCTCCAGTATATTATCAAGATCGGCATTGTCCTTAAGCACACCCAGCCTCTGAAGCTTCTGGATCAGTTCTCGTTCCTCTTTTTTTGCTTCTTTTCCGCTGGAGGCCAGAAGAACTCTTGCCTGTCTTCTAAACTTTCTCAGCCTCGATTCGGCTTTCCAGATCTCCCGCTTATTCTTTAATCCGTACTTCCTTAAAAGTTCATCTTCCTGCTCCATTCTATTTTTCTGCCAAGGATGGTGAGGGGTCTCATACTTTTTCCTTGAAGACTTTGGATCTCCCATTACATCACCCTAAATCTTTGATACACACGAAACTTAAAAAAATTTCGTGTTCGGAATACAAAAGTCTTTAACTTTTGTATGTTTTGTTTTAGGTGTTTACGTAAGAATTTTTCAAATTGTGACATTTAATCACGCTCTTTTCTCAGTTTTTCTCTTTGCTTCTTTATTTTCTTTCGACTCACGCCTATGGAACCTCCTGTTCTAAAGCTTGACTTTGTCTTTTGTCCTCTGACAGGAAGCCCAAGCCCATGTCTGATACCTCTGTATGAGCTAATATTCTTAAGCCTATTAATATCCTCCCTCTTTGCCATTGTAAGCTCTGCCTCAATCACATGCTTATCTTCTCCGGTTCTATAATCTCTTCTTCTGTTCAACATCCACGAGGGGATATTAATCTCTTTTGGATTGTCCAGTGCTTTTCGTATTTTTTCAATATCCGCATCCTCAAGATTACCAAGCTTTGCATCCGGGTCTATCTTCAGAACACGAACTACACTCTGGGATATATTTGACCCTACACCTTTTAATTTTGTTAAGGCTATCTCTACCTTTTTGTTACCATCCAAATCCACGCCTGCTACACGAATTATGTGTCTGAACTCACTCATATGATCTCACCTACATAACTTTTTTTTGTATGTACAGCGCCGGGGAAGGGATTTGAACCCTCGTTCTCCAAAGGAGAACGAGCTCTCCAGGCTCGCGCCTTTCCAGTCTCGGCAACCCCGGCATCTCTTATTTTTTCCAAACTTGGGGGTATATGCCCCGTTCCATAAGCACTCTATTTGTTACTACAGCAACAGCTTCCTTCTCCATCATCTCTCTGGAACCTACTGTCGCCTTTCCCAGTGCTACCAACTCATTTTTAAGCGTCATAATGGCAACCTGATCGCCCGAATGAATGGTTTCACATCTTTTAACTCCGACCGTCATCAGATCGGCACCATGACAGATTGCATCTACCGCTGTATCTTTAATCCATACCCTTGGTATATTTATACCTTCCTCTATCGGACGCACACATCTCCTGATCTCATCCTCTGTACCGCACTTCTTCCAAAACACATATGCATCCAAGAGGTCCTGGAGTGTCACCGTTTCCTCTTCAGTGAAACCCGCTACCATCGTTCTCCGAAGGTCTTCCATATTCGCTCCGGTTCCGAGTGTTTCGCCGATATCGTAGCACAACTTTCTGATATACGTCCCTGCCTCACATTTCACTCGCATAAGGACATTTTTTCCTTCTATCTCCAGTATATCTATACTCTTTATTTCTTTTATTCTTACTCTTCTTTTCACAGCTGACTTGAGAGGGGGCTTCTGATATATCTTTCCTGTAAATTCCTTGCATACGCTTCGGAGCTTTTTTTCGGATACGGAATTGTGGAGACGCATTGCACATACATACTCTTTGTCCGACTCAAGCATCAGTTTCAGGACTTTTGTGGCCTTCTTTGTTGCCACGAGCAGCACGCCCGTTACATGGGGGTCAAGAGTCCCTGAGTGTCCTGCTCTATCTATTTCCAGTATATCCTTTATCCACGCAACTATCTCATGGGATGTGGGCCCCAGAGGCTTATCAAGAATGATCAGGCCTTTATTTATAAGCTCTTCCACTGTTCTATCTTTGGGACCCGTACCGTACTTCATAAAAACTAACTCATTGCCCTCTTGACCTCTTCGTCCGAGATATCCTTTTCTATTTCCTTCAGTTCGGGATGAAACTCAAGATGCTTTATATTGCACTTTCTTCTTTTAACATTCGGGCCTGAAATTAAAACATAGGTTTCATCTATGACATCAATCACCATACATCTATTTCCTGCTTCTCTTCCTGCTAATTTAGTACAGATTCTTCCAATTTCTACCATTTTTTCACCTTGATCGCCTTTTCTATTATTTTGAAAACTCCTGCAGGTACCCATTTTTCCGTATTGATTACCAGATCATACGGGGAGAGATCATCCATATCTATTTTATAAAACTTCTTGTACCTCTTTTTTTCACTTTTTTCTCTCTCTCTTATCTCTTTTTTGCTTTTTTTGAGGTTCTTTTTTTCTCTTCCGCCAACTCTCTTGGCCCGAACATCAATGGAGGCTGTAAGCCATACCTTCAGCTCAGCATCAACAAAGTGTGCCGCCATTCTCCCTTCGACAACACAGTTCTCATACCGCTCCGAGAGTTTTTTCTGTTTTTCATCTATCAGTCTATCAATCTCTTCATCCTTCTCGGCAAGATCACTGAACTCTTTCAGGCTCATTCCCTTGTTCTTTGCAAGATCGCGGAAGATCATTCCGGCATATATATGCTTGTATCCCAGATTTCTTTCTATGAGTCGTGCCGATGTTGTTGTACCGCTTCCCGGAAGCCCGCCTATTGCGATCTTCATAGCTTCACTCTTACTTTTTCCTTAATAAGCTTTCTCATGCAACTGGAGCATAAATAGCCACCATAAGGCCTCACCGGCCTTTTTTTGCTTTTACTGAGCTTTTTTATCTCATTTGGAGTCCCTCGAGAAACACCGTGAAGCTCCGCTCCACACTCTGCGCATACACGTTTACTGTGCTTTTTCTTCTTAAAATGAACGACTGCCCTTTTTCCTGGCGTTTTTACAGATTTTCTTTTTAATGATCGCGATCGATACATTCCTCTCATCTTATCACCTCATACCATATTCAGGAGTTTTCTTGAGAACTGCCCAAATGTCATTGCACAAAGAAAGTACAGACCATATGCCCCAAGATGGTTTGCAGCCATGTCACCGTGGAAAAATCCAAAGAACCATCCTATTACAGGAAGGTCAAAGAAATTAAAAGGCATCTGGAGTATTGGTACGCCGTACGCTCCCGTTTGTCTGAACCATGCAAAGAAAATGAATATTAAAGGCATTGTAAGAAGCATTGGCTTCATGGTCTTGGATGTCATCTTTGCGTTCAAACTATTTATCCTTTTCTGCTGTACCTCTAATTTCCGTACTATTTTTTTATTTCCCTGTCTTTTGGCTTTCATCAGCTTACTTCTGAAATCCGATACCTCTTTTCTGATCTTTTTTATCTCGTCATAGTCCACAAAATAATAGTTTACAATGGTTATAAAGAAGGAGACCATCGCGGCAACAAGAACAATTCCAAGTATATACTCCGTGTATATCTTCATTTCCGTTCCTTTTTCAACAAAGAACCCTGCGTTTTCCTGCGGAGGAAAAAATCCTCCGAAAATCGAGTTAAAGATTCCATAAAACGGTTCCGTTATCGTATTTATTATTCCCATATTACTCACTCCCTATAAATCTTCTAAGTGCGGGGAACATCTCACCCATCTGTTCTTTCATTAACTCCTCATACAGTCTCTGCAATATGCTAACTGTCAGTAAAATTCCTGTTCCTGTTCCTACAGCTCCGGTAAAATCGGCAAAAACAGCTATTAGACCCACTGTCGCTCCACCCATCACCGTAACCTGCGGTATATATCTGGAAAGAACCTTCCTTAAAATTCGTGGGTCTTTTCTGAAACCGGGAATCTGCATTCCCGAACGCTGCAGCTTCTTGGCCACGGCATCCGGCCCCATCTGAGTCAGTTCTATCCATAATACGGCAAAGAACATGGACAGCATAACCACAGCCAAAAGATAGAACAGTGCCTGAAATGGTTCCCCTGCAAGATATTTCAGGCCCCTGGGAGGACTGATGTACTTTACCAATCCGGAAACAGCTGTGTTACCAGAGAATGTGCCGAGCCATGTTATACCTCTGGTGTTCAGTATACGTGCCATGATATTTACATTGGCAAACATTGCCATTGTCAGGATGACAGGAATGTTGGATGCATAGATGAATCTAATGGGATATCTCCCCCTGATGCCTTTGAACTTCCCATAGGAAAGAGGTATCTCTACTCTAATTGAAACCACGTAAACCACTATAAAAAACACAAGGATGGTAAAGAGCACCTGATCCATACCTGCCAGACCCTCCCTTGTCAACATAGGGTTTCCTCCAATAAATGATTTGATAAACTGAGAGATTGCACCTATCATCTGTCCGGGCATCTGCTCGCTGGGGAGGAAACTGAGACTTCTCCACATTACCTGTGCGGAGACCCTTCCGGCAATAAATAGCGAGACGCCGGATCCGAATCCCCATTTTGTAATGACCTCATCCATAACCATTATTAAAACTCCGCCGAGTGCCATCTGAAATATGACAACATATAGCATTGATCCCTGCGCCATTTTCTGTCCACTCGCCATGGAAAAGGCTTCGAAAACACAGAGAAAGATAGTCAGAAGTTTCTGTGTTCCCTGAAAAGTTTTCTTATCTTCGTGCGTTGTCATATCAAGATCAATAAGATCGGAGCCAACCAGAAGCTGCATCACAATTCCCGCTGTAACAATAGGGCCTATACCAAGATGAAGTATACTCCCACTGTTTCCTGCAAGAACTACTCTCAGCCCTGCAAGCCAGTCCGCCCTTTGTTCAACCACTCCATAGAGTGGTATCTGTGCAAGTCCAAAGTAGACGCTTAAAGCTACCACTGACCACATGATTTTTTCTTTAAAGGGAATTCGCCTTTTTGGCGAACGAACCTCCGGGATAAACCTAAACAAAGGAGAAAGCATCTCTAACTTAGACATTTATTGCCTCCCCTCCTCTCTCTTCAAGCTTTATCTTTGCTTTCGCGGAGAAATCGTCTGCTTTTACAGAGAACTCTTTTGTAAGGCTTCCTCTTCCCAGTACTTTGGAGACTCCAAGTTTTGATGCATCTACCACTATTTTACTACCCTTTTTAAAGGCTACACCTTCCTTCAGAAGTGTTTCGAGATTATCATTAAGATAACGGAGATTAATTACGGGTTTCTCCTTTTTCAGATTCTGAGGCCTTTTGAAGCCGCGGCTGCCAACCTCATGTAGCGCGGGATTATACTTATGTTTACTTCTCTTTCCTGTTCCTGCATTACCCCTTCCGCCTTTGTGGCCTGCACCCTTCCTATTTTTGGATGATCCGCCGCCGCAGCGCCTTGTACCTCTTTTTTTATAAGTTTTTTTGTTTTTTCTTTCCATGTGACCACTTAAATAATCCTTGTGAGCAAAGAAATTATGTTTTTTCCTCTATATCCTGAGGATCCTCCCTGTTCATATCCCAATCTAACTTTCCTATAGCCCTTTGAGGGAGGATGCAATCTAAAAACTTTTTTTATTCCAATATCATCAAAATTCATCTCTGACTCAAAAAACCTATCGATGAAATCATCCGCTATTTTTCCAGTTCTTTCCTTTATATACTTTTCATCAATTCTCTTATTTCCCGGAGCTCTCCCCCATTTCAAAAGGAGTTTCTTGAAGGTTTCCTTATCGATCTCTCCAAATGTTACATAATCCTTTACCTTCTGCAGCATGCCCCGGTAACTCTCAGTATCCTCAAGGATTGTACAGTAATGCGGTCTTTCAAGACGAAGCATCTTCAAGGTATCCTTTATCTCTCTTTTCAGATTTACAGTTCCTCTGATTCGTATCACTGCAATTTTACTCATCGGGCTCACCCTCCTCTTTCTCCGATTTTTTAGATCTGGATTTTGCGGTACCGTCAGCTATGCCGAGCCTTCTGGAATGTCTTTCCTGATAACTCATATTACCTAGATTTATAATACAGTTAAAGATCGCCTTTGCAAGATTAATCGTTGTCTGAGTCCGCCCAAATGCCTGTGACCAGATATCCGTAATCCCCGCAAGCTTCATTATTTTTTTGCCAACATCCCCTATGGCAAGTCCCAGTCCTCTAGGCGCTGGAAACAGTGTAACCTTAACAGTTGAAGATTTGCCGCTAACTTTAAATGGAATGGAATGTGCTGCGCCGCAGCCGCACTCCCATGACCCGCAGCCCCTTTTTACAGTTGTTAAATGAAGCTTTGCATCGTCCATCGAACTCCTGATCGCCGTTCCAACCTCGCCGGCCTTTGCCTGTCCCAGACCTACGATGCCGTCCTTGTTTCCCACTGCGGAGATAACGTTAAACTTCACCCTTCTGCCTGAGTCTGTCATCCTCTGTACCATATTAATATCAAGGATCTCCTGGTTATCCCTACTTGTCAGCACGGGGAGAAGGGTATCAACAATTTTTGATTCTTTGATAAGAAGTCCCTTTGAGAGTATCTCTTCTATATCTGTGATCTCTCCATTCTTTACCTTTCTGCCAAGGCCTGTCTTTGGTACCCACTTTTGCCTTCTCATTTAATCTCCTCTACTTTGTTCTTGATCTCATCAAAATGATCTGGAAGTTCCTCGGGTTTTAACCCTCTTGCGATATAGCCGCCAAACTGCTTAGAGTACGTTTCCTTATCAAGGTGGGAGGCATACTCTGCTATATGTTCTCCTCGTATCCTTTTTTTATCAGGAAGCACATTTTTATTGTGAGGTACATCAATTCCCGCATCTATCATTCCCTTGAGAGCGGCAAAAATATTTGCTCCTTTGGTAGAGGATTTAAGACCAATATCCGCTATAATTCCATCTGTGCCCTCTTTTTTAATCTTATATCCGCAAAGTAACCCCGTCAGATAAGCAGCGGTGCAGTTACCACAGTGCCCTTTATATCCAAGCTCTTCAAGTTCCTTGGAGTGCGCTGAGACCAAAGTTCTGTCTCCTTCCTTTTCCGGTCGTATAACCTGAACCTTCATATGATTCAAGGAGGGCCTGATCACCAGTCTATCTTTTCCTGACATCACCAGTTTATACCGCTGATCATAATCCGTTATTCCCAGTTTTCTCCTTTTTAAAATCATTCTTTTCATTCGATCACCGCTCTGCATATCCATGGTCAGTTATATACGATTCCATGTGCGAAACGTTCCTGAACGCTCCACTTCCTGCCATTTTGTAAAGTTTCCGGTAATATGTAGGGTCTAATTTCTTATGTTCCTTTAACTCCTTGAGTTTTCTTCTTAAAGGTCGTATCTTATTTATCCATGCCCTTTTTTTATTCAATCTCGCTGTTTTTTTCCCTTTTCTTTTCCCTGATCCTCTTCGTCTTCCGAGTTTTCTTTTTTTGTGAAGCTCTCTTGCTCTGCCTCTACTTGTGGATGCTTTCGGCTTCTTTTTTATTACATCATTTTTTATCAGATTTCTGATATCCACTCTTGTTATGGCCATGGATACTCTCTCATCCTCATCGGGATCTACCCAGACTCTATGAATACCACATCCAAGAATTTCGGCTGCAAGTCTCTTCTGTACTTTTACATTCATAAAAATCACTCCTGAAATTCAATTTCGAGCTCTTCAGCTTTTTCCTCTACTTTTTCTCTCTCTTCATCTATCAATTTTTTGGAAATGATAAAACGTTGAACATGATCCTTAATTACCATATTATCTGTCATATCCTCTTCACTGCTTACCTTGACAAACTTTATTGTGGGATTTAAAAGCTTCAGATCCTTTTCAACTGCTTTTTTAAGAATTTCAATCTTCTTTTTTATCCCTACTTTCCCTATTCTGACAGCAACATTCTCAAGACCTTCCAAATCCTTCGTGTTATGGACAAGCACCTCCGGAAGACCGCTGGGATGGTACCCTCTCACATCTTTGGGACCTCTGTAACCTATTTTCACAATTGGTGGTTTCCCTTTAAGCTCCCGTCTCATCCTTGATGAGTGTCCTCTTGGTTTTCTCCATGTTGGATTATTCTTGAATTTTATATGTTTCCATGTCTCCTGTCTCACGAACTCAGGTTTCTTTCTCTTTTTTTTCTCCTTTACTCTCAATAATCGCTTATTCATCTTTAAGCACCCTCAACTATGTATATGCCATCCTGAAATACACGTACGTCCCTTTTAGATATCTTTGTTGCCTGTTCTATATTTGCAGATGTCTGACCTACGTCTTCCTTGTTTATTCCTGTCACTGTCACTGTATCCTTTTTTACCTTAACTGCAGTATCTCCAACGATTTTTGCCAAGCGAGGGCTTTTTTCACCAAAAAAATTATTAATAATCACAGCATCTCCTTCAACCTTCACATTCATAGGAAAATGAGCATAAACAATCTTCAGTGTGTAGGTAAAACCCTTCTCCACGCCTATAATCATATTCATTATATGTCCCTTTGTCGTTCTCACCATCGCCTTATCTTTTTTTCTCTTGGAGGGGGAGGAAATTATAAGCGTTCCATCCTTCTCTTCAATTGCTACATGTGGATAGGTAAAGGATCTACTCAGCGTTCCATTTTTACCTTTAGTCTTAATTATATCCCCTTCAAACGTAATTTCCACATCTTCCGGAATGATAATCTCTTCTGTATGTACTACCATAATCATCACCTAGTATACATAGGCTAGCAGTCTTCCACCTATGCCCTTCTCATACGCATTCCTGTGGCTCATAATCCCCTGTGGGGTCGACACCAACAGGATCCCAAAGTCTTTTGCAGGGAGATACCTCTTTTCCCATTTTTCAAACTCATCCTTTTTCACAGGCAGATGGGGTTTTATAACATTGCATCTGTTTATATTCCCTACCAGTTCTATCATAAAAACCCCTGACTTTGAATCATCAATAAACTCAAAAGAGCCTATATAGCCATATTCCTGCATTATTTTTAATATATTCCCAATTACCTTTGATGCTGGAACTGTAACCTCTTGCTTCCTAGCAGTTTCGTGATTTGTCATGTTGGAGAGTGCATTTGCTAAAGATTCACTGGACATCCTGACACCTCATACATATTTTTTAAATCCTAACTTTGGCGCTACCTCTCTAAAGCATCGCCTGCAGAGGTATAATCCGTACCTCCGTATCACAGCCTTGCGACTACCGCAACGTCGGCATCTTATGCCGGACTTTTTTTTATTCATAGACATTCACCTTAAACTTCTCTTTAATAAAGTTTATCCCTTGTTTTTTTGTTATTCTATGATCTAAAGATATTTTTCTCTTTTGTATTCTCCTCCTCTTGATCCTGTAGCCCGATCTCTCCAAGGCCACACAAACATCCATTCCAAAGATACCCATCTTAGGATCGTATTTTACTCCGGGAAAGTCAATATGCTCTTTAATACCAAATGAAAAATTGCCGTACTTATCAAAACTACTCGCCTTTATTTCATTTTCTACGGCTGCAAATGCGTTTTTCAGGAACTCCTGAGCTTTTTGACCTCTCAAGGTTACCTTTACCGCGATATTTTCGTTTTTTCTGATATCAAAATCTTTATTTGTCTGTTTCGCCTTTCTTTTTATTGGCTTCTGATCCGTAAGATTCGCCAGGAGCTTCTCTGCTTTTACAAGCATCTCGCCTGCCTCGCCGGTACATATATTAATGACTACCTTGTGTATTCTCGGGCTCTCCATCTCGTGCATCAGATCCCCTCCGGTATGGACACCGATGGCTTTCCTTTGCCGACAACATGCACATAATCTCTCAATGTTTTGAACATACCGTTTTCACTTTTTAAGAGAACCGTTCCTTGTTCCTCTTCAGCCTCTATAATCCTTCCCATTCTTGAAACATTGCTTCCATCCACTGCGAATCCCAACACGCCTTTCTTAAATGGGATATGCTCCTTTATTTCCTTTTTATTCAGATCGTAGAGTATCATGTCATGGACTTTGTGAGTATTTTCCCCCAGTACATTTGTTCCATCGTGTAAGTTCAGTTGTACAACTCCACCTTTCAAAATTTTTTTGCCTCGTATACTGAAAATTTTAAGGTCCTTCTCCTTTTTCTTAATCTTGTGGAGATAAAGCTCTCCTTTTTTATTCGGAAGAACTCTGTAATACTCATTCGCCTTTGGTACCTCTATAATATCCATTATTCCAACAGGCCTTCTTTCATCTCTTACCAGTTTGCCATCCAAAAGAACCAGTCCTCTATTCAAAATCGTCTTTGTTTCCTTTCTCGTTCGTGTGTATCCAAGATAATCTCTTAAAATAAGTAATATGGGAATCGATTTTAGACCTGAGTGTGGCCCTGGTTTAGTCTTCACTGTCCATGTCTTCTCTTTTCTATGAATTCTCCAGGTTTTTGGAGCCTTTGATCTTTTCATGCTCTTTCTTTGTCCCAAACGCGTCATATTCCTCTCCTCTCAATAATTCTTGCTCTTTCATCATCCTTAAGGTCCAGATCAACTATTTCGATATTAGATGGATGAAAAGGGAGATTCGCCTCTGAACCATCAGTTTTTTCTGTTGTGACATCCTCAATAAACAGCCTGTTTCTCTTCAGGTCAATCCTCATGATCTCTCCCTCGGAATAGATATAATCGCCTCTCAGCACCCGTACCTTATCTCCCTTCCTTACAGGTAGGTTCTTCACGCCGTGCTTTTCCTTTAGTTCTTCGGATAATGATGCTGACATAGACTTCTGTTTTTTATGAAGGGAGGCACCAAAATGATTTTTCCTTTGTTTCCTTCTTTTTATAGACATAAAAATCATCCTCACAGTATCATACTTGCAATTCCAGATAGTTTTACCCATCTTTCGGCCGCTTCCTTGGCCAGAGGACCTTTTATCTCAGAACCTTTGGGCATTCCCTCGGGTGTAACTGCCACTGCCGCATTGTCGTCAAACTTTACTCTCATTCCATCGAGCCTTCTGTATTCCTTTCTCTGCCTTATTATAACCGCGTTGATAATTGTCTTTCTTATATCAGGTTTTCCCTTCTTTACCGAGGCCACAACCATGTCACCGACGCCCGCAGAAGCGTATCTCCTTAGAACACCCTTATATCCAATAACAGAAATTATTTCAAGCTCCTTTGCTCCCGTGTTATCAGAGCAGAGCAGCTTTGATCCTGTAATAAGTGGTCTTGTTGGCCTCACAGGAGACTTAGCTTTGGTAGCACCAGCTCCCTTTTTTGCCATTAAAGCACCTCAACTATAACAAAGCTCTTTGTTTTGCTTATTGGTCTGCACTTAGAAATTTTCACAGTGTCTCCTACCTTTGCATTGATACATGATGGATTATGAACGGTAATTCTTGAAGATTTCCTCGCGAATCTTTCATACTTCGGGAAAGCTTCTAAAAATTCTCTTTCTACCACTACACTTTTACGCATCTTATCGCTTACCACGACACATTCAATTTCTCTTTCTCGAGTTTTCAGGGTCCCGTGAAAAGGACAGTTCTTATCCTCACATTCCATTCGTCTCACCGTTTTATTCTATTTTCAGGTTTTCCTACTATTTTTTTCCCATTTACTACAGTTCCGTCCAGCTTGATGATAACGTTTTTCTTTATAAGTTTTTTTCCTGTGTCAAGGACCAGCATATTTTTCGTCTCATCAACCACAACGCCACTGATGCCAATATACGCTCTATTTGTACTTTTTATTACTGTGATATCCCTGCCAATAATCTCTCTTCTCATGTAATCATATCTTCATTGTACCCCATATCGATCAGTATCTTCTTTACCTTCTCAATCTGATTGCCCTGCAACTCAACCGTTCCATTTTTCACTGTTCCACCGCAGGCGCATTTTGACTTCAGCGTTGTAGACAGCTCATTGAGTTCTATATCGCTGCTGCTAATCCCTTTTATGACGGTCATCAACTTTCCAAATCTTCTTCTTGAGGTATAGATCCGTATTTTCTGCTCCGGTTTGGCAATCTCCTCGCAGACACAGAGTTCCTTGGGCAATCCACATTTAGGACATATTTCAGACATTACCCACTCCTCTCTGTTTCGGCTATTATAGTTTTCATTCTTGCTATCGTTCTCCTCAGTTCTCCGATCTTCCCCGGGTTTTCCGGTGCACTGCCCAGAGCAAGCATAGCCTTCTCTCTGGAGAACTCAGATTTAAACTCATCGAGTCTTTCATACATCTCATTTATATTCATTTCTCTTATTTCTTCCTTTCTTAATATAGCCATCTTACTCCTCCTTGGCCTTTTTAACTTTTTTACCTTTTTTTTCGACTTCCTCTTTTTCTTCTTCTTTTTCTACTTCTATATCTTCTTTTTGTTCAATAATATGGATCTCATCAGGTAAGGTAACATCTGGGGGCATTATTTTAACGGTAACACCCAGAATGCCGAGTTTCACACGGGCTGCTGCATAGCCATGGTCCACAAGTTTCAGCGCGGGATCGCCACATTTTTTAAGATAACCCTTTGTAAACTTTACGGTTCGCGATCTCTGCCCTGTAAGTTTACCTGAAAGTACTAACTCCGCACCTTTGGCTCCGGAATCCATTATCCTTCTCAAAAGTTTATACGCTGTTCTCCTATAATGATAGCCTCTCTCAAGCTCAGAAGCAGTACTGTGTGCCATAATATGAGCATTTAGATCGGGCTTCTTGACTTCTTCCACTTCTATTTGCGGATTATCGATAGAAAATTTTTTTTCGAGATCTCGTGTCAGTTTTCTTACCGATCTTCCCTTCCTACCAATGGCCAGACCGGGAGTTTCTACATGCACAATTATTCTCGTTCCCAGAGGACCTCTTTTTATCTGTACTCCTCCATATCCAGCTCTTTCCAGATTTTTTGCTAGATATTCACTG
This sequence comes from Methanobacteriota archaeon, assembly GCA_034659995.1. GTDB lineage: Archaea > Methanobacteriota_B > Thermococci > Methanofastidiosales > B48-G16 > JAYEIH01. Next base: position 31,387 of record JAYEIH010000085.1, read on the forward strand.
ATGGAGGTATTTTCAAGGTTTTCCTCTATAATCTTTCTTTCAAGTACCATTACATTTCCTCCACTGCGATCTCTATATTCGTTGTATTCTTGTTGGACGGCGTTGCTCTTCCATAAGCCCTAGGGATCATTCCCGGAATGATAATGCCTTTGTAAGCAGAGATGTGAATTATTTTCAGTTTGTCAGTATCCAGCCCCTTGTACTCCGCATTTGATTCCACTTCCTCGAGCAGATCTAAGATCTTTTTAGAAGCCTTTACAGGATACCTTCCAGTATCCCATTTGTCCAATTTTTTATGACCCATCTTTCTTCTATGTCTCTTAAAGGGTACGGCTCTCTTCTTTTCAATTACGTCCTGCAGATATCCTTTTACATCACTCAGTTTCCTCTCTCGGATCTCTCTACAGATTTCCATAGCGTGTTTTGGAGATATCCGTAAGTTTTTCCCAAAAGTTTTTGCAATTTTCAGCTCATCCTCAAATGCAATAGAATATCCCATCATATCACCTCAACGGTACATACATCGATGTCTTTGTAGCTCCTACACCTGGGGACGAGTGTTTAACCCTCGTTCTTGTCAGCGCAAACTCACCGAGATAATGTCCTATCATTCTGGGGGGTATTGTAACGGTCTCAAATCCATTGCCCTTGTGTATGGCTATCTTGAGTCCTACCATCTCGGGCAGAATTATCATGTCTCTGGAGTGTGTTCTGATGATAACATCACCTGATGTTTCTTTGACAGTTTTTATTCTCTTCAAAAGCTTTTTTTGCTGCTCTGAGAACCCTCTTTTCAATGATCTTCTTTTTCTTGCGGGAAGTAAAGTTATAAACTTATCCATCGCCATCTCTTCAAGTTCTTCCATTGAATACCCTCTGTACATAAACTCCTTTTTAGCCATTCTATCTCCTCTTTCCTGTTCTTCGTGCAGATATAAGCCCTACTTTTCTTCCCGGGGGTCTATCCCTGGAAACGGTACTAGGTCTTCCAACATGCTGATGTCCACCGCCGCCAAAGGGGTGATCAACCACATTCATAGCCACGCCGGAAACTCTGAAAAATTTTCCTGCCTTACTTTTATACGCATGATACCGTTTACCAGCTTTAATAGTGGGCTTCTCTTTCCTTCCTCCTCCTGCTACAACTCCTATAGTGGCGCTACAGTTAGATTTAAATGGTTTTATCACTCCTGAAGGAAGCTGAACATTACATTTGTCGCCTTCTTTCGATAAAAGCGTAGCAAATCCTCCTGACGATCGTATAAGCTTGCCCCCATCTCCTGGAATAATCTCAATATTATGAAGGTATGTTCCTTCCGGTATATTTTTAAGAGGGAGTCTATTCCCCCTCCTTATTGGTGCATCCTCCCCTATCGTTATCTTTTGACCTGTTTTTATTGATTCAGGGGCTAAGATAATTCCTTTCCCCTCATTCTCAAACCTTATTTTTGCCAAAGGTGCAGTTCTTACCGGATCAAAGAAGATATCAATAACTTCGCCCCGCAACGTTTTATCTGTTCGGGGGTACTCAGTTTTATACTTATATTTGTGAGAGGGCGCTTTATAGATATCGCTGCGTCCTTTTCTCTGAGATCGTATTCTATGAGCCATTTAGAACACCCCTATCTTTGTAGCGACTTCATCCGCAAGGTATTCCTCTTTTAGCCGCACATATACTTTTTTTTGTCCATTAGGAAGAACCATTGTATTTATGCTGGCTACCTCTACCTCATATAACACCTCAATAGCTCGTTTAATCGCCGGTTTTTCAGCAGTTCTTCTCACAGCAAACACAAGTTTGTTCTCTTCTTCCATCATTGTAACATTTTTTTCTGTAATAAGAGGATACATAAGGATGTCATGTGGATCCATTTAGACACCTCCAAAAAGAGAGTTAAGTTCTTCAATCGCGGACTTTGTCCAGATTGTGAGACGTCCGGGCCGTGCTCCTGGAGCAAGATCCTCTGCCCCGAGATTCTTTACCCTAATGATATCGACACCCGGATGATTTCTCGCACCGTAAACAATTCCCATATCCTTTGATATAACTATTAAAGGGCCTTTTTTTCTTTTATACTTCCTTCCTCTCATTTTCCCCTTGCCTGAACGTATCTTTTTCTTTTTTGCCCTTAAGATATCTTTCCAAACGCCCAATTTTTTGAATATCTCCCTCGTTTCTGCCGTTCTCTTCACCTTTTCAAACTCATCCTCGACAACAATGGGGAACTGATCGGTACCGTTTACTTTGTGGCCTCTATCAATAACAGCCTCTTTGATTGAGGTAAAGGCTATTGCAGAGGCTATGGCAAGTTTTCTCTCCTTGTTATTTATCTTTTCCTTGTATACCTTTTCAACGCGTGGGGGAAAAGCCTTTCTTCCACCGACGACATTGGTTGCGAAGGCTGCTCTCCTTGGACCTGATTTCATCCTCGGTACACGGGATATTCCCCTGTTCTTTCCGGGCGACTCTGCAGATGTCCTTTTTCCCGCCTTCACAGATGAACCATACGGCTGGAGTCTATGAGTAATACTTGCCAGAACAGCCCTTTTTATCAAATCTTCCCGTTTAACAGTTTTAAAAACATTGGGGAGCTCAATCTCATCGACGACCTCCCCCTCTAAAGAATAAACATTAATTTCAGACATTTACACACCTTGTTGAGATTCTGTAGATATGTATGTTATATTCGGAGCCTCTTTTGGAGCATGAACGGGCTTTCGTACTCCTTCTCTCATCCTGATTAACCGTCTCTTGCTGCCCGGAACGCTTCCCTTCACAACGGCACACTCATTCTTCAAAACTCCGTAATTCAAAAAACCCCCTTCCGGTGTTACTTCCTCAGAACTGACCTTTAAAATCCGTTTATTATACTCTGTTCTCTTGCTATATCCCATCTGGCCTGCCATGGGCACAGTCCACATGGTTTTTCTCGGTTTCCATGGGCCTATACTGCCTACATGTCTCTGCGCATCGTTCGTTTTTCTACTCTGAATCTTCACACCCCATCGTTTTACCTGTCCCTGAAATCCTTTACCTTTTGTAATAGCTATCACATCAATATAATCCCCGTCATCAAAAACGTCTTTAATACTAACTTCTTTCCCTAAAACATCCATACAATACTTTTTCTTTTCTTCTACGCTCTTTCCACCTACACCTATTTCCAATATCTCAGGTTTCTTTTTGATTCCTGTTCTTTGGGGTATCGTTACTGCTATAACTCGTATATCATCAGCATCCAATGTGTCAATGTCAATCTCTTTTTTTTTCTTGGGAATGCCGATCTTCCGTTCCATGCTCTCTGTCGGTTCAGTCCATACCTCTGTCAGTGCCGTTCCATCTTTATAAAATCTCACGCCGGCAATGTATACAGGTGGAGTCTCCACCACTGTCACAGGGATCTGAAGTTCCTTTCCCTTTGTAATCGCATGTTTTCTATCATCTACTTTAAACACGTGTGTCATTCCAGCTTTGTATCCTGGAAAATCCAAAAGTTTGCATTTTTCAATATTCGGCCAACTACGTATTCTTGGATAAATCCTCTTTGCCCTTTTTCTTGGGCTATACGCAAGTGATCCTCTTCGAGGTCTATGGCCTTTTCCACTAGATGTACCCATAACGCTAACCTCCGTTAATCTGGAAAAATGGAGAATGATGCCTTTATTACATCATTCTTGTATAATCCAATGTATTAGCTTCATATGCTTCTTATTTACTCAGCCAATTTACCCTTTTCATAAGGGCTTTAAATATCTTTCGTTTATCTCTCTTTATAAACCTATTGCCCCATGGGTTTTCTGATTTCCACAATCTTTACCGTATAAGTTAATGTTTTCCCTGCCAGCGGATGATTGGTGTCCACAACAAATTCCTCATCATTTACCTCAATTACCTCACCATCTCCGTACTCCGTTCTTACCTCATCTCCTACAGAGTAACCTTCTATATCCAGTGCCACAACAAACTTTCCATTCTTCTCCTCTACGGTAGCAGAACCATTTTTCGTGGTAATCTTTTCTTTAAATACCCTCTTATATGTCAGAGTCTCCTCGGTTTCCCCAACAAGCTCTGCATTGAAGTACTCAAGGAATATCTCATTACTGATACCGGTCTGATTAATCCTCACATTCCCTTCCGATGTTATCTCTAAGATCTTTGCTTTACCAAACTTTGTGTAAATCTCTTTTCCTTCCAATGGTTGTCCATATTCTTCTATAAACTCTTTTTGTGAAATAACTCTCTCTTTTTTTACCGTCTTTTCTATGGGGACTTCCTCAACAAGGGGTATATGATATATATCCTCTTCTTTATACTCCCCATACGCCTCCTCGGGAGTTAGTGTTATCGTTTTCTCATCTCCCTCCTTCATCCCTAGGAGCTGTTCTTCCAGTGCCATGAATGTGTCTACTCCTTCATAGTTAACAGAGCCTATTGTAAGGGGTTTATACACGCCCTTTTCCCTAAAAGTTTCCGCTTTTTTTGTTGAGTTATCATCTGCAATCTCCTTATACGTTGTGTCAAAGACAGTACCGTTCTCAAGTTTTCCTGTATAATCTATACTGACCTGATCGCCCTTCTCAATCTTCCACTTCCCCTCATATTTCTCCGTTATCTCTTCTATTTTCACCTTAAGTTTTATATACTTCAATCTTTTGAGCTTTATCTTTTCCTCGGTTACCTCAGTAATCTCCATAGGGAAAACCTGGGGCTGCCCCATTACACCGGTAATTGTTTCATATACAATATCTCCAATTTTAGGATCATGTTGAATATATATCTTATTCTCTTCCTTATTTATCTCCTTAACAACAGCCTTTCCATACAGAGAGTTAAACTCGTCTCCTTTTTTAGAAACAAACTCTATGGTGGTAGTTGCGTTATTCGCAGCAGCTACCACCGCCTTGCCATAGACCGTGTCTATCATGTCCCCCTCTTTAGCCGCCCCAAACTGCTGAGTAAAATAAGACGTAGGTATCGTGGAGTTCAAACTCGTGTTCTGCACGCGCTCCACCTCCTTGGTATCGGGCAGTTCATAGTAAAACGTGGGATCTCCCTGTATAAACACATCCTCTGTCCTAAGACTAAGCTCCACAACATCTCCAGTTTTTTTACCTACGAGATTCGTATCCTCATTGGCCAAAGCCCTCCAGAATCCCGCATCATACACGTACCCCACCCCATACTTTTTAGGATTGTATTCGTGGGAATCATCAAAGGTACTCTCCCATGTGGTGTTCTCATCAACAATGGTGGAAAGGGAAGGATCATGACCCTTGTACCCTCCTATAAAATTTATCTCTATGGTATCACCGACACCGACAGTATTCCGCTGCTCTTTTCTTGCGCCCATATAAGTATAAAATAGAAAACTGCTGAAAACCACTATACAGATTATTACTGCTGAGTAAATGATCTTTTTATTCTGATGATAAAAACTCTTTTGCTGTTTCTTTCTCTTCAATTTACGCTCCAGTTTCTTACTTTTCTTTGCCACATAATCACCTATCTACAAAATTACTAATGGTATAAATAAAAAGGTTGTTCTGGATCAGCCAAAAAATATATCGATTAGTACTGCACTGAGAATAAGGACAATACCCGCTATTGAGAATACAATAAAAGAGCCATATCTCAATTCAATGTCTTCAATAGATTGTTGTGTTCGTTCTTCCATACTCTGACTGCCTGCCGAAGAAGCATACTGGTACTTAAAGTTGCGTGTCAAACCCCATAGACCCAAAAGACTGAGAATGCCAGTACAAATAACTGCAGCCCCTGCAACTGTTAGGGCATTCACGTAGTAAACCATTAGCCAATCCCTAAAAATATATATCGCCGTTACAGCAATCAAAATAACTGAGTCAATAAGCGCTACTTTTTTCACAATATCTTTCATGCTCATACTTACTCCCTCCAATTACTCTCGAATCGCCTCATCTCTTATCTTGCTATACGTTCTTTTTATACTTTCTTGTTCATTTCCATCTAAAGAGGAAGAGTACGGCTTTATATCCAGTACCGGTGTGCCGTCCACCGCATCCAGTCCTTTCACTCTCAACTCTCTCCCCTTCCTTTCGAGAAGCTTCACCGTGGTCACTCCTATTCTGCTCGGTCTTTTCGGGCTTCGAGATGCAAAGACTCCCTTAAAATTTCCACTATATGTGGTGCACTGCAAGGAGTACTCCTTGGAGATATGAAAATAAAAGACGATCTGAAGGTACTCGTTTTCCTCTATTTTATAAAGACCATCCTTGTACTCTTTATCTATGCGGATAAGGCTCTCGTGCTTTCTCATCGCAAGAGGATCTGCGGGCTCAGTGAACTTACTCTTTACTACACCAATTCTGGTAATATCATTCATTTTTGCTCATCTCGCAGTTGTACTTTATAAGATGGAAAACATTTAAAGTTCCTCCCTGAAGGGGTAGCATGAACGTTATAATCGGTACCCAATGGGGAGACGAAGGTAAGGGAAAGGTAACGGATTTCTATGCAAAAAAAGCAGATGTCGTTGTGCGATTCCAGGGTGGAAACAATGCCGGACACACTGTTATAGTTGGTGATAAGGTCTATAAGTTCCACATTATTCCCTCCGGATCGGTGGAAGAGAAGATTCTCATCCTTGGAAACGGTATGGTGGTGGATCCAGAGATCCTTCTTGATGAGATAGAATCTCTGAAAAAAGATGGAAAGGAGGTCAGTTTGCATATCAGCGAGCGGGCGAACCTCATCATGCCGTATCACAAAAAAGAGGATGAACTTCATGAGGAACTCAAGGGAAATCTAAAGGCCGGGAGCACAAAAAGAGGAATAGGGCCATGTTATGCCGATAAAATAGCACGGTTCGGAATACGATTTGCAGACCTTATTGACGATGAGGTATTCAGAGAGAAACTCTCTATTGTGCTTCGCATGAAAAACAAGATCTTCAGAGCGTTTGGGAAGGAACCACTGGATTACGATAAGATATACAGGGAGTATTGCGAGTACAGAGAAAAGCTCAGGGAAAACGTGGCAGATACCTCTCTTCTACTGGATAAATACAGAAAAGAAGGAAAAAACATCCTTATGGAAGGTGCGCAGGGGACACATCTTGATATCGATCACGGGATCTATCCGTACACAACATCATCTCACACCATCGCCGGAGGTGTCTCCATCGGTGCGGGGGTTCCGCCCGGAGAAATAGAAAATATTCTCGGTGTGGTGAAGGCATACACCTCCAGGGTGGGTACCGGCCCTGTGCCCACGGAGCTCACAGATGATGTGGGAAAACATCTCCAGAAGGTGGGGAAAGAGTTCGGAACAACTACGGGAAGACCGCGGCGCTGTGGCTGGCTCGATCTCGTCATGGTGGACTACTCGCACAGGATAAACGGCCTCACAGGGATTGCGCTCACAAAGTTAGACGTACTCTGCGGACTTAAAAAAGTAAAAGTAGGAATAGCCTATGATTGCAACGGAAAAAGAATAGATGCATTTCCTGCAAACATGAAGACTCTGGCTAAATGTAAGCCAGTATACAAAGAGTTTGACGGATGGGAACTTTTTGATAAGGAAAAGATAAAAAAAGAAGGGTATAAGGCTTTTCCAAAGGAAGCAAGAGAGTACATGGAGTTCATAACAGATCATTTGAATGTTCCTATCTCACTGATCTCGTACGGGCCAAAAAGAAGCGAAACATTGGTACTGAAAGAAATATTCCTATGAAATCCTCAGAAATCACGCTGATAGCGCTTTTTGCCTCTCTCACTGCTATCGGTGCACAGATACAGCTGCCCATAGAGATAGTACCCATAAGCCTTCAGACGCTCTTTGTTCTTGCTGCCGGCGGCATCCTCGGAAGAAAAGGGGCTCTTGTCATGATGGTATACCTTTTTATTGGCCTCATCGGTATGCCTGTATTTGCAGGATATAAAGGTGGTGCCGGTGTCCTCCTGGGACCTACAGGAGGATATATCATTGGATTTATCCCAGCGGCCTATGTTACAGGTTTTTTAACGGAGAAAAAAAAGAATATGTTCCTCGCTATGGTAACCGCAAGCTTTATTGTGTACCTCTTTGGTGTACCGTGGTTGTGCTTTTTTGTGGGGAGCACCAAAAAGGCCGTACTCATAGGAATGATACCTTTTATTCCAGGGGATATCCTCAAGTCCTTTGGAGCATCTGTTGTCACAAAAGAGGTACGGAGGTACTACTCATTCAGCTGAAAACTGGGTATTATCAAAAAGATTAAAATTAAAGTAAGAAGTATTATTTCAATTTCTATTTGTTATTCATATATTACCGCCTCGATATCCGCCACCTTTGCTATTTTCTCAAAGTCCTTATCACGTGAAATAATTTTTTCTGCTCCATTGGCCACAGCAATGCCTGCAATAAGTACGTCGAGTGCATTCACCGGCATCCCTACCCTAAGAAGTCTTCCCATTAGCTCACCGGATTTTTCTGCTGAAGCTGTATTGAGATTAAGAATCCTAATCTCGCTAAAGAACTGTTTAAAAAATTTTTCTTCTTTTTTTGCTTTTTTGTGAGCCACGCCAGAGAGAATCTCATAGTACGTAACCACAGTTGTCACCAGATCCAAATCCTCGATAAGCGTAATAGTTTCCTTTTTCCCCTGAAAGAAATCAACGAGAAAACTCGTATCCAGTACATTCATAGCCTCACCTTCACACGTGCTCGCATCTCTTTAGAATCCTCTTCTATAGAATTAAGTATACTGTTGCCCTTTAAACGGCCAAAATACCTCATTAGATCGGTGTTCTTCTTTTTTAACAGAGAATCTATCGCATCGCTGAAGCTTTCGTCCTCTCGTTTCGATCGTTTGAGACGCCGGTATACGCTATCTTTTATTGATATGGTCTTCGTCCCCATGTTGCTGTGTATGCATACACAGCTATAAAAAGATTTCGGTTTCAAACGAGAATCATCTTTAAATATATAAAATCCGAGATCGTCCATGCTTCGGATCGACAGGGAAAAACTCCTCAGGGAGCTAAAGAAGTTAAATCCAGAGAAAGTCGGGCTCCAGTTTCCCGAAGGCCTCAAATCACGAGCACCGGAGATAGCCGATTCTCTCAATTACGATACCTATCTCTACGGCGGGAACACCTACGGGGCCTGTGATGTTGCGGATAAGGATATGAGCTTCTGCGACTGTCTGGTCCATTTCGGTCATGCTGAGATGCCGTTGGAATTTGAGATACCTGTGATATTCATGGAGGTCTTTGATGATATCGATCTCATTCCCTCGCTCCGGGAGAATCTTGAGTATTTGCAAGAAAAAGGTAGGCATATCGGACTGGCAACAACGGTACAGCATATACCGCAGCTGAAAGCTGCAGAAACCTTTTTAAAAACCAATGGGTTTAATGTGTATAGAGGTAAAGGCACAGAACGAGTGAGGTACGATGCTCAAGTTTTGGGCTGCAACTTCTCTGTGTGCAAAAATATAGAGGAGAACGTTGATTATTTCCTTTATTTGGGGACAGGAACCTTCCATCCTCTCGGTATAGGGCTCAGCACAGAAAAGGAAGTAGTCGTTATAGATCCATACACAAAAAAACTGAAAAATATAGAAGATGAAAAAATAATCCTGCTCAAAAAGAGATACGCACTCATAGAAAAGGCGAAGGATGCAGAAAGATATGGGCTTATTATCTCAACAAGGAAGGGACAGTTCAGAATAAAAGAGGCATTATCAATCAAAAAAAGACTGGAAAAATTAGGAAAGAAGGCGTATATCTTTTTAACGAGAGAGATAAGTCCTGAAAAGCTTGAGGGCTTTAATATGGATGCGCATATTGTCTGTGCCTGCCCCAGGATAGCAATAGACGATCAGGCAAGATATAAAAAGCCTGTACTAACAGTAACTGAAGGAAGATTAATAGACACGATAGAAGACTATAAGTTTGATGAAATAGGAGGTATCTAAATGACAGATAAAAACGGAAATTTTGTTCTCCCGGGAGACATTCTGGGAGTGAGTGAGGAGTTTATCCCCAGATACGGAGCACATGAGGAGAACGGCAAGGTATACTCTTCAATCGCAGGAACCGCACACCTAAACTTTGAAAGAAAAAAAGCTTATGTTGACCCTCTCACGAATGTTCCACCGGTACCTGAAAGGGGAGATATTGCACTCTGTGAGGTAACGCGCATGCGAGACAAGATCGCGATGGTGGAGATCCTCGGGTTGAAAAAAAATCCGCTGAGGGAGATGGCCGCCTCTTCAAGAGCACGAATATACATATCCCAGACGAGCAAACGGTATGTAAAGGATCTCTTCAACGAGTTCAGGGTCGGAGATCTTGTGAGGGCCAAGATAGTAAAAACTGAAGATCCCCTTGAGCTTTCCACGGTTGAAGAGAATCTTGGCGTGGTAAAGGCATACTGCTCCAGGTGCAATCATGCACTGGAAAAAAAGAAAAATAACATGCTGGAATGCCCAAACTGCGGAAAAAGAGAATCGAGAAAGGTCGCTTCAGATTATAGAAAGGGAGTTTTTTAAGGTGGAATAATGGAAATAAAAGTAATAAACTCTCAGGAAAATGAGCTGGAGTTCAAAATAATCGGGGAGGACGACAGCTTTGCAAACCTCCTGAGAAAAATACTTCACGAGGATGAACACGTGGAGTTTGCAGCATATAGGATAAACCATCCTCTTATAGAAAAGGAAAAACCTGTTTTCAAAGTAGAAACAGATGGAAAAGAATCGCCCGGAGAAGCACTGAAAAAGGCAGCAGAACGATCAAAAGAGCTTGCAAAGAGCTTCAGAGAAAATTTCGAAGCGGTCTAACAATGTCTCTGGAAAAGTTTGGAGATGCCTTTGTAAACTTTATTTACTCCCTCGCTAAATCCCTGGCGCTGGGGAAATACGACGGGATGAAGGTGCCAAACTCCTCCTTAGCTATAGCACTAACAAATTCAAATGTGCGGTCGCCGAGAAGAAGCGATAAGCATAAAAAGGGAGATTATGTAGAAAAAACCATTGCAAAGGCATGGATAAATGGGAAAATAACGCAGGAAGAGTGTGTGGAGGTTCTAAGATCCGTACTCGTAAAATATGATCTGGGGGAGAGAATAAAAGAGAAAAAAGCAATTGCAGAAGCGTTTACATCTCTTTTAAATGAAATAAAAAAAAGAGATTAGGTTTTAGGTTTTCTTGGAAGTCCACCGCGTCTTTTAGGCTTGGATTTAAGTTTTGGTTTCTTCTCTTCCTCTTTGAAAGGCATTTTTCTTTTTGGAATCTCCGGTGTGATCCTCTTTGTTTTCACAAGGTAAAACAGGACAGCTACAATAAGTATCACCACAGCCACAACATAATGCCATAACGGCCTTCCGGGCTTTGAAACTTCTTCTTTTGAGATTTCAGTGGATTCCTCTATAGTTTGGCCTGCAGCCACAGTTTTCGTAAATGATTTATCTGCAAATCCTGCCTTTGTAAGTCGTATCTGGTGTTCTCCCACCGGAATGTCCTCCATCGTAACTGTGCCATTCTCATCGGTTTCACCCTTCATCTCATTATCGACAAAGATATTTACGTTCGGGACGGGATTTCCTTCATCGTCTGTAACAGTTACCTTCAGACCTCCCGTTTCGGGCGGAGGCGGTGTGGTAGTCGTACTCTCAGCAGTGAGTACCACATTCTTCGAGACAGTTTTTCCTCCAAAGACATCCACAGTTCCCGTTCCTTTCTCATATCCTTCGAGAGATGCTTCTACGGTATAACTGCCGCCAATCAGCTGGAATGTAACTTCACCATTCTCTGCGGTCTTCTCCTCTATGAGCTCATCTCCGCGCAAAACCCTGACTGCTGCATTGAGCTTGTTCCCATCACCGTCCTGTACCACCACAGTAAGTGAACCTTTCTGGGTCTCTATTTGCAGTGTCTCCAGATTGTACCTCTCCTGAGGCTTAACAGAGAACACACTGGATATGAATGTTTTGTATCCCTGTAACTCTATTTTGACATAGTAACTTCCGGGAGGAACATCTCCGAGAGTGAACCCTTTGTTAGCAGAAGTCACCTCGCCAACAAGTTCGTCAGACTGTGTATATAGCTTCACACTGGCTCCAACTACTACATTTCCAATCTCATTGGAGACCACACCGTACACAGACCCTGCGTTCGTTATTGTGATTGGGTTTGTCTTTGGATTATCGATCGTCTGGCTGAGAACTACCTTCACCTTCTGGTCCTCATAGCCCACAACACCAACCTCGTACTCATGACCTGTTTCCACCTCCATCTTAAACTCTCCGGTAGAGCTGTTAGGAGTAGCTGTTTTGTATGAAGATGTCTTACCGTCCTGATATGCAACCGCCTGATAAGGCACGCTGCCATCGCCAAAATGGATAGTCCCTACAATAAGATCGTATCCCGCCTTGTAGAGCTTAACCGTCCTCTCTGTGTCCGAACCTACCGTAATGACCTTCGTATATCCTGCTCCTGTCCCATCATCGTACCCCTCCTTTTCAACTCGCACATTGTATGTTCCCGGCTGCAATGTGAACATAGCTTTTCCTTGCGCATCCGTAGTTTTCTCCGGCAGTTCTTCCACTTTAATATTTGCACCACTTAGATGAGCTTCTTCAAAGGCATCAACAACGGTAAAACTCAGGTTGTACCTGGATTTTATGGTGGCGGTGAATGTATTATCTCCTGTAACATTTACGGTTTTTGTATAGGTAGAGAATCCGGATTTCTCAACTTCCAGTGTGTAGCTTCCACTCTCAAGATCGGTAAATATCACTTTCCCCTGCGAGTTTGTGGTATCGCTCATTGAAGCTCCGACCGAGGGACTGAGTTTCACCTCCGCACCTTCTATCTTACTGCCATCTCCATCCTCCACAATGATTGTAACATCATTCTTTTTTGTTGAGGTAAGCGTCACCGGGATCGTTGTATTTCCTGTTATATCATATACATCGGAGTAAGATGTGTACTCTTCTTTTGAAACGGTAAGACTGTAGCTCCCATTCGGTACATTCTCAAAGATAGCTCTTCCTTCTGAGTTACTGGACATCGCAAAGGGACCCAGCTGCACGGCTGCGTTTGCTATTTCGTCTCCTACTGAGGATTTTGCAACGATTGTTACCGTGTTCTGTCCGGGAACGTTGATTATGGCTATCAGAGAGTCTGAATACTCACTCTCATTTCCCGCCTTATCGACAGCTTTGACCCTCCAGAAGTAGGTGTCGTTCTCCAGACTTACCGTGGGTGTGTAATAAGAAACATAGAGGTCCGTTGCTGTGGCGGCATCTGAGAACACGCTGTCAGTAGCATACTGGAATGTATACTTTTCCACGCCTGAGCCTGTATCTGAGGCAGATGGCCACTGGAACTTCGGTGTGTTGTCCTCTACTACCTCCCCATTGGACGGCGACCAACCCGTACCAAGACTCGGCATGGTGGGTGGTGTTTTATCGATTATAACAGACCATTCGTCAGACCACCCACTCTCTATATCCTTAGAATTTCTGCACTTAACTCTCCACTTATACTCACTTTCGTCCAGAGGCGAACCAACGGTGTAGCTTGTATTTGTACTCCCTATGAGTGTTTTTTCCTCCCAGGTACTGGCTGTGGTCTTTTTGTACTGTAACGTATAAGACGAAGCCTCTGTAACAGTCTCCCAGCCGAACGCAGGTGTTGTATCCTGTATTGCTGAGTTATCGGAAGGAGAGGTAAGTACAGGTGTATCCGGTGCCACAGCACCAATGGTAAACTTAAAATAGTCCGAGTAGGGTCCACCATCCGCAGAGACCTGCCAGTAATAGGTGCCATCCTCGAGGGCGGAGGTCATCGTATATGTAACATTTGGGCCTCCTGTGTTAAATTCTGAGATAATATTATATGTACTCTCGGGTGGGAACGAGGAAGAAGGAGATATCTGTAATTTATAGGAACTTGCACTGCCAATCTCCGTAAACTCAAATGTGGGCGTTGAATCCGTGATCTCAGCATTATTCTCCGGAGATATAAGATTCGGAATACTCTGGTCGACTTCAAGGGCGTAGTAATCCGAGTATCCGGAAGAAATATCTGTCTTTACCCTCCAGTAATATATGCCATTGGAAAGACTTTCACTGGATTCAAGTTCATACTCCGTAGCACTCATAGTTTTTTGGAGCACTATAGTCCCAAACCCAGAATCTTCAGCTATCTGCAGAGTATAACCCGCTGCATACGGTACCGAGTCCCAGTTAAATAGAGGGGTAGGATCATTTGTCATTGTATTATCCGACGGTGATACGAGATCGGGGACGGGAGACACATCGAAACTTCGTACTGTGGACGCGGAACTCATGTTTCCGGCGTTATCCACAGCATAAACCCTCCAATAATATGTATCCTCACTTAGCTGCTCGCTTGCCTCGATTGAGTAGGACGTATTCGTAAGATCTGCCTTTGTTATCGTTCCAGGACCTATAAAATCATCATCCGGGGAAACCTGGAGTGTATAACTCTTAATTCCTGAACCAGAGTCAGATACGGCATTCCATTCCAGTGTAGGCCTGACATCATCTATTGTTGCCCCATTTGCCGGTGACTGAAGTGATGGCGAAGAGGGTTTTTGGGTATCGTAAGTAATGGTAAACTGCTTTGAGTCCGTAGCACTGACCGTATCCTTTGTCACCACTCTCATTTTCGCCGTCTCGCCCGAACTATCGAAATTCGCAACTTTGGCACTTATAGTAATAGTAAGTGTTTCTCCGGCCTCAATATTATAACCAGATGTATTCGGCGTTCCCGTTACAGAGAGATGATTGCTTGCGATGGTGAAATTCCAGTTGGGCGCATCGACGATGTTATAGTAAAATTGTCTGTCTCCATCCCCTGAGACATTTGTAAGCTGTATCTCATTAATGGGATCTCCAGAGGTGTTATAGATCGTCACGGAGTAGGTCACATAGTTGTTCGTAGTTACGGCTTCAGGGCTTATCATTACATTGCTCAAATGACCTGCACTGAGAAATGTCAGAGATGACAAAACAATAAAAATCAAAAAGATGCCCTTTTTATTCATAATTTTTCCTCCTCCATTCTCTTAACAACTTTTTCGAGAAACTCCTGCCAGTTTTTGGCACGAAGTTTACCTTTAAGTTCTACCGCCTTAAAGTATAACTCATCCGGGATATTCTTGAATGTTATGTTTTTCATACATTTCCACCTTTGCTTTAAATACCGTATATCATATCAATATTGTTTATCCTTTAAATAGTTTTCGGTCGTCAGTGTTGATTATCAGTGATATTGGGTTTAGATTCAAAACGTTGTATAACTATATGGGCCGATGTTTCTTCAACACCCTCTATCAAATTTATCTCATTAAGTGTTCTGTCAAGCTGGGACTCATTTATGATCACTATGGCATCCAACTCTCCGGTAACTCTAAATATCTTGGCAAAATCGATCTTTTTCAGTTTTTCGAAGGCCTCGTTTCTCAAATTTGGTTTTATCTTAACAAAAATATATGATTTTCCGTCATCTTTTTCCAGATATTTTATTGCATCTTCTGTTAGATCAACAAATTTCCTACCTGTTCTTATAAAATTAAGTTTTTTTAATTCTCTCAAATGATTATTCAAGGCCTGTCTTGTAATACCTAACTCATTGGATATCTCTTTCTGTGATTTTTTTACAGTGTGAATACTCATTTTCTGGCTTTCCTCATACAGCTTC
>JAYEIH010000086.1:0-11892 GCA_034659995.1 Methanobacteriota archaeon
CTTTTGGACGCATCCCTGTTTACTTTTAGTATTTCATAGTAATCTTTTTTCATTCAATCACAGAGTTACTCCTCGGGTTCTCCTTCTTCTTCCTCTTCTTCCTCTTCTTCCTGTGCCTGTTGTTCTGCTGTTTCCTGTTCTTGTGCCCCTTGCTGGTAGATTCGTGAAGAGAGCTTGTAGATCTCATTGTTTAGGTTTTCTATGGCCTCCTTGATCTCATCCACATTCTTGCTTTCCTGCACCTCTTCGAGTTCTTCCTTTGCCTTATTTATCTTTTCCTTTTCTTCATCAGTGACCTTATCTCCCAAATCCTTTATAGTTTTTTCAGTGGCATAAACAGCCTGGTCGGCCTGATTCTTTGTTTCTATGAGTTCCTTTTTCTTTTCATCTTCCTTTCCATGTTCTTCGGCTTTTTTCTTCATTTTTTCGATCTCATCATCATTCAAAGTCGTTGAGCCGCTTATTGTTATTGATGCATCCTTACCTGTAGCCGTGTCCTTTGCCGTTACATGCATTATACCGTTTGCATCTATCTTGAATGTGACCTCTATCTGCGGAACGCCCATCGGTGCGGGTGGTATGCCTGCAAGCATGAACCGTCCGAGAGAGTGATTATCATTTGCCATGGCCCGTTCCCCCTGAAGAATGTGGATATCAACGGAGGTCTGATTGTTCGCTGCCGTGGTGTATATTCTGGATTTCTCACAGGGTATCGTTGTGTTCCTGTCGATCATCTTTGTGAATATTCCTCCCTTTGTTTCAACACCCAGAGAGAGCGGCGTAACATCAAGGAGGAGGATATCCTTCACATCTCCGGCGAGAACTCCGCCTTGCAGTGCAGCACCCAGTGCCACGCACTCATCGGGGTTAATATCCTTTCTCGCTTCCTTTGAGAAGTATTCCTGTATGAGCTCCCGAACAGCGGGCATTCTCGTAGAACCTCCGACAAGAAGTATCTTATCGATATCCCCCGAGTTCAGATCCGCATCTTTAAGCGCCTGCGTTATCGGTTTCTTCGTCTTCTTTAAGAGGTTCTCGGTCATCCCTTCAAACTTTTTCCTTGTCAGCTTCTCTGTGAGATGTTTTGCTCCCGAGGAGTCTGCCGTTACGTACGGAAGGTTGATCTCCGTCTGTTTCACGCTTGAAAGCTCGATCTTTGCCTTTTCTGCACCGTCCTTCAACCGCTGCATCGCCATTTTGTCTTTGGAAAGATCGACTCCCGTATCATTTTTAAACTTTTTAATTAGATAATCCATTATTTTTTTGTCCCACTCGTTGCCACCGAGATGGGTGTTTCCACTGGTGGAGACAACCTCATAGACCCCCTCACCGACATCAAGAATGGAGACGTCAAATGTGCCGCCACCTAAGTCATACACAAGAATGGTCTGCTCTTCCTCCGATTTTTCAAGGCCGTAGGCCAGACACGAGGCCGTCGGCTCATTTATTATTCTTTTGACCTCAAGTCCCGCTATCTCTCCCGCTGCCTTTGTTGCCTCCCGCTGAGAGTTGTTGAAGTAGGCCGGAACCGTGATAACGGCCTCTTTTATCTCCTCGCCTACATATTCTTCGGCATCTTTCTTCATTTTCTGCAGAATAAACGCAGATATCTGTTCCGGTGTGTATTTCTTTCCATCGAGCGTTACTTTTTTCTTTGTACCCATCTTTCTCTTGATCGATGCAATGGTACCTTTGGGGTTACTGATTGACTGTCTCTTTGCCGGTTCGCCAACTATCTTTTCTCCCTTATCTGTAAATGCAACTATAGAGGGTGTCGTCCTGTTTCCTTCGGCATTCGTAATTACCTTTGGTTTTCCACCTTCCATTACTGCCATACATGAGTTTGTCGTTCCCAGATCTACTCCTAAAATCTTTCCCATCTTATCACCTTTTACATATTTTAACTTTCGCGTGCCTCAACACTTTGTTATTGAGCAAATAGCCCCTTTGAAGCACCGCGGTAATCTTGCCATTCTCACAGTCTGAGTTTTCCACTGCTACCGCTTCATGATAGTACGGATCAAACTTCCCTTCAGTGTCTATCTCTTCCAGGCCTTCCTTTTCTAAAATATCTTTAAACTGTTTGTATATAAGATTTATTCCTTCGTCTCCGTTATCTACAGCCCTTTCAAGATTATCAAGAATCTCCAGGAGGTTCTGAATGAGCTCCCGATTTGACTGTTTTATGAATTTTTCTCTTTCCTTTTCAACTCTGTTTTTAAAGTTAATAAAATCAGCCTGCATCTTTTTCATCTGATTGAGGTAATCTTGAATGAGTTCTTCCTTTTCTTTAATTATATTCTCTTTCTCTTCTATAATTTTATCTTTTTCTTCGATTTTCTCTTCCTTCTCGGACTGTGATTTTTCCATGATCTTCACCTACAGAAAAGATGGATTTATCGTGATATAAAAGGTTTACGGTTGGGGGTTCTCATGCGTCTTCGAGGCTTTGCCCATGAATGCAAATATTTTTTATCCGGTTACCCAAATCGAGACCTAAGAAATAATTATTGCACAAAGAAGGTAGTTGGGAAGTTAGAGAGGGGGGTGTGGGAGGTGGTAAAATAGTATCTCCAACTTCCCGATCTTTTATGATCTCGTGTGTTTAAATAGTTATTCTATCACACCTTTGCTGGTAGTAAGAAATTGTTTTAGGCGTTGCAGATGAAGACCACTTTCGGCGGGTGCGAGCAAAACAATTCAGAACTACTTTATAGGCCATTTATTGCCATCTCCTTAAATTTTTCCTTAGAACGTTCATTTAATTCTTTTTTCTTTTCAACATGACATGAGATTTTCTGAAATTGAGAGAAGTAGGGTATAGGATGCTTATAATTTAATGAAAATATATCAAAAAATGAAAAAAGATTTATATAAGATGAGAAGAACATTAGTAATAAGACTCATTAGAAGGAGAAAGGGTAATATGATGGCCGAGCTGAACAAAATGGATTTAAGAAGGGTTTGGAAAAATGAAGCTTTGGATTTTACGAACTGGCTGGCAGAGGAAGAAAATTTAGATTTGTTGAGTAGTGAGATCGGGATTGATATTGGTTCAATTCAAACAGAGGCCAGTGTCGGTATTTTAATGTGGATATTCTAGCTGAAGAAGAAAATACAGGGAAGAAAATTGTCATTGAAAACCAACTAGAGGCTACCGATCACTCACATCTGGGAAAAATAATCACATATGCTTCTGGCTATGATGCAGAGATAATCATCTGGATCGTCAAAAAAGCAAGAGATGAACATAGACAGGCAATAGACTGGCTCAATGATCGTACTGATGAAGATACCAATTTTTTCATTGTCAAAATAGAAGTCTGGCAGATAGGCGATTCTCCATACGCTCCAAAGTTTCAGATTGTTTCTGAACCGAATGATTGGGCCAAGGCTGTAAAGAACTACACCAAAGGAACAGAGCTTACAAAGACAAAAATGAAACAACTGGACTTTTGGAATAATTTCAAAGAATACACCCAAGAGAAATCCACAACATTGAGACTGAGGAAAACTCACCCACGACACTGGTATACTATAAGTATTGGGAGTTCTGATGCACGCATTAGTTTAACGGTGAATACTCAAAAAAATCTTTTGGAATGCACGTTATACATTCCCCACTCAAAAGAATTATTCGATGGGTTAAAGGGGCAAAAAGAGGATATAGAGAAAGAATTGGGCGAAGAATTAGAGTGGATGGAACTACCAGATAAAAAAGCCTGTAGGATAAAAATCTCAAGAGACGGCTATATTGACGAGACTGATGAATGGAAAGAGTACTTCGAATGGTTGAAAACAGAGGCAGAGAAATTTCAAAGAGTTTTTTCAAGGTATATTAAAAAGTTTTGACAGGTAGAAAAACTCCTATTTGAGGCGCATGAAACCCCACCACTTTCAGCGAATCTCTTAATTAATAGTAGTAGTGAAGTTTTTATAGGTTTTGATTGGAATAAGTGGTATAGTTTTTATATATAGGGACTATAAAATGATATATGGTACGAAGGAAAATAAAGAAAGAAAATAATTTACAAAACATATATATCGACACTTTTTATATTGAAGCGTACTTAATTGGGAATAAGATAGGTCAGTCAGATACTCAAAAAGAGGCAAAAGATCTTTTTCAAAAAATCTCTAAAACTATAACAAATCCAAATATCAAAGTTGTTATACCCTTTATAGTTCTTGGTGAGTTAATAAATAATATCAATCGAGAAATATCTGGCGATGTGAATAAAAATAAAATTTTTTTCAAATTTTGGAAACTCATTAACAGGTTAATAAAAGCAGATTTTAGTCCACCAAGAGGTAATTTTATTCCTATAGCCAAACGGGTAATGGAAAAAGACGATAAAATTGAGCCTGCCGATCTTCATATTGTGGCTCAAGCTTTGGAAGATCCCAATTCTTCTTTTTTACTGACTACCGATAGCAAGATAATAGAGTCATATGGGATAAAAAGCTTAGAAAAAGAAATGAGAGATAGTAACGAAAGAAAACAAAAATTGCAACGTAAAGAGGCAAAAGATTTTTTAGGAGTTTAGTTCTCTATTAAACCATATGCTTTTAGTTCTTTCCACATTACCTCTATTGTTTTTTTATCAGCAAAGCTTTTTATCTCATTTGTTGCTTCAACAACTTTTTTTTCTAACGATTTACCTTCAAAAAGCCTTTTATAGGACTTGTATACTGAAAGTAAGGTTGTAGCTATTTCCAACCATTCATTGTCTTTTCCCTTTATAATTTCTATAAATTTTTCTTTTTCAAAATAATCTAAGTAATCTTTGTCGTCTTTGCGAAGGGTTTCCAGATTGTAATAATCCTCTGCAAGAGCAGAAGAATATGGTCCCCTGAGGTACATGCTATGCCCATATTTGAAATCTGCCCCTAGGAATTTTGAGATGAAAACATACTTTTGGAGTCTGAACCTATTCTCAAAAGTATTCACATCAAATTTGAAACCCATTTTTCTATCCAAAAATTCAATAAAGGCTAACAGTTTCTTTTTCATGGGAATCACCTAACATTATATTTACAGATACCCCTTTATATTAGTTTTGGTACTTTTACATTGAAGTGAAGCTGAAATTTCCCCTTCCTCATATCTCAATAACCTGTCCAACTCCGCCTTCGATGCACCTTTCCGGGTACTCATGCCGGATCTGTGACGTGTACTTGGTGCAGTGTGTGGGGCAGATTAGTTCCAGGTTCTCGAGCAGGCTAAAGTTCCTGAACCCGTGGAACCCGCCGATAAGCGCATAGAGGTTACCGTACGCTGAGGCTGCATCGAGAATGATTCCTATGCCGGGATGAGAACATCCGACGATGACTGCGAGGCCCTTCTTCGTTTTTACGACGAGCGACTGTTCAACACCGCTGAGTTCGCCGGTGGAGTAGATATCTTCATCTATCTTCAGCGGCTCCTTCACGGTGATCACCTCTCGAGCCTCAGGAGGAGAAAAAGAGGGTGGAACATAGAGGGTTACATCCCTGTTTATTGTGAGAAACTCTGAGAGACCTCCGGTGTGGTCTCCGTGCGCATGGGAGATTACAATCTTACCGATGGAGAAGGGATCGATACCGAGTTCTCGCATATTGTTGAGGAGTATCATGCCGTTGGCACCCGTATCAAAGAGTACTGTGGGTGTATCCTTCACCTCGATAACACAGGAAAAACCCCAGTCTGCCCTAAGCCCTTTCTTATAGGCTGTGTTATCGTAAATAATGGTGGCTTTCATACTATACCTTTTAGGATAGAAGTATATAAAAGTTGCGGGGTTAGTTACCGTTTACTCTTTTCCGGTTTTTTGCTCCCCCTGTAACGTCCCTTGTACTCCTTTTTCACATCAGAGAACAGGGTTACAAAGGCTATCTGTGCAAATCTTTCTCCTCTTTTTATTTTCACGGGCTTTTTACCGGAATTAAATATGGAAAGAGATAACACACCGATCCATCCCGGATCAACCCATCCAAAGCTTCCTATTAGCCCCTCCCTGCAGAATGAGGACCGTAGTTTGAGATCCCCCATGATGTTTTTTATTCCCACCCTTTCCAGTGTGGAGAGAACCCCATGTTTTTTTGGCGGCAGTTCAAGAAACTTCTCTTTTCTACTCTCTCCGTCCAGTATATACTCTCCGCTGAACCGCAGGTCATATCCCGCAGACTGCAGGCTCTCTTCACTGAAGGGCTCTATTATAATGTTTTTGTTCTTTCTATAGTGTAGGATATCTCTATCCGACAGAATCATTGTAACATATCCTGCGGACTGAAGCTGCGTACATTGTTCTTTCTTATTACAACGGTTCCCAGCATTTTCTTTGTATCGCCACTGGACACCTCTGCGTTGCCTATCGAAAGATTAAGATCAGTATCATACCCTATAAGCGTTCCTTTTATAGTTCTTCCATCCTTCAGTATTACTATTACCTCTTTGTCAAGACTCTTATGCACTATATCAAGTGGCCGATTTTCGCTCATGAAACCATTTCCTTTTTTTATATAAAAGTCTTTTGTAGACAACCTTTTATTCCTCTGGGGAGAGTGGGTATCATGAAACATGATCTTTCCCTAATCCTGGTAACATTCTTCTGGGGACTGACCTTTGTTACTGTAAAGGAGGCTATAGCGTTTATCCCACCGTTTAATTTTTTGCTTTACAGGTTTTCCATTGCGTTTTTACTTTTGCTCATAGTGTCTGCAAAAAAAATAAGACACATAGATTTCTATACTTTAAAATCTGGATTATTTATCGGTGTCTTTCTTTTTTTGGGCTATGCACTTCAGACTGTTGGTCTTAAGTACACAACACCGGCGAATGCTGGATTTATCACAGGTTTATCAGTGGTAATTGTTCCCTTTCTCTCCTCCATCCTTTTTAAAACTAAACTTAAAAAAAATGTTATCGTTGGGGTGGCATTGGCATGTATTGGTCTTGCGTTTCTCTCCCTGCAGAAATTTGCGATAAGTTACGGTGATTTCTTAATTCTTCTCTGCGCCTTTGCCTTTGCCATGCACATTATCTTAGTGGGAAAATACGCCCCAAAAATGGACATTTTTTCAATTACAACTATTCAAATAGGGGCTGTGGCTATTTTTTCCTTTTTTTTCAGCTTTACAGAGTCATCATTTGAGTTTAATACGGTCATCTGGAAAGCCCTGATAATAACAGCTGTTTTTGCCACTGTACTGGCATTTTTACTCCAGAATGCAGCACAAAAACACGTTTCTCCGACACATACAGCACTGATATTTGCGATGGAGCCTGTTTTTGCAGCACTATGCTCCTACCTTCTTATTAGCGAGATTTTTACCCTGCAAAAAATGCTGGGCTGTATATTCATTCTCTGTGGCATGATAATCACCAGGTTTAGGCGAACAAACAGAGTAAAAAAGGTGTAAACTCATTAAGTATTAGATGTCATTCTTTTTAATTGAGCCTATAATGACCATCTAACAAGTCATGCGTTATTATTAAGTTACTTATAGTTAGGAAAACTTTAAATATTTTATAAAAGAAAAGCATATTATGATAATAAAAAGAAAATTGGTTGTGATCTTAGTTATAGCGACAGTATTCTTATCACTTTGTATTGAGGAACCTGCAGATAAAACATCGACTCTCACTATAGACAATCTCGTTTTTTGTACTGAAGTCTTGCAAAACGGAGAGTATACTCCCCGATCCGATGCTGAGTTCTCGTCTGGGGAACCCATTCACGTCTATTTTGAGCTAAACGGTGTCGGCGTGACTGAGGAAGACGATAAATACGCAGTCTCGTTGAAATGGGAATATTTGAAACTGTACAAAGAGGGAACACTTGTTGATGAAAAATACAACGTTTTAAGTTATGATCAGAGTTTTGATACCGATGTGTCCTACGTCTGGATGTCGCGCCCTATTGAGATATCAGAACTGGGTACCTGCAGTGTTGAGGTGAATGTTATCGATAACTATACAGGAGAGACAGTTAGTTCTACCGGTAGCTTTACCATAACCTCGGAGGACACCACATCTACGCCCACATCTACTCCTTCTGCCACCGAACAGGACTTTGATGTGACCTACTACTACTTCCCCAAGGTACCGTCAGCCACATATCATCTCTTCGGCGGGATCTACGCGAGCTATGTAGACGTTGAAATGGTAAACAACAATAACCATGAGGTGCGAACAAAAGTTGAGGTGCAAATAATGAGCTTCACTGATGCATCCTTCCAGACAGTGGATATTCCAGCGAATGACAGCGGCGTGGTGAGTTTAACACCACCACTGCTTCCCAATGTCTTGGATCTCCTCGCGGAACAGAAACGGACGAACTTTCATATAAAAGTCACCTATATTGAACACGGGGATGAAAAACTGATCTTTGAGGATACGGTGCCCGTTACTATGCTTGCAAAGAGAGATATGGTGCTCTGGATGGAGAACGTTGATTTCAGAAAAAACATTGCTGCCTGGGTAACACCAAATGATCCTGCGATAGATGAGTTCTTTTCCGTAGCAAAGACCTATATGCCCGGTGGTACCTTTGCAGGCTACCTGGAGAATGAAGAAGGGGTGCTGAACCAGCTCGATAAGATCTACTACACCCTAAAAGAGGAGTATGATATTGCGTACGTGAGCACACCGAACTTCAGGATATACAATAACGGAGAAGATGTGATCCAGCGGATACGCTTTCCCTCCGAAACGCTGAAAAATGGTATAGGGAATTGCATTGAGACAACGGTACTTTTTGCGTCCATATGCGAGTCTCTTCAGCTGAATACTGTCATAGTTCTTCGACCGGGCCATGCCTATGTTGGCGTTGAGACACAGGAAGGCAGCGGTATCTACTGGTTCATCGAAACAACGCTTTTTGGCAGTGATGATGTCACTTTTTACGATGCACTGGACATTGGCTCGAATAACTTTGATGAGGACAAGCCCCATATAGACAATAATGAGGAGTCCTATAGGCTCATATTTATCGATGTGTGCAGAGACGATGGGATATCACCCATAGAGGGTTAATCCTCTTCTTTTTCTATTTTGCCAAATCCCGTATACTTTCTTAAGATCTTTGGCACTGTAATACTGCCGTCCTCGTTCTGGCACTGTTCAATGATTGCAATCATTGTTCGGCTCGTTGCAAGTGCCGTATTGTTCAGCGTATGGACACAGCCTGCCGGTGGTTTGCCCTCTTTCTTCCTATAGCGTATATGTAGCCGTCGCGCTTGGTAATCGGTGCAGTTTGAGTTTGAACCGAGCTCTCTAAATGCACCATCAACCATCCACATCTCCGTATCATACTTTTTCGCTGCTATCGTGCCCATATCTCCAGTACAAACGCTAACCACTCTGAAATGAAGGCCCAATCCATCGTAGAGCTCTTCTGAGTTTTTCTGCAGCTCTTTGTGGTACTCCCAGGATCTGTCCGGATGGGAGAATATAAACTGCTCGATCTTATTGAACTGGTGCATTCTGTAAAGCCCTCTTGTGTATTTCCCGTGAGTCCCGACCTCCTTTCTAAAGCATGGGCTGAACCCAACAAGTTTTATGGGGAGCATATCTTTGAGTATTACCTCATCCTTGTACATTGCAGCCATCGGGTGTTCACTGGTAGCGATAAGATACCTGTTGTCATTCTCTATTTTGTACATGACATTCTCAAAATCACTGAGATCTGTCACACCCTCATAGGATTCTCTTTTCATCATAAAAGGAGGTTCTATTGGTATATACCCCCTTTCTGAGAGAAAATCAATTGCGTAGGACATGATTGCTCTATCAAGCTTTACAAGGTCTCCTTTTAGATAAGAGAAGCCATGTCCCGCTGTTTTTGCACCTCTTTCCTGATCTATCAGACCTAATTCTACAAGGAGATCCAAATGACTCTTGGGCTCAAAATCAAACTCCGGAGGAGAACCGAACTTTTTTATTTCAACGTTATCATGCTCATCTTCCCCTACAGGAACGGACTCGTGGAGAATATTGGGAAGTCTCATGAGATAATACTCTATCTTTTCTTTTTTTTCCTGTATTATTTTTTCCTTTTTTTCTATTTTTTTGGGTATCTCAGCAGCTTCCTTTATCTGTTCCGACGCATCCTTCCCCTCTTTTTTCAGTTTTCCTATCTCCAATGCTATTTTATTCCTCTGGTGTCTGAGGTCATCTGTTTCCATTTTGAGATTTTTCCACTCTTTATCAAGCCTTATAATCTCATCTACCCATGCGAGTTTTTCTGCATCTTTTCTCTTCCTGAGATCATCTCTTACGGTCTCCGGGTTATCTCTGAACAGGGCAATGTCAAGCATACCACTTCTTAACCAATACTATTTAAAATCTTTTTGGTGTATAGATACTATGATTCTGGATTTTCTTCTGGAAGCGGGGAAGTTAAAGTACATAAAACGATCGGGGTGGATCATCAGTGGGGTAGACGGGGAAAGCGTTGCCGATCACTGCTTTCGCGTTGCTCTCCTGAGCATGCTTCTCGGTGATCGGCTGAAGGAGCAGTATACGATAGATATGGAGAAGCTCCTGCGTATTGCCATTCTTCACGATATTGCAGAGAGCAAGATAGGTGATATACCCTACGAATCTTTGAAATATATTGGAGAAAAAAATAAGAGAAAAGCAGAGAAGGGAGCATGTAAGGATCTCCTTACGGATCTCGTCAGTGGAGATGATTACTATGATCTATGGGAGGAGTTCGAGGAGCGAGAGAGTGTTGAAGCCAAGATAGTCAGGGCTGCGGACAAACTGGAGATGATGATCCAATGCTACGAGTACGAGAAGCAGGGGTACAGTCTAGATCGGTTCTGGAAAAATGAAGATAACTTTAAGGATTTTGAGTTCGATATAGTGAAGGAGATATTTGAGGAGTTAAAAAAGAGAAGGAAGAATGAAAGATAAAACTTGTATTTTTAATCTCCATTTTGGAATAACGGTTTGCGGGTTACACGAAGTCGGGATTTGAGCGAATGGAGTAAGCCGTATAGCTCGTGTTAGGCGACTGTTCGTTGCCCTAAAGACTCATTCTCTTTCCCCCTTTATCTTTACTTCTTCAACACTTTTTACATCCTCTACTTCCATAGGAAAATTAGGATTAATAAAATCATATATTTCTGTTAAAAGTCTATTAAATTCCTTATCTTCATAAATTCTTAAGGTATCATAAGCTGCAAAATTGTCAATTTCATATCTTACTTGAAATTCAAATCTGTCCATAAAAAACGGTATAATAACATTCTGAATATTTCCATCTTGGTGGCAAGGCTTTTGCATAGGTTTCTTGGTTTTCTAAAATCCACTTTTGAAATTTTTTAGCTTTCCCTCCTTTCTTTTTCCACATTAGGCGACTAGCGATTTGCGGATATGAGAAGTCCGAGTAAAGCGAGGATTTGGGCGAAGCCCCGAAGGGGCGTAGTCAGATACCCGCTTGTTATGTGACGTGACACTCAGTACTGGCGTTAGTTCATCTACTATTTACTTACTGTAAATTCATGTTCAGAAAATCCATCGTTAGGAAGAGTTAACAAATTAACTTGAATTGCTTGCGGGTTATCATAATATGAAATAAGCATTCCGTATTTGTATCGATAATTTCGATCATGCATAATATCTTTAACATGATTGCGATCCTTATCATTCAACTCACGTTTCTTTGCTTCTACTACTAAGAACTGAGGTTCGGGTTCGTTTAACCGAGTACGTTCATGCACAATAATATCTGGTCTTACTTCAATTAATTCGCCTGTTTGCAATGATTGAACCCGTTTTCGATTATTGATATAACGGTTGTATTCGATATCAACATGGTAGCCACATATTCCATACTTTTCTATCAAGTATTCCAAATGAAAAGCCAAGCGATGATTAATTGTCGTTTCATGGAGTTCTCGATT
>JAYEIH010000087.1:0-11813 GCA_034659995.1 Methanobacteriota archaeon
ATGGGGCTCACACTACGTCTAGCGCCGTAAGATCTTATATATACAATGCTTATGATCTCTTTCTTTTGAGTGATCCCACTGAGATTAGAATACCGTTAACATTCTTGAAAGATCCACAGGAAAACGCCTTCAAGGATTATGAGTACCTTCTAAGGAAGACAAAAAAGAAGGGTTACGAAGAGATGAATGTTTCAGAGTCGGACCTAAATGATATAGAAGAGCATCTAATAAATCCCAATAAATATGCATTCTTAAAAAGGAATAACAGCCTTGTCTTTCTTGAAGCCTCCAAATCCCATTGGAGGAACTGCTATGAGCTCATGGTCTGGAAGGGAGATAAGGAAGAAATCATGAGGATGTTGGAGGAGTTCTATGGAGACCGGCCGTGATGTGCTCTCCATATTGAAAGAGATAAAAAGAAAGAAGTAAAGAGGTAATATGGTAGGTGAGTCAAGGTGAAAACCAAAATCATAACAAGTGTGATTGTATGCATAGCGATTATCAGCTTGTTAACTCCGGAGATTCTGGGCAATGATGAGCAGAGAGATGGAGACGATAGAACACATAGATATGTGATGGGAGAGTTCTTCGTAGCGATCTTCATGGAGCGTATGGATCTGAAGTGATCATAGGTGGAATAACCAGAGAGATAGAACGGATAGACCTTTCAGCCAGTTGTGAGCATATTGCAGTTCTGACAGAAAGAGGACATCTCTTACTTTTGAACAACGAGGGAGATATCCTATGGAGGAACACAGAAGAGGTCAGGGATTTCTCTATGGTTGAAAACAAGATACTCCTATACGAAGGAGGCTCGTATGAAATCATTTCTCTATTAGAGTACAGAAGGGATCCAGTATGGACATGACCCCTTGGAAAAGATTCCTATCTTCTTGGTTCTACGCTGTACTGCAGTTCCTCTCCCAGATCTAATGAAGAATACTACACTATATGTTACAAAGAAGGAAATGATATTCTCATTACCACAAAAAAAGCACAGGGAGAGCACGATCTGTTGCTTTTCTTCAAGATTGAGGATATAGAGAAATTGAGAGTAAAAAGGTGAGAAAAATATAAGTGGTTAGAATCCATCGGCAGTTCCTTTGGTATCGTTTCGAATCCCCCTGTTCAGCTGTTCTTCTCCTCCCACAACAACATTTATAAATCGCAGAGATGATGGCATATAGGGTAATACCATGAAGGCATTTAATCGCAAAAAAATCATGAAAACATCTGCTGTAGTAATAGCGGTGGTATTTGCACTTGCTTATGCTGTGAACTGCTCCATATATTACAATAACAGAATAGAAGTCTTTAAAGTAGAAGGCGTTATAGAAAACTTCGATATGGCAGAGGGAGTAATGGCTCTGGGCAAGGACCCAGATGTTGAGGGTATTGTTCTCAAAGTCAACAGTCCTGGCGGCGGTGTTTACGCATCAAAAGAGCTGGAAAAGGCCGTAAGAAAGGTGAGCAAACAGAAACCTGTTGTTTGTGTAATTGAGGAGTACGGTGCTTCCGGCGCTTACTACGCAGCCTCTGCAGCCTCCTATATCTATGCCCATGAGAACTCCGCGGTGCTGGCCATAGGTGTGCTGGCGGTATGGCCCGATTACTCCGAACACTTTGAGGAGGAAGGGATAAAGTACTGGATCTGGAAATCAACGGAAAAAAAGGACTTCGGTGCTCCATGGAGATCGCCAACAGAAGAAGAAAAGGAACTGCTCCAGGGGCAGATAGACCTCATGTATGAGGAGTTTGTTGAAACGGTGGCAAAGAACAGAGAGATGAAAGTGGAGAAAGTGAAACAGAACGCCGATGGAATGGTCTATCTCGGAAAGGATGCCGCAGTGCTCGGTTATATTGATGAGGTGGGAAATTTCGAAGATGCGGTAGAAAAAACTGTGGAGCTTTCCAAAAAATCCAAGTATATCCTCGTCTCTAAAGAGGACAGTTCATGGGATATGCTGAAAAAATCAGTTCTCAAGGGATTCAACTTTTGAGGTGATGTATTGGAGAAAAAGGTCAGAGATATATCAATAGAGAAAAATACATCTCTCAGAGATTTGCTCGATGAAATGTACGAAGCGGGAGGCTTTACGGGGAAAAAGATGGCCTCGGGATTGAAAATACTGGAAAAAATGAAAAAAGAGGAGTGTTACACCTTTCTTTCATTTCCCGCATGCATTATTGCCACTGGTATGCGGGGGGTAATAAAAGACCTGATCAAAAAAGAATTTATTGACTGTATCATCACCACATGTGGAACACTGGATCACGACCTTGCACGGATATGGAAGGACTACTACCACGGTGATTTTAATCTGAACGATGCCAAACTTCATAAAGAGGGAATAAACAGACTGGGGAATGTGCTCGTTCCAAATGAGTCGTACGGTGAAGTTCTGGAGGAAAAGCTCCAAGAGATATTTAACGGTATAGAGGAAAAGGAGTACTCCTCCAGGGAGTTTATATGGGAGATCGGGAAGCAAATTCAGTCCGAGGACTCAATAATCCACTGGGCATATGAGAAGAAGGTACCGGTATTTGTTCCCGGGATCACCGACGGAGCCTTTGGGTTTCAGCTCTGGATGCACGCGCAGGATAGAGAACTGAAGGTGAACCCGCTCAAGGATGAGACCGAGCTTTCTGATATAATATACTCTGCTGAAAAAACAGGAGCGCTGATGATCGGAGGAGGCATCTCAAAACACCATACAATATGGTGGAACCAGTTCAGAGGGGGGCTGGATTATGCCGTTTATATTACCACAGCACCGGAGTGGGACGGCTCGCTCTCAGGGGCTAAAATGAGTGAGGCCGTTTCATGGGGGAAGGTAAAGGAAGATGCAAAGTATGTAACTATTGAGGGGGACGCCACCATAATACTTCCAATACTTTCCCTGGCGCTGTTTCAAGAACGATAATCGAACAATAACAGGCCTATGGCCAAAAGAAGAAGTATATACGCTATAATCTTTGGAAAAACAACATCCGGATGCCCGAACTTAGTTGGGGCTTTTTTACTCTTCTGTAGAAAAACAATAAGGGGAGAGTTCATCCATAAAACTCATGCCCGCAGTTGGGACATTTGATATATGAACAGTGTGCAACAGAGTGGGGACAACCTTTGCATGAGACTATTCGTGAATATCCTTTGCTGAATATGGTATTGCACTCGGGACAGGTAACAAGATCCTTTTTCTTTCCTTTCATATACACTTTATTTCATTCGTCACTTAAAAATTATATCCTTACTCCTGCTCCTTCCGTATATGAACATCCTGTTGTGGAAATGGTATCTCTATCCCTTCCCTGTCCAGTGCCTCCTTTATCGGTTTCAGAAGCCCCCACTTTGTTTTGAGAGCATACTCATTGGGCGACCAGACTCTAATATTAATATTGACAGATGAATCACCAAGCTCATCGACATATATGAGAGGTGTCGGCTCAACAAGAACATACGGATACTCATCGAGAACGTTCTTTATACTTTCTATAGCCTTGTTTATATCTTCTTTATAGGCTATTCCCACGCTTACCTCAATTCTTCGCACCGCGTTGGACACTCTGTTCTCTATTATAGAATTGAAGAGCTTCTCGTTGGGGATTCTGATCAGATTGCCGTCCCACGTGCGTATTCTCGTAGAGAGGATCTCGATCTCCATAACCACACCGCTTATATCTTCAACCACAACATAATCCCCGATCTTTAACGGCTTGTCAAAGTACATAAAAACGCCGGAGATAAGATTGGAAACGACGGTCTGGCTGGCAAAACCAAGAACAATACCGAGGATCCCACCGGCAACAAGCACTCCGGAGAAATCGAGTCCCAGATTCCTCAGCGCCTCCATTGTGAAGATGATTATAACCAGGTAGGACACTATTTTTTTAAGGATATTCTGTCCGTGTTTATCCAGTCTTTTTTTACTCCATTTCAGGGCTATCCTGGAAAAAAGCTTGGCAAGCACAAGACCAAGAATGAGAAGTATCAGAGAAAGCATCCATGAGCTAAGAGTATGCCCAAACACAGTTTCGCTCTGGATTCCCTCAATAATCTCATTAAACTCTATCATCAGTATCCCCTCCTCATGGTATATTCTTTCTGAACTTTAAGGTCTTTCATAAAACTCCCTATTTTCTCCATGGTCTCCAGTTTCTCAATCGCCGTTACTGTCAAGCCAAAATCGTTCAAACTCAGTTTAAATGGTGGATACTGAACCTTTTCGTCGAAATAGAGATCAAAATTGACCGGAAAAACTATTTTATTTATCTCATGCCATTTTTGGGTTCTGTTCTTTATTTTTAAATGCAAACTGGCAGTATTTATCTTCTCACCGAACTCAGACTCAAAATAACGGCATAGAATACCCGTTTCCACAGAACCGTAAAGCGTATATTTCTCTTTCTGGACAGGTATCTTTTCTATAGAGATCCATTTATCTTTTTTTAAGGCTCTGACCTCCATATCATAGGGGGCAGTTACCTTAAGGTCCGTACTCTCATCAGGGGGCAGGGCAAGAGGTTCCCTAAACACCAGCTGTAGGTAACTGGCTATACCCTGTGAAACTACGGGGAAGAGATCGAAACTAACCTCTTTTCCAAAAACTATCTTTTCGGTACCATCCCTTCTGTAGATATATTTTCCTTTTTCTTCATCTATCTCAATGCCAAACTCTTTCATGCTGAACATTCAAACACGCTCCACAGAGCTGTATCCTTCTGCTGTTTCCTCTACGTATATAGCATTGGGTACAGACCTTTTTATATCTTCCACATGTGTGATGATCAGTATCTGGCCAAACTGGTTTCGCAGCTTATTGAGGGTCTTCAGAAGATTCTGTCTCCTTCCCGCGTCGAGACTGGAAAAACCCTCATCCAGAAAAAGGGACTGTATATGTGAAAATCCGTGCTCGGAAGAGAGAGAGACTAAGACTCTTGAGATCGCAATTCTCAGACAGAGATTTATCAGATCCCGCTCTCCGCCTGAAAATCTGAAAACGGGATGCATCTCATTGCCGGAACCGACAAAGACACCATAGTCCTCATCCAGCTCTATCTCGCTGTACTTTCCATCGGTCATCTCATTTACCAACTGTGAGGTTTCCAATGCTATCCTCGGCTTCAGTCTGTTCTGAATGCTGACAGGAATACTGGAAAAGGCCTCGGAAAGAATGGAGTACTCCCTCTCTTTCCCCTTTTTCTGCTTTATCTTAATCTCTATACTCTTAAGTTCTTTTCTTTTTTTTCGTAATTCCTCTATCCTTCCCTGGAGAGATTTCAGTTCTGTAGATTTAGCGGTGTACTTTTTTGATATCTCAATATACTGTTCTCGCAGCCTCTCTATCTTCTTTTTCAATGCCGTGTATTCCTCAGCTACTTCTTTTTTTCCCTCTAATACCTTAGAAAGTCCCCGAATAGACCCTTCAATCGTTTTTATCTCGTTCTCAACGGCAGATATCGTCTCCTCGATCTCTTCTTTCCTGGATATTTTTTCCTGAAGCACAGAGATCTCTTGTCCTATCTCTTCTTTATCCTCCAGTTTTTTCTTTGTCCGGATATACTCATTCTCATTAAAACCTATTTCTTTTATATTTTTCTTTATTTTTTTGATTTTTTGATTTTTCTTGTCTGTAAGATCTTTTTTTTCTTTTTCTAACTGTTTCATATCTTTTTTTATGGTTTTTATCTCTTTTCTCAGTCTTTTAATATCTGATTCATGGACACTCAGTTTGTTCTCCCTTTCACGCAGCTTTTCCAGATCCCGTAGGTCTGATTTCAGCTCGTTCAGGTTGCTTCTCGTTTCATCTAACAGTTCCCTGGCTCGTTCTCTCTTCTTGGAAACTTTAGAGATATCTTTATCCTTTTCCTTAATCTTGCCCCTATACTCGGCAGTAAGTGTTGCATAATGCGCCCCATCAAGCTCTCTTTTACACAGTGGACATTTTTTACCGATGCCAACACCCTCAATCTCGCGGAGATCCTCCAAAAAAGAATTTTTTTCCGTTTCATGCCTTGTCAGCTGCTGCTCAATGCTGCCTATTTTTTTCCTTATTTTTTCAATGCTGTTCTCACATCTTTCAATCCCAGGTTTTATTTCCTTATAGACTTCAATTTTTTTCCTGATCTCCGGAAGTTTCTCTATTTTCTTTTCAAAATTTTTTATCTTTTCCGCAGATCTTTCCAGATTTTTCTCCATTTTTTCTATATTGGACCGTGCATTCGTAAGGTTCGCTTTGAATGCATTCCTCTCGATCTCCAACTGATTTTTTAGTTCTGTATACTCGTCCCGCTTCGCTTCTATTCTTTTAAATGAATGTTTAATTTTCTTGTACTCTTTGTACTCCGGGATTTTTTTCTTGTACTCTTTTTCTGCACTTTTTATGCCGTTAAGGTCTTTATTAAGGGCCTTCAGACGCTCTTTTTTTGACCTAAGCTTTTCTGACAGAATCTCCTTTTTCTTAAGATTTTCGTCATATATTTCCTTTTTTTTCTCCAACTTTTCTATTTTTTCTTCTTTATTCTTTAAATTATCTTTAAATTTTTTATATTTGCTGGAAAAAATATCAAGTTCTTTTTTTAACGTTTTTTCTTCCTTTCTTAAATCGCTAATTGGCTCTATCTCCCTTGTAAAGATCTCCTGTTTCCCAAACAGTGTGTTCCTCTCCTCTTTCTCTACCTTTTTTTTCTGTTTTGCTTCCTTCTCAAACTTCTCATACACCCGAAGGTTAAAGAGTCTGTTGATTATGCCCCTTCTTCTGGAAGGCGTCTTTGAACTGAGAAGATCGATCTCTTTCTGTCGGATGAACGAAGAAGCTACAAAGGCCTTGGCATCCAATCCAAGCATCCGCTCTACCAGAGTTCCGACCTCCCTTGTTTTAGTAGCCTGTACCTTGTTATCGGCCCATAATTTGGTATTCGTCCCTCTATTGTCGAGATACCTTGACACCCTGCATTTGGTAGTTCCCAGCGAAAAAAGAAGCTCGACGCCCATCCGTTCCTCACCGTCCCTGATAAGGTCCTCCTGATTCACCCCGGAAACATCGGTGGACTGAGTTTTTCCATACAGTGCCCAGGTGATACCATCAAAAATTGTGGATTTTCCTGCTCCGTTATGCCCAAAAATTCCCATAATCCCCTTTTTAAATACTATATCAGATTTTTTGTACTTTTTAAAGTTGTACAGTAATATTTTCTCAATTATCAACGACCAAACACCTCATCTATAATCTCAGTCCCTGTTTCATAGGCAAATGACTGATCTGCTGTTTTCAAATATCTCTTTAACTCTTTCTTGGGGGAAAAAAGGAGTTTTTCCTCCTTAAAATCTGGTATATTCTTAGACGTAGTCGTATCCTTCAAGATGAAATGTAAGGCAATATTCGCCCTCTCCTTAATCCTCTGATAGTTTATATCTTTTTTATCGCTCATCGATATCTCGCCCTCAAGAATAATTCTTACTATTTTATCATCTATATCTTCCAATTTTCCCATTGCTTCCTCCGTTATCTCGAAACCAGTTTTCTCTTGGCAGGAGAGGGTAAAATCATTCATTTCTCTTGTTTTTGTCTCTATAAACTCTATCTCTCCATCATAAACAACAAATCCTTTTTCATCGCCGAACTCGGAAAAGTCATACTTTTCCAGAGAACCCGGATAGACAAACCGTTCTTTGAGTATCTGGAACTTATGGATATGTCCGAGAGCTACATACTCGTACTTGGGAACCTGTGAAGGAAGGATGGAGCTCTCGTCAAAGGACATATACCGTTCACTTGAAAGTTTTGCGCCTTCTATCGTTGTGTGGAGCATTAAAATATTTTTAAATCCCTTTTTAGGATTTTTTATGTGTTTTGTTGGGTCTTCAGTATACGGAACACCGTGTATTCTGTACGCTCCTATCGTCTTTTCAAATGGTTTCAGCCCTACGAAAATATGAGGTATGGTGGTATATAGCGCCAGAGGATTTGCCACACCCCGTGTGCGGGGGGTCTCATGATTGCCAGGTATAATAAACGTACTGACCTTTGCCTCAGAGACTCTAAAAAGTTCCTTCTGGACGAATTTTCTGATAAAGTTTGTTGGATTGACATTATCGAAGAGATCTCCAGATATTAAAAATAGTTCGGGTTTATTTTCCGTTACAAAATCTATAACCTCTCTAAAAACGTAGCAAAAATCCAGAAGACGAAGATTTAATCCCTTTTCCGAGTCTATCCTGGAATAACGGCTGAGTCCGAGATGAGAATCTGCGGTATGTACGATCATAATTATCGTTGACTCTCTATCTTTAAAGAGGTTTCGAGACGCTCATTATCCTCCCATTTTCAGCCCATGGCCCGTGAGTACGGAGACAACGAGCTCATCTGAACTCTTTTTTAAGTATTTTTTCAAGCCTGCGATAGTTGCTGCGGCCGTTGGCTCGATAAAATGTCCTTTTTTCCACATCTCACTTAGAGAGTCTTTTATCTCAGAATCGCTGACCGCGATAAAATCACCGCCGGTCTTCCTTACCGCGCTGAGTATCTGTTTACCGCGGATGGGATGAGCAATGGCAATACCTTCCGCAATGGTCTCTTTCTTTTTTACCGCGGGAACATCCTTAAACGCTCTGTACAGAGGGCTGCAGTTCTCAGACTGAACCGCAATAATCCTGGGAACTCGCTCAGTAACTCCAGCATTTAAAAGCTCGTTAAATCCTATATATGCCCCAAGGAGAACTGTTCCGTTACCCACCGGAAGTACCACCGTATCCGGCGCCTTCCAACCGAGCTGTTCACTAACCTCAAATGCAAATGTTTTCGTGCCGTGGAAAAAGAAAGGGTTCCGGGAATGGCTTGCATAGTATGTTTCCTCAGCTGCACTCAGTGCCGCCTTTGCAGCCTCTTCTCTATCGCCGGGAACTCTGTGCAGCTCTGCACCGTAACTCTCTGTCTGGTGCATTTTCGCAGAAGATACCTCCTTGGGAACAAAAATATCACATTTTATTTCTGCTTTTGCACAGTACGCAGCGATAGCCGCCCCGGCATTTCCTGAAGAGTCTTCAACTACACGCTGGATTCCCAGCTCTTTAAGTTTACTGATAAGAACGGAAGCACCTCTATCCTTAAAAGAACCCGTGGGAAATAACTGATCCTCTTTAAGCCAGAGAGAAACACCACCAATAGTTTCTTTTATCATTGGGGTACATCCTTCGCCAAAGGAAATAATGCTGTCATCTCGAACTGGCAGGGCCTCCCTATATCTCCATATGGTTGGCTTTCTTTTCTCTATGGTATTCAGAGGAAAATGAGGGGTGAACTTTATATCAAGCAATCCTCCGCAGACACATCTCCAGATCTTTTTATCCAATGAAAAAACTTTGCCGCATTCCCTACACTGTAATCCATCCATAGAATAGTTCTTATGCCAGATCTTTTAACTCTTTCTCCTTGCAAAAAGGAAAGAATTACTCAACTTCGACCCTGCTAAGTTTCTTATCTCTGTATGTGTATATTCCCTTACTTTGGATATGCCTACATGCCTTCTCTATCCAATGTTCATCCGCATTGATCTTATTCAACTCCTCAATTCCCAACTGCCGCTTATCTTTTTTCTCCAGGATATCGAAAATCATCGAGGATATAGGTTTAATTATGAGGTTTTCCTCCTTGGCATGTATAAACTCAAAAACAACATAGGCCGTATCCTGATCTGTATCGAGCGTAGTTTGTATATCTCCTATTGTAATATTACTGGGTAGTTGTGTCTCCATTTTTTTCTGTACATACTTTGCAGCCTTTCTCTCCAGTTCTGACCTGTTATAAGCCTTTACAAATTTTGAGAGGTCTATCTGGACGGTGAGATAGAGATCCACTATTTTGTACAGCTTTGAGGGAGTACCGCCTCGTGTATAGACATAGTTCACCAGACCTGCGTCCTCAAGTATCTCCAGATGCTTTGTAACCGTAGGAAGACTAAGATCGAGCACCTTGGCTATTGCTGTTGGTGTCATTCCCACCCTGTACCTCTGAAGAAGGAGATCAATTATTTTCAATCGGGTCTCATTTGTCAGAGAGTACAGTGCTGACATGGCTTTTAGTGTGTCTCTTTTCGATATGGATACCATTAATATCACTCACGTATGGAATATAAACGGAACACCCGACAACAGAATCACAAGGAGTATGGGCAGAAGGTAGGGCA
Organism: Methanobacteriota archaeon; assembly: GCA_034659995.1. GTDB lineage: Archaea > Methanobacteriota_B > Thermococci > Methanofastidiosales > B48-G16 > JAYEIH01. Next base: position 10,186 of record JAYEIH010000087.1, read on the forward strand.
TTATGACACAGATGAAGGACCTTCCGAGATCTAATCCGTATGTCTCGCTCACTGAGAGAATCCGCAGGGCAAGAGTCCAGAGAGATTCAGCTATTTTCATTGCAATAAGTGCAAAGAACCCTGCCACGGGGTGCAAAATAAAGATCAAAAGCCCAAAGACGGTGGCAAGGGACGCAATCTGAGAGTATCCATACGTACAAAGAAGGGACTCAAAGTCGCCAATACCCTTGAACATATATTTCGCAGTTGCATGGCCTATCCCAGCAGTTAAAATCCATGGAATAAGAGAGTAGGTGGCAAAGGCCAAGGCTATACCGACAAATGCCACAAGGATAACCCCTGTAAATCCGGAGAGATCAATCTCCCAATTTATCACGTCGGGAGAAATATGGACTCTTTCGGAGAAAAACTCTGTAATCTCATCTATGCCCCTGATAATGCATAATCCAGCGAGAAAGGTCTTGAGAAAGTTCATTCCCAGCACTATGCCCACCGGCTCTGTCATGGAAAACCCTTCCGCAAGTATATTCTGAAACGTTTCTCTCGGTGAAACAATTACTTTTTTCATTCTGTTCGCAAATCTCATCCTCTCACCTCTATACCTCCTATATCCACACTCACCCAGATTTCATATGCCACATCCTTTTCTGGGCGTATCCTGTAGGTATTTTTCTTTATCATAGCATTCTCCGCATCTATGGAAACAGCTCCTATGTCTATATCGTAATGAAGTATATATCCTGCATCTTTATCAAGAATGATCTCTACGTTGCCTGTATCCACCTCTATCTCCACTTTTCCATTACCTTCTCTGGGGAGAAACAGCTTCAGACTCCCTATATCCACAGAGATGTCTATCTTTTTAAATCTGCCGGAATTTAGCAAAAACTTTGCATCGCCTATACCCATCTCGAACTTTACCGTATCAAATGTACTTGATATTGTGCCGTCGATATCGCCTACAGGTGCGGAAAACTCTACTGTGTTTCCCATCTCGTTTATTTTGGGAATCTCGGAAGAATTATTTTTTTCATCTCTCACGATAGTGGTAATATCATAAAGAGAACTATCGGAAACGGCTATATCCACATCGCCTACGCCTACAGAAGCATGAAATTTCTCCTTGGCCAGTGCTTGCTCCTCCATGAAATGATATATCTCTGTTTCTCCTTCATCGGTATTTATATACAGTTCTCCATCCTCTGTCCTTACTGTGCAGCCACTGAGCATCATAGACGATAGGAGAATACATATTACACTGAGTTTTTTCAGCATAATAACACCTTTGTTAAGCACTTAGATTTCATATATATTTCAACTAACTCTGCCTTTAAATACTTTTTGGCCTGCAAAAAGTATTCAATGCACAGCCCTGAAAGCCTGTGAATTTAAATACTTTTTGGCCTGCAAAAAGTATTCAATGCACAGCCCTGAAAGCCTGTGAATTTAAATACTTTTTGGTTCGGCATGGTGATGAAAGATTTTTTATATGCTCAGCTCTATGGTATAGAAATATAGGAGAAAGAAAGATGAAAACACCCCTCTGTGAAAAATGTCTTAAAGGTAATGTCCTCTGTTCGAGATGTAGTGAGAAGCTCGAAAAGGGAGAGATAACGCAAAGAGATATA
>JAYEIH010000088.1:0-46724 GCA_034659995.1 Methanobacteriota archaeon
TGTAGATTCCTTTGAAACCCAAGAATAAAAAAAACAAAAACAAGGATAGAACTATTTTTTTGTTGTTTTTCATATTAAGACCCATATTAATTCTCCGTATATGTAACAGAACTCGATAGTACCAAAAATATCGTTGCAAATACCAGAACTTTTCTTTTATTTTTCATTTCTTATCCTCCTCTTCACCTTCTCGTTTTTCAGTCATCAGAAACATCTTATTATACTGTCTTATCTCAATCTTTAAAAATGTTTTGGTCACTTTTGGGTGAATAAAGGAGTTTTTTTAACGTGATTTGTTAGAGATAAACACTCATAATAAACAATAAATTTTGAAAAACTCTTGATTTTAATCTGTATAAATCGTATAAAACATTTTTCTTATGAAATTTAACATATAGTGTAATAAAAAGTTCATAGTAGGGATTTGCAACAACTCCTATGAGAGTCTATGCAAAAAACGCATAGATTGAATGAAAAATGGAACTTGAACGGAAAAATACAGAATTAAATAAAAGTAAAAAAAGAAAAAAAGATTAAAAGAGCGGCGCAAAAATGATGGCCACAATGGACATCAACTTAATGAGAATGTTCAGCGCCGGTCCAGAGGTGTCCTTGAAAGGGTCTCCGACCGTGTCGCCGACAACGGATGCCTTATGTGCATTGCTGCCCTTTCCTCCAAAGTTTCCAGCCTCAATATACTTCTTGGCATTGTCCATTGCGCCTCCGGAATTAGCCATGAAAACGGCGAGTAGAAAGCCTGTTACTACAGCACCGCCGAGCAGTCCGCCGAGTGCCTTGGGACCCAGAAGGAACCCAACGGCAATGGGTACCACCACGGCCAGTGTTCCCGGAAGTACCATCTCCCGCAGTGCCGCACCGGTGGATATCTCAATACACTTCTCATAATCAGGTTTTGCCTCTCCTTCCATGATACCCGCAATCTCCTTGAACTGCCTTCGTACCTCATTCACTATCTTATACCCTGTCTTCCCAACAGCGCTCATTGTAAGAGCAGAGAAAAGGAATGGCAGTAATCCCCCTATGAAAAGTCCTGCTACAACATAGGGATCCGTTATACTCAGGGTTGTCGTCTCTGAAACCTCTAAGGTATACGCTGAAAAAAGCGCTAAGGCGGTGAGAGCTGCAGAGCCAATGGCGAATCCTTTACCCATGGCAGCTGTGGTGTTGCCAACGGCATCGAGTGCCTCTGTTCTCTCGCGTATCTCTGTGCCAAGTCCTGCCATCTCAGATATTCCCGCAGCATTATCAGCCACAGGACCGTATGTATCGGTAGCAAGAGTGATTCCCAGAGTAGAAAGCATGCCTACTGCGGCTATTGCTATTCCGTACAGTCCTGCAAAATAGTGCGCTATAATTATCGCACCGCCAACGGCAATAACTGGTATAGCTGTGGAAAGCATTCCCACGGCAATTCCTTCAATTATCAACGTTGCAGCACCTGTCTTTGCAGCCTCCGAGATGCCGCGGGTGGGCGAGTACTCATGTGATGTGTAGTACTCGGTAACCATTCCTATAATCACACCAACAGCCAGTCCCGTAACTGCAGCATAGAATATTTCCAGCGTTTCTGTCAGGTAGTAAATCGCGACTCCTGAAAATATCGCAGTGAGTATTGAAGCAGAAAAGATTCCTCTATTCAGGGAAGAATGTAGTTTTTTCCTGTCGCCTCCCCTCACAAAGAAGGCCCCCATAATCGCACAGAGGATCCCTATCCCTGCTATAAGCATGGGTAGAACCACGAGATCCTCGCTCAGATACTTTCCTCCGATAGTCAGACCGGAAACACCGATAGCCATCGAAACAATTATTGAATCAACATAACTCTCAAAAAGGTCCGCACCCATTCCTGCGACGTCTCCAACATTATCTCCAACGTTGTCTGCTATCACCGCAGGGTTCCGAGGATCGTCCTCAGGTATACCCGCTTCCACCTTACCAACGAGATCGGCACCAACATCTGCTCCCTTTGTGTAAATTCCACCGCCGACTCTGGCAAATAATGCGATGGAAGATGCTCCGAATCCAAATCCATAGATAATATCCGGATCTTCGAGAAGAATGTACAGAACCGATACACCGAGAAGACCGAGACTCACCACACAGAGTCCCATGACGGCACCGCTGGAAAATGCGACGTTAAGTCCCTTTCCTATGTTCTTTTTTGAAGCTTCAGCTGTTCGTGCGTTAGAAGCTGTGGCTATTCTCATTCCAATATTTCCTGAAACTGCGGAGAATATGGCTCCGAGAATAAAAGCACCTGCAAGCCTTGGATCACGGCCCACTGCCAGAACGACAGAGACCGCCAGTACAAAGATAACAAGTACCCTGTACTCTTTGTTCAAAAATGTCATTGCGCCCTTGAAAATAGCATCAGAAATCTCTTGCATCTTTTCAGTACCTTTATCATAACTAAAAATCCTTTTGGTTAGGTACCCGGCAAATAGAAGACCTATGCAACTAATTACTGGCCCCAATATTACTAATTCATTCATGATATCATCTCCATGTCATTACCTAATTCCTCGAACATTTTAAAAACCTTTCCCACTCAGTGCTTCAGCCTTGATCTTCCTGTAGGCAGCACCTGAATTATCTCATCCAAATTGTCATACCCCAGCATATGAGCGAGTATCTTCGCGAGGGCTTCCTTTCGCTTATCCCCTTGAACTATCTCCACATATTTTTTGCAATTTGCCTTTACGGCAGAAACAGACCCGCACATTGGCTTGTTTTCAAATATACCGATGGCCAGGGAAAGTGGCACATGCTTAATAAATCTTTTTTCTCCTTTTATAAAAAATGCCCCCGTAGGCAGATACTCACCTGACGGAGGGGATTTTGTAACTTGTTCCGGATAAACCCAGTAAACATCCACCCCCGCAATCTTTTTCTTCCACGCTCGTGAGAACGAGGCTGCGAATACAGCCGCTTCATCTACCGTCTTTTCGGAACATTTCTGTCCGTCTTTGACAATGACATGAGGGGCTCCGTGAATGTCTGCATGGAGGTAGAGGTCTGTTGAGTCCATATATCGTTTTACCAACATTTCATTTGTCTTTTTATCCCGTCCCCCTATCATGAGGTAATCCTCACTGGAAAAACACCACTTGAACTTCTCATACCACTCTCTCTTCCTTCTTTTTGTTACTGTTACCTTTTTTTTCAGTAGATCTCCGCTTTTCAATGAGTCTATTTTTTCCCGGGTTCTCTGAAGAGCTTTCTTAGCACCTTCAATCTTTTTTTTAGCCTTTTTTGATTTGTCATAGAAGATCTTAGCGTTTTCAGGCACATCTTTTGAGATTTCTATTGTTATCTTTTTCTCAAAATTGAGCGCCATTTTTTTTGGAGAGATACTCGCAATGTATTCATTTTTTTTTGCCGCTTCTTGTATCTCATTCCATGAATGTGTTTCTCGTGCCTTTTCTATGGTCTCCAGGATCTTCTCTATCTCTTGATAATGGAGATAGATAAGGTCACCGATCTTTTTATTCTTGGGTATATCTCTCTCAAATTTTTTGATGGCTTTCTTCTGTGAAGCTGCTATCCTTTCATATTTTCCTATTTTTTTATTTAATCTATTTTTTCCAGATTTCTTTTCTTTTATAAGCTCTTTTTTACCATATATTTCGTCAAAAGCTTTGTTTAAGCTTTCATAGTATTTTTTTTCTTTATTTTTAAATTTCAATAATTCAAAGGGGTATATTTTATCATCTATGACATTAACTTTTTTTTCCTTGGACCCCAGTTTTTTTATTCCCTCTTCTAATTTTCTTATATCGACTTCTCCAGCGCTCTTAGTTTTATCTATTCCTGAGAGCAAACATAGTTCCTCTGCATAGAGCCCTCCGAGATCATACTCTGTAGCCAGAACCTTTACAATCGCCGTATCTTCCTCGTTCAGTACGAAATCAGCAAAAATGTTATTACTTTCCGGGAATTCATACTGTTTCCCCACATAAAGCTCTCTCTTATGATGTCTCTTCCAGAGGGAAAGTATCTCATACTCGTTATCCGTCAGGATAAGATTGCCTTCCCCAAAAAATTCAATAATAAGACGGTATACAGTCTCATCAAAGCCCAGATCCATCTCTATGATCCTATCGAAGTTTATCTGTCTCATGTTCCGTATCCTCAGACCACCAAGTTTTTTCCTGAGAAACATGACAAATCCGGAAGGATTTTTTGGAGCGGATTTTGGATATCTGGTTAAATATATGCATTCATCGGGCTTGATGATTAAGTCTTTTCTTCCCCCCCCATACAGTTTGAATCTAAATTCACTATTTTTCTGATATACTTTTTTTATTCTCATGTTGCATATAGAAAATTCCTTCATTTCCGTAAGAATTACCTTAATATCAAAGGAATGCATACAGGTGTTATATACAAAACCTTTTTAAAGTTTATCATAAAGGGTAACTCGGTGAGATAATGGATGATAAAAATAAATCTGCATTGGTTTTTTGTTTAACCGGAGCCTTTACAGGAGTGATTGCGGGCTCTTTCCTCAAAGGTATGGCAAATTATAATTACTTGATTCTACTGGTAGCTGTTGCAATTTTCTACCTTACTTCTCGCATTGTTCCCTTTATAGGGGTCAACGTGGTGAGGCTCGGCGGAAAAAAGGGCGTTATTAAAGGAGGAATCTTTTCCTTTCTCATGTGGTGGCTCCTGTGTTGGTTCATAACATATTCATACAACGTTGCTTAGTAGCAGTAATAACCAATGTTACAGAAAACTTTATATAGTGGGGTCATCAATAGTATATGACGAGGTTTTTATATGGCAGAAAAAAAAGAGAACTACTGGAAGACACTCGCTAGAAAACAGAAAGAGGAAATAGAGAAAATCAAGAGCAAAACGTCAAAGAAAAATGACATTTGGCCAATAATGGCCATAATACTTTCGATATTCCTTGTTGCCGCTGTGTTTGGGGCAGGGTACCTTGCAATGCAGTACTGCAGTGTCGATTCCAGATATGAGTCTTTAAAAACAAGTTTTGAAAGCCAAGAAGCTCAGAAAGACTCTCTTTTGCAAGAAAGAGATTCTCTAAGCAGTCAGGTAGACACGCTTAACGGCAGAGTAAGTGATCTTCAGGGGGAAAAATCGCAGTTAACCTCAGATCTGTCGACCCTCCAGGATGAACTCGATGAGACAGAAGAAGAGAAAAAAGAAAAAGAAGATGCTTTAAAAGAAAAAAATACAGAGATAGCGGACCTAAATACGGACATAATTACACTGAATTCCTCAATAGAGGATTACCAGGCATGGATTGAACGGTACAAATCAACTATAAATGAGCTGAATGAACGGCTTGGGGAAACGAGTGAGGAGGTAAGCGATCTGGAAGAAACAATGGCTCAGTGCATCGGATGTGGAATCTGCTGCGTAGATATAGAGGCTGCCGGAGATCCCTCCTATGACGCCGGTACAAACTCAACGACACAGCACTATGACCTCTACCTCTTCTTTGATACTGACTGCGGCACCTGCGGCTCTTCTTATTGTACGGTTTCATGTTGCGATCCATGCCATCCATGCTGCAATATCTGCACACCCTACGTTAGGGTACGTATGAGGGTTGTATGTGACCTTGACATCGCTGCTGCAGAGGACAACAATACCTTCACAACAACAATTCTGAGCTGGTACTGGTACCATTAATCCTTTTTTTCTTTTATTATTCGGGTGAATAAATGAGGATAGCTGTTATTGATTATGACAAGTGCAAACCAAAAAAATGCGATTCTTTGTGTATAAAGTACTGTCCGAGGGTGAGAATGGGCGACGAAACTATTGTCATGGACAAAAAAATAGGAAAACCAGTGATATCCGAAGAACTCTGTGTCGGATGCGGAATCTGTGTACATAAATGCCCCTTTGATGCAATACATATAGAAAATCTTCCTGAGGAGCTTGAGAATCCCGTTTATCAGTACGGTAAAAACTCCTTCAGACTTTATAGACTGCCCATTCCAAAGGAGAAACATGTTCTTGGTATTATGGGTAGTAACGGCATAGGAAAAACTACCGCGTTGAGAGTTCTCTCCTCGGAAATAGAGCCAAACTTCGGGGACTGGACCGTAGAGGAACTGGACGAAGAAAAGGTGCGCGAGTGCTTCAGAGGAACTGAACTGCAAAAGTATTTCGAAAAACTAAAGACCGGAGCAAAAGCTATAATAAAGCCCCAGTATATAGATAGAATCCCAAAGAGGGTCTCAGGAACAGTGGCGGAGATCATAGAGAAAACAGATGAAAAAGGAATCTCGAAGGAGCTTGCAAAAAAACTGGATATGGAAAACTGTCTCGAAAGAGAGATAAAAAATCTTTCAGGTGGTGAGCTTCAGCGGCTTGCTATTATTGCTGCCATCACCAGAGAAGGGGATATTTATTACTTTGATGAACCTTCTTCTCATCTGGATATATATCAGAGACTTAACGTTGCCAGGAGTATAAGAAAACTCGCAGATAAAAAAACGGTGATTGTTGTGGAACATGACCTGGCAATTCTTGACTATCTCAGCGATTATGTACATATTTTCTATGGAAAACCAGGTGTATACGGGATTGTATCCTCCCCCATAGGGGTAAGGGTCGGGATAAACACATACCTTGACGGGTATTTAAAGGACGAAAATGTGAGGTTCAGACCCGAAACGATAGAGTTCGATGTTCATGGAGCCTATGAGCCTCCTCTGGGGAATGTCATTCTTGAGTATCCCAAACTAAGAAAGGAGTTTAAGGATTTTACTCTGAGTGCAGAGGACGGAACCCTGCACGAACAGGAAATTATAGGGATCATAGGACCCAATGCTACGGGAAAATCCACCTTCGTAAAGATGCTTGCAGGTGTTGAAGAGCCCGATAACACAGCTGTAAAAACGGAATTAAAGGTATCATACAAGCCTCAGTACATAAAGAGGGATTTTAATGGCACCATAAAGCAGCTTCTAAGGAGTGTAGGAGGTGATGAATCGGGGTATTACAAAAGTAAGATCATAGACCCTTTAAGCCTTGAAAAGATCCTTGACAGTAAGGTCACAGAGATATCCGGTGGGGAACTTCAGAGAGTTGCAATAGCAGTCTGTTTGAGCCGTGATGCAGATATATACCTTTTGGATGAGCCCTCGGCATATCTGGATATAGAACAAAGACTGAATATGGCAAAGCTTATCCGAAGAAAGATGAAAGCTGATGAAAAATGTGCTCTGGTCGTGGAGCACGATATTGTGATCGTAGATTATATATCGGATAGAACGATTGTATTCTCAGGTGAGCCCGGAGCAAGAGGCACTGCCTCCCAACCACTTTATATACGGGAGGGAATGAACAGTTTTTTGAAAAATGTGAAGATAACATTCAGAAGGGATTATGATACCAAGAGACCGCGGGCCAACAAACTGGACTCACAGCTGGATAGAAAACAGAAGAGTGACGGCGAGTACTACTACGTCAAAAAATAATAAAAAGATATAAACGAGAGGATACTTATGGAACTATTTGACAAAGAAGGGTTTACGAACACCCTGAGAAAAAATAAGAAATTCATGGCGTTCGGGATCGCTCTCTTTGTTATGGGTATTATCCTTGGTTATGTTGGTTATCTTTACCTCAGTGAGTCCGGTTACATAGACGAAGAAAACACCTCCGATACTGAGGAAATGCTGGATCATCCTCTTCTTCGCGGAATGAAAGAAAAGTTCTCCTTTTTTGAGAAACTGAATACTGCCGAGAGAATCATCTTTCTTTTCTTAAACAATCTTATGGTCTCTCTTCTTGCTATATTTTTTGGTGCTATTTTGGTGCTATTTCCTGTATTTGTGGCCTTTTTAAATGGATTTTTGATAGGATTAATCTCAGGAACTGTTTTAAATTCCGAAGGAATTAAATATCTTTTTGCAGCACTTATACCTCACGGCATCTTTGAGATACCTGCAATTCTCATTAGCGTGGGTCTGGGGCTGAAACTTGGGTATCTGATTCTTCATACACTCGTTTCCATATTGAGGAGTAGACCGACGAAGGATGCGGAGATCAAGAGTTTCTTCAAGGAGCTGAGATCCGTAATTGTAGTTATTGTACTATTACTGGCCATCGCCGCTTTTGTGGAGGCTTTAATAACTCCCGCAGTCATAACAATGGTAGGTGGATAAAAATGGATAAAGAACTGATAGAGATACTGGCATGCCCCGTGTGTAAAGGAAACGTATTTCTTGATAAAAAAGAAAATAAAATCGTTTGTGAGGAATGTGGAAGAAAATACCGTATTGAGGACGGGATACCCATCATGCTTGAGGAAGAGGCAGAGCTATAACACGATCACACCATCAAAGATCGTTCTTTCCACATCTATCCTTTCTATCTCTTCAGAATCAATGCTCTCCGAGAGAATGACGAGATCGGCGAGTTTTCCCTCCTCTATACTCCCAAGATCCTTTTTTCGGTATGCTAGGTAAGCACTCCCCTTGGTATAGAGCCGGATGGCCTCCTCAACAGATATCCCTTCATCGTAAGGATCGTTGACCGCCCATTTTATCCCAAAAAGAGGAGAAAATGGCATACAGTCTGATCCAAATCCCATTTTTATCCCTTTCTCCATCATTTTCCTGTATCGATTATTCAGTTTCGATTTTGCTCCAATCCGTTCAACATACATATTTTTGGACCATTTTAAGAAGTTAGGTTGCAAAGAACAGGGAATATCCATTTCTTTAATTCTTTTCCGAATTTTTATATCTGTTATTTCCACGTGCTCCAACTTGTGCCGCATTGTTCCCGATACCCTCTCCAGTGAGTCCAGAACTTGGTTTATTGCCCTGTCTCCGATACAGTGAATCATTGCTTGAAGTTCGTTCTCATCGGCTTTTTGTATCAGTTCTGTGAGTTTGTCATTCCCGTAGAGCAGATCACCATTTTCATCGGATTCATTGTAATTAAAGGAAAGGGCCGCCGTTCTGGCGCCCAGTGAACCGTCGGTAAAGATCTTGATCCCATTGAACCACAGCTTCTCGGATCCGATGCGTGAGAGACCAGAGTTTACAATTGAGTCGATATGTGACGCTTTCATGTATAGGTGCGCCCTTATCCCCAGCTCGCCGGTATATGCCATTCTTTCATAAGCCCTAAAGATCTGCGGGTTAACAGTATCAACAACGCTTGTAACACCGAGGGAGTACGCCCGTTCTGTGGCAGCTTCTATTCCTCTCATATAATCTTCAGTTGTTTTTGGGTACATCTTCATGATTTTTGAGATATTACCCTCCCTGAATATCCCTTTTTCAAGATTGTAGAATGCGGGATCCAGCTCATTGAGATCAATCTTTTCTATAGCCGCGGAGTTTAGCGCAGCAAGATGGCCGCAGACCCTTACGGCTATCACGGGGAAATCAACTGCGTCAAGGTCTTTTTTGAGTATGTATCGTTTTTCCTTGAAGATGGTTTCATCCCATCCTCGAACGATATTTAACCTTTTCTTTTCTGTTATTCCTATTATCTCTTCTATACTCTTACACTCGGAAACATCGTTTTCCATAGCTGTACCCATTGCTGCAAAATGTGTGTGAGAATCAAAAAAGCCAGGGATAACGGTCTTTTCCTCTGCATCTATTATCTCAGTATCCCCATCGATTAGATCCTCTATTTTTCCGAGTTTTTTTATTCTGCTGCCTTCGATATAGACATTCTTTTCCTCTTTGTCAAAAATATCTCCATTTATTATAGCCAGGCTCATAGGATTTCCTCACAGTTTTAACTCTGCTCTTCATTAATCTATTTAAATTTGTCCATGAGATACCTTTTTATCTTCCTGTGGGAAGTAATGGTAAATGAAGCAGGTAAAAAAGATCGTGAGGGGAACTAAACTTATCAAAGAAGGAAGCCAACCTGGAAAGAACAAGTGCGTTCTTTGTAAAGGAACAAAAATGCTCTGCGGAAAGAAAAAATGTCCGATTCTCGCCAAGATAAATCTTCATTCAAAATATAAACCTCTGGACAAAAAGGAAATGGTGGGAAGTTCACCGCCGAGTGTTTTTGTGGGGCGAATTGGATACCCCAATGTTTTCATCGGGCCAATGCTCCCATCTGAAAAAGGAGACACATCCATGATGGACCTTCCCGAACAGTGGTTTGGAAAGAGCATAGAGGAGATAGCCGATTTTAGAATAAAACTCGTAAGGGGGATGCACAGGGTAAACGTAAAGGGCAGAGATAAAATAATAGACAAAACACGTGAGATATCACTATCCGGAAAATCGGTAGACTCTGAGATGAACCTTTTAAAAAAGCCGAGGAGAGCTACAACAATGAGCGATGAAGTTCAGCCATTTGGAGCCTCGGCACCGTTAAAAAACTTTGAGATAGATAACACATACTGGAATAGGAAAATGGAAAAATGCTACTATGACACGGATCTAAAAGCAAAAAATGCAGTAATCACCATGCACGAAAAAAAAGTCCCGGTATCTTCAATTCAAAAGGCATTCAGCCTTGGATCCTTCGGGATTGAAAAAAATAGAAAGCTTGTGCCTACACGGTGGAGCATCACCGCAGTGGATGATATGCTCAGCAAACGCCTGAGGAGAAATGTAAAACGGTATCCCATGATCAATGAGTACAGGGTCTATGAGTCAAAGTTTCTCGATAATCGGTTTGAGATTCTCATGATGCCTGAAAGATGGAGCTATGAGTCAATGGAAACCTGGTATCCGGGAACGCTGTGGAACAAGAACTCCTCCGATTTTGTACTTTACTCCGATTACGAGTCCTATAAGGGAAGAACTACCTACGCAAAAATAGGAGGATGCTACTACTCTGCCAGATTAGCTGTTCTGGAACGTTTAGAGAAAGAACGGAGACAGGCCACAGTAATAGTTATGAGAGAAGCACACCCGGGATATATAATGCCTGTGGGGGTCTGGCATGTTCGGGAAAATGTTAGGAATGCAATGAAAAATAGACCCCTAAAGTTTGATACTCTTGAGAAGGCTCTTTTGAGAGTAAAAAGAAAATTTGAAATTCCTCTAAACTTCTGGACCGAGAACTCAGACCTTCTGGAGGAAAGAAAAACTCAGAAGAAACTCACTGAGTGGACTTAATAATTCTAACCTGGACAATCTTTTTTTCATCCATCTCCTCTATAATGAATCTGCTGTTCTCATATATTATTCCTTCGCCTTCCTCGGGTACTTTATCGAGGTTCTCCATCATGAATCCAGCCAACGTATCAACGGAATCCATGGGGAGATCCAGCTTCATCCCCTCGTTCAGCTCACCTATGGGAAGTCGCGCATCGACTATAGCTGTATTCTCATCGAGGATCAATATCTCATCTCTGGCAATATCATACTCATCAAATATCTCGCCAACTATCTCCTCAAGTAGATCCTCCAGGGTTACCAGTCCTGTAACCCCCCCATACTCACCGATTACTATGGCCATATGCACCCTTTTTCTCTGCAGTTCACTTAGAAGGTCATCGGCCCTCTTTGTTTCTGGTACAAAGTATGCTTTTTTCTTAATTTTGCCTACAGAAATATTGAAATTTCCATCTTTTAAATATTTTAAGAGGTCTTTTATATAGAGAATACCCACAATATTGTCCACCTTGCCTTCATAGACAGGAAGTCTGGAGTATCCCACCTTTATTGCATTGTTCAAAATATTTTCCAGCGTTTCTCCAGCCTCTAAACAGACCATGTCAACACGAGGGGTCATAATTTCTTTGATTCTGGTATCTTCAAGTTCAAATATACCCGCTATCATCTCTTTTTCGTCTTCTTCAATTGTTCCCTCCTGTTCGCCCACATGTATAATGGTTTTGATTTCTTCTTCTGTAAATATAGGTCCATTGTCGATACTTTTTCCCAAAAAAAGATTGGAAAATCCTGTGAAGGCCAAAAGTATCGGGTAAAAAATCTTCGAAAGAATGCTCAATAATGGTGCCACAGCGAGTGTCAACGTCTCTGCTCGCCGTATGGCATATCTTTTTGGGGTGATTTCGCCAAAGAGAAGGATTAAAAATGTCATTACCCCTACGGCAACACCCACTCCTTTGTTCCCAAAAAAGTCAATTGCCAGAGCCGTGGCTATCGAGGATGCGGAGATATTGGCTATATTGTTACCAATAAGAATGGTTGTCACGGTTTTTTCCGGGTCTTTTTTAAGTTTTTCAAGAGTTTTAGCCCTTTTATTTCCTTTACTAACCAAATGTTTAACTCTTATCATGCTCATGTGAGTGTATGCAGTCTCCGAACTAGAAAATAAAGCTGACAGGAATAACAATATTACAAGAGATACAATCTCCACAATAATTTTTTCACTCATCAATTGAGATCCAACTCCGACCTGATTCCATTACTCTCTATCTCCTCTTTTCTCTTTAAAAATCTTTTGGTGCGTGCTGTATATATGCTTGCAAGAAAGTATATGACAACTGTGGTATCTCTCGATACCTTTTTATGTGCAATGTCTCAACTCCATATGGGCTTTCCCTTGAGAGCGATAATATCTGGGTAATATGTGATACCATGAAAGTGACAGTTGCAGGCACATTTGATATAATCCATCCGGGACACATCTACTTTTTAAAAGAAGCAAGTGAGTACGGAGATCTACACGTGATCATAGCAAGAGACAAAAATGTCAAGAAAGAAAAGGGAAAAAGACCCGTATTCAACGAAAATGAAAGGAAATTAATAATTGAGAGTATGAAATTTGTTAAAAAGGCGTATCTTGGGGCTTTAAACGATTTTTTTAAAATAACAGAAAAAATAGATCCCGATATCATATTCTTAGGGCCTGATCAGAATAAAGAATGGGTGGAAAACGAAATCCGAAAAAGAAAACTGCACAGTAAGATTATACAACTAAAAGTACGAAAAAATTACAGTTCTTCGGGTACAAAGGAAATCCTCCATAGAGTCTATAAAAGACAAATGAGGAGGGGGGAAGGAGGCTGAGAAAACCCCCTCCTTAAAATGAATCTAATCCAAAACTTGGCCAGTAGGAGGTTTTCTTTTTCTTCCGGCTGAACTGTTTAAAAGAGATTGTACCTCCATCGTTATTTGCAACCTGACCGGAAACCCATGGCGACTTAACACCCGTCATTATAATCATGACCCTCATGGATTCTTTGAGGTTCTCATCAATTCTCGCGCCCCAGATCACCCGACCATCTTTCTTTTTCACCATCTTCTTCACGCGCTCTCCGACCTCGTTTGCCTCGTAGAGCTTCATATCGGAACCTCCTGAACAGTGGACCAATGAGCCTTTTGCTTCTGTATAATCCACATCCAGAAGTTTATTCCTTAATGCTTCGGCAACGGCTTCTTCTGCTCTGTTCGTGGAATTAGACTCGCCCACACCTATCATGGCAACTCCGCCATCTTGCATAATCGCTCGTATATCGGCAAAGTCCAGGTTTACAAGACTCGGCTGCGTAATTGTTTCCGAAAGACCCTTTACCATCTCTGCAAGTACTTCATCGGCAACACTAAAGGCATAACTCACGGGCTGCTTTGGAACCAATGCCATTAACTTATTATTATCAAGAGCAACAACGGTATCACAGTTAGCTCGCAGCATATTGAGCCCCGCCTGTGCCTTTTTCAACCTTACATCTCCTTCCATTCTGAATGGAAGGGATATCACACCAATAGTCAGGATTCCCATTTCTCTGGCAATCTTTGCGATAAATGGGGAAGCTCCCGTACCGGTACCGCCCCCCATGCCGGCCGCAAGGAATAAAAGCTGTTGATCCTCTAACAATTCCTTTATTTGGCGTCTATCTTCTTCAGCTGCCCCTAAACCAACACTTGGATCGCCGCCTGCACCCAATCCTTCTGTCAGTTCTCTTCCAAGGAGCATTTTTCTATCTGCATCTATAGTATCCAAATGCTGCCTATCGGTGTTCATGGCGATTGTTTCTGCCCCGTGAACGCCCAAGGTATGTAATCTATTTATCGTGTTGTTTCCTGCACCGCCTACTCCAATCACTGCAATCCTTGCTTTTCCGAAATCTTCCTCTTCAGCATAATTAACATGCTTTTCCGCATTTTCCAGAATACTTTTCATGCTTTCATCCTCACTTTTCCTCTATTTCCTCTTCTACCACAGAGGTTCTCAACATAGACTTTCTTTTTTCTATCTCCTGAAAGCCTCCTATTTCGTTGGTAAGTAAATCCCTTACTGCGATCCTGATAGCTTCGCTCCTGTTCGGATAATATCCTGAGGCTATCATGATATCCAGCCCCTCTAGGTAGAGCTCGGGTATTTGTACTGAGACCAGTTTCATGGTATTTCACTTCGGGAGATATGTTCATCATAATATTCTGATAATATCTACGTATTATCTCCTTTATATAGCTTTCGGTTATACTGATTTGTAAAAGTATGAAATGTTGCTTATCAACACTAATAACCCACCATGCAACATATAAATCATACTGTTGAATATATAGTATGAAACTATTTGAGGTAGACCGTACCATGGACAAAAAGGGTATATTGTTGAAGTACGATGGGTTTATCTTTGATCCTCAATACGTTGTAGATGAGGAACAGGTACTCTTTGCCTACCTGCATATGAAAAAAGCATTTAAGAGAGGAAGCAACATCGCAGATGATCCGAAAATAGAGTTCCTTGTGAGGCTTTCCGGAAAGGATCAGATATCAACTGCTATAAAACTTGGGTTAAAGGACAAAATGGAACGATTTGGGGTACTTATGCCAGATAAAAATGGAATTTCTTCAATAAAAGGCGATCCGAAAAAAATAAAGGAATTTTTTGGAACGACTAATAAAAAAGAGATTTTTGAAAAAATCGCACTTATAGAGGTACTTTAGCGAATTTCTCGTATATTTCCGCAGCTCTTTCAATATCCTTTTTCAGAATGTACTCATCAATTTGATGTGCCAGAAACGGATCTCCTGGCCCTAAAATAACAGTAGGAACCTGCTTATAAAAACGTACAGCTTCTGTGGCAAAATGACATATAGTTCTTTCTTTCACAATCTCCAGAAGCTGTTCAGGAGGATCGAGCGAGAGCGGCTCTAATTTATGAATTATTTCTTTTTCATCAGCTTCAAATGAAAAAAGCCCCTCTATCTCCTCAAAGTCGTGCTCCGGCGGAAATCGTATATCCACCTCCAGCTCAACAGTATCCGGAACCACATTTATCTTCTCTCCGCCATTTATTTTCCCCAGATTCACTGTAATACCATCCGGGCTGTTTTTAAAGGATCTAATCTTTTTTATATCTTTTTATAAACAGCGTTTTCTCCCTCCCAGAGCATTGCAGAGTGGCAAGACTTCCCGAAATAACGCAAAAGAAACTGAAAAATACCCTTTTCCTCTGTGCTGAGCTTGAGATCCGTGGGCTCACAGACAACACAGTACGTTCCCTCTATCCTTTTACTCAGCTCCTCAGCGCCTCTCATCATGGTCTCCTCATCCGTAGTCAATGCAATTGAGAATGGAATATCTCCTCCCTCAGTCTCTCAGCAGCAGCAAGGGATGCAACTATTCCTCCTTTCATGTCACACGTTCCTCTTCCGTATATCCTTCCATCCTCTGTACTGCCCTGCTTAACACTCCATTTTTTTCCCACGGGTACAGTATCCAGATGTCCCGAAAAGATTACGCCTCCTTTGCCATTTTTTGCAAGAATGTATGGGCTTTCTGAGTCATAGGTGTTGTAATCAAGCCCCATCCCTTCAAAAAGATCTTCCATATACGATATTATCCCGGTATTATCTGGTCCTGCGGAGTTGATCTTTACCATCTCTATTAGTGTTTTCTCTATATCCATGCTAGGAGAACAACAGGAAAGTATAAATATTTTTGGTGAGAGTACGTTTATAAATGATGGAACTTTTAGTAATGGCAGTTGTTTTTGCGTCCGCATTGTTTTTTGGAGAAATGTTCCACGGGCGAGGCTATTCAAATGTGCAGGGTGAATTATTCGGCGGAATACTCGTGAGCATTATTTTTTTCTTGTTTATTTTCAAAGACAGCTCTATATTTTCTCAGATAGAGTCATCTAATTTAATCGAAAAATGCAGGATGCTCTCTGAGATCGGAACGATTATAGTAATGCTTATCATAAGGGCAAGCTTTGATATCTTTGCACTGAAGGAACTGGAAAAACGATCCATCTCCGTGGGCACTGCCGGCATGATTGCTTCACTTTTCCTTGGGTATAATAGTAGGAACGGAACTCGGTTACAGTCCTGCCGTCTCCTTTTTCATAGGGATCAGCCTCTCAATATCAGCTCTTGCCATACACACTGAGCACATGCACTCCCTGCGATCCATGGATGAAAAAATGATACTGACACACCTTGAGTCGGCTTTGATAGACAATATAGCCGGCATATTTCTTCTGTCACTATTTTTGGGCACGCTCTCAACGGAGTTTTCACTGACATCAGAGCTCCTTTACAGCATGCTGGGGTTTTTTATATTTGTGCTTCTTTGCTTTGTTTTGGAGCTATATCTCCTTCCAAAGCTCTTTAAAGAGCTGAAACGTATCGAAAGCACCTACAAGGTGGGAATCACAATTGCTTTGGCATTTTTCTTTTCTATTACGGCAAAAATGATGGGTGTACATGAGGGAGTGGGGGCTTTTATATTCGGAGTTCTCCTTAGAAGAGCATTATCTGATGTAGAAATAGAGATTTTAACAAACTGGAGTTTTTCCTTCTTTATTCCACCCCACATAGGGCTTATGGGATTTGAAGTGAATTTTAGTTATATTTCCAGCTATTTTATAGCCATTATTTTGCTTGCAGCTTTTTTGGGAAAAATGGTAAGCTGTACGATTGTTTCTTTTCTCAGCGGGTTTACCCGGAAAAAGAGTTTACTAATAGGTATCGGATTAAACGGTAGGGGCGCAATAGAACTTATATTCGCCCACACGGCGCCTATGCTAGGGATTATTGGATTCAAGCTCTATTCTACCCTTGTTATCGTTGGGTTTATCACCACATTACTCTCCTCCTTCTCTCTCAAAAAAATTCTCAGGTGAGTCCACAGATTTAAAAAAGTTACTGAGAAGGGGCACTTATGGATCTAAGCAAGGTGTTCATACTCGCACTTCTTCTCGGGCTAATCTTTCCGCAGGCTTCATCATCACTTGAAAATTATTTTATTCTTATCCTTGGAGCAATAATGTTTTTTTCTCTTCTCGATCTGGAATTTTCAAGGCGTATAGAAAATAAAAACGACATTTTATTTGCCCTGTTCCTCAACTATATTATTCTGGGAGGATTTCTCATCGCTGCAGGTTCACTTTTCAAAACTTCTTTTTTCCAGGGATTTGTTGTTATGGCAGTAGGTCCGCCCGCCGTGGCAGTGATACCCTTCACCAATGTTCTAAAAGGTGATCTGCGGCTCTCCATGCTGGGTGTAACCCTTGCCTACCTCAGTTCCATCGTTATAGCTCCCGTGGTTATCTTTCTTGTCTTTGGAGAAACTCTGAGTTACATAAGACTTCTCAAAACGCTAATTGAGTTTATCGTTATTCCGATGATTCTTGCCTATTTGGCCTCTAAAACAAAGTTTGGCACAAAAATAAAGGAGAAAAAAGATAACATTGTTGTAATTCTCATGTTCTTGCTGCTTTACACAATTATTGGAATAAATAGAAGTAGTTTTTTCAGGCCAGAGATGGTTTACCTCATCATCATGGCATTTGTCAAAACATTTGGTTTTGGTTTTGGTATTTTTTACCTTCTGAAGAGTACCGCACTGGAAAAACGAATAAGCTTTGCACTTTTTGGATCCTTTAAGAACTGTGCACTCTTAGCTGCCATAGCACTGGAAACCTTTGGCAAGGAAGCAAGCTTATGCCCTACCATAGCTATTCCGTTTGAAATATTTCTATTTGCCGCGTTAGGGTTTGTAGTTGGGAAGAAATAGAGAAAAGATTACTTCTTCATTTCCTTTTCTTTCCCCGCAATCTGGAGTTTTGTCTTGATCACAGTATCGGGGTTCAGCGATATGGAATCAATACCGCACTCCACAAGGTACTCGGCAAACTCAGGGTAGTCCGACGGTGCCTGTCCGCATATTCCTACCTTTCTCCGCGGAGTATGCTGGTGGGCGGTATCTATCACCTGTTTCACCAGCCGCTTGACCGCGTCATTTCTCTCATCGAAGATATGAGAGACAAGCTCAGAGTCCCTGTCCAGCCCCAGTGTGAGCTGGGTAAGATCGTTTGATCCAATGCTGAATCCGTCAAAAACATCGGCAAACTGGTCAGCTGCCACCACATTACTGGGTATCTCGCACATGACATAGACCTCCAGACCGTTTTCTCCCTGTTTAAGGCCGTACTCCTCCATCACCTTAATGACCTTCTTTCCCTCCTCAGGTGTTCTGCAGAAGGGTACCATCGCCTTCACATTGGTAAGGCCCATCTCATTCCGTACCTTTTTCAGCGCTTCGCACTCAAGCCCGAAAGCAGGCTTGAAATCTTCGTCATAGTACCGGGAGGCTCCTCTCCAGCCTATCATGGGGTTGCTTTCCTCAGGTTCGTAGAACTGGCCGCCGATGAGGTTGGCATACTCATTCGTTTTAAAGTCTGAGAGTCTCACAATCACATCATTTGGATAGAATCCTGCGGCTATTTTGCCTATACCCCGAGCAAGCGTATCAATAAAAAACTGAGTTTTATCGGAGTATGCTTTCGTTTTTTTCTCTATTTCGGTAGCAACTTTCTTTTTTTCCGAATCATCTGATTTTTTGAGCTCTTCATAATTTAACAGGGCAAGGGGGTGTATACCTATATAAGAATTAATGATAAACTCCTCGCGGGCGAGTCCCACACCGTCACAGGGTATCTGCCCCTGCGCAAATGCCTTCTCAGGAATTCCGACGTTCATCATAATCTGTGTTTTTGTCTCCGGCACATCGAGCTTTGTCTTCTCCACAGCATATTCCAGAAGCCCTTCATATACCTTTCCTGTTTCTCCCTCTGCGCAGCTTGTGGTCACCTTCTGTCCGCTTTTTAACTTCTCTGTGCCATCCTCGGTACCGATAATACAAGGTATGCCCAGTTCTCTCGAAACAATGGCTGCATGGCACGTTCTTCCACCCTTATTGGTAACGATGGCACCGGCAATTTTCATTATCGGTTCCCAGTCAGGATCGGTCATATCCGTTACCAAGACCTCCCCCTTTCTGAACTGCTCAATCTCCTCTGCAGACTCGATAATATTCACTGTCCCCTGGCCTATCATCTGTCCAACGGCCTGACCCGTTGCAAGAACCTTCCCTTCTTCCTTAAGCTCGTATGTCGTTATGACACCCAATTCTCGCTGGGAGTGCACCGTTTCGGGCCGCGCCTGAACAATGTACAGTTCACCGGTATTGCCGTCCTTTGCCCACTCAATGTCCATTGGTTTTTCGTAGTGGTTCTCTATAGCCATAGCCCACCTTCCAAGGGTAACAACTTCTTCGTCTGTGAGCGTAAATGAGTTTCTTTCCTCCTCTGAAATAGTAATATCTTTCACTCTCTCTGCACCGGAGGAATATATCATTTTGATCTCCTTGGATCCGAGTTTTTTTCCTACAATAGGGATGTATCCCTCCTTAAGTGTCGGCTTGAAAACATAGTACTCATCTGGATTAACCTTCCCCTGCACCACATTCTCCCCGAGCCCCCATGAGCCTGTAATAAATACAACATTCTCAAACCCCGATTCTGTGTCTATGGAGAACATGACCCCTGAGGAAGCAAGATCGCTTCTCACCATCTTCTGAACGGCTATTGAAAGATATACATCCAGATGATTAAACCCTTTGTCCTCTCTGTATGATATTGCTCTATTAGTAAATAATGATGCAAAACAGTCCTTACAAGCCTCTATAAGATCTTCATCCCCCTTTACATTTAAATAGGTTTCCTGCTGTCCTGCAAAGCTTGCATCGGGAAGATCTTCGGCCGTAGCAGATGAACGAACAGCTACCGTTAAATTTTCGTCTTTTTCTTGCATTTTGTGATATGCTTCAAGAACCGTTTCTCGTAAATCGTTTGGAAGATCAACACCGCTTATAAGGTCCCTTATTTTCTTTCCACTTTCTCGAAGATTTTTGAGATCATGAACATCCAGTTCCGAAAGAATCTCAACAAGCTTATCCCGTATATTTGTTTCTTCAAGAAGGTATTTGTAGGCATAGGCCGTCACTGCAAATCCTCCTGGTACATTTACCCCCTCTGATACAAGATTCCTATACATCTCTCCCAGAGACGCGTTTTTTCCACCTACAAGCGGTACATCATCCTTAGTTACTTCATCAAACCAGAGTACAAATTTCTTTTCTCTTTCCATAGTATCATCTCATGCATATAACAATCTTTTAAAAATATATGGGGTGGTTTAAAAAAGCTTTCGTATCCCTTCTACTTTTTCTATCCTGTAAGATGATAACCGAAAAGTATTTAAAGGATGGTATCCATATATCATATGTAGATTATAGAAAGATACTCTACAGAGAATTTATAGGTGATATGGATGGAATTTACAGATGACTGGATGATAGGGAATGATGCCCGGATATTAGACGAAATGGCGATCTCCAAGAGAACAAAGGTAGATAGAAGCACACTAAAAAAAATTGGAGGGGCTTTGTTAGTTTATGCCTTTACCATGACCCTAATGGCTCTATTTTTATAATAGCCATTACATCCAAATCTTAAAGGGATACTATGGAGATAATATTCGCGATAGTGATTATAGCATTTTTATTTGAGACTATGGACTCATCGGCAGGGATGGGATTTGGAACTGGCTTGGCACCACTTCTATTTTTTATGGGGTATGAACCCCTTCAGGTAGTACCGATACTTCTCATCTCTGAGGCAATAACAGGGATTACGGCGGGGTGGTTTCATAATGAGTTTAGAAACGTTAATTTCTCCTTTAAACGTCCCCTGAATGATGCCACAAGAGTTATGTTAACAATTGCTGCTATTGGGTGCGTTGCAATATTTTTTTCTGTAATGCTTGCTTATTTTGCGATAGAATTTTCACAGGTTGTTATAAAAACTTATGTTGCCGTACTGGTACTTTTAATGGGATTTATAGGTTTATTCAGGTTAAAAAAGAGAGATATGTCCAATGTAGTATCTTCTAAACATAGATCAACTATATTTAAACTATTTGCAGCATTAGCAGGCTTCAATAAAGGAATTGGTGGTGGAGGGTATGGTCCAGTAGTTACTATGGGACAGATCTTCGCAGGCATCTACGAAAAGAGTGCAACCGCCATTGTGTCCCTGGCCGAAGGGCTTGTATCAGTTGTTGGTGTGGCTTCATTTTTTTTGATAACAATGACTGAAACGTCTGTGGATTTAATGCTTCTACCATCCATATTCACAGGTGGGTTTTTAGCAGCTGTCATATCACCGTACATGGTGAGAGTATTACCGAATAAAATCTGGAGAATTGTCATTCCCACATACGCCATTATCATGGGTGTACTTTGCCTTTTCAAAATATTTATGCTCTGATAACCGCAAAGTATATAAGTGTCCAATATAGAACCATTGCATACAGCCAACAGGGGTACAAAAATGGTTCGAAAGAAAAAGCTAAATCCAAGCGGAGAAAGAGGCAAAGATGGAAAATACCACAATGTACATTTAAGTCTGAACGAAGATGAACTCAGGGCAGCAGGGCTTAATATTGGCGATGATGTTTTTGTTCGTGTTAGAGGAAATATAATACTAATAGAAAAGGCAGAAAACTGGCCACATCGGGAAGAGATAGAGATAAGGCGCGGGAATATGAATTCGAAGGAGAGGTAACATATAACAACTCTATAGGCGCGTGCTATATTGTAAGAGATAGAAAAATTGATATAAAAAATGGGCTTTTCTATATTTAATCATTAAAATCCATAGAATATAAAAAATGTTAAAAAAATAAAAAGAATAAGAAAGTTAACACCAACCTCTTAATTTCATTGCTTTTACAACGCTGTCTATTGCGACCATATAAGCAGCATTTCTCGTATACACCTTCTTCTCCTGAGCCATTTTGAGCACACAATGGAATGCATTTTTCATTTTTTCGTCCAGCTTCTGATTTACTTCTTCTTCACTCCAGTAAAAGTTCATGTTATTTTGGACGCCTTCAAAATATGAGCAGGTTACTCCTCCAGCATTACAGAGGAAATCTGGAATCACAAAGATATCCGAATTATCTTTGAACACTGCATCAGCCTCAACAGTAGTCGGGCCGTTAGCTGCTTCAGCAAGAATTTTTACTTGAGGACTGATCCTTTTCACGGTTTCTTCGGTTATTACTCCTTCTAAGGCCGCAGGAATAAGAATCTCCACATCTTTTGACAGCCATGCATCGCCATCTTCAATTTCGTATCCTTTTTCCTTCGCCTTTTTATTGTTAATGGTACCGTATTGGTCTGTGATTGCCTGTAGAAAGAGAGGATCGATGCCGTCATTCTTGCTTATTGTATAAGATTTTTTGTCATTTCTGTTCCAGCAGGATACTGAAACAACTTTGCCACCAAGTTTTACAAAATTTATGGCTGCGTATTGAGCGACATTGCCAAATCCCATGATTGAAGCATGACATTTTGGGGTAAGCCCGAGGTGTTTAAGTGCCTCCCGTACTGTAACAATTACGCCAAATCCAGTTGCTGCTGTTCTTCCCAATGAGCCACCTCCGCCCACAGGTTTGCCCGTGATGACACCGGGGTAAAACTTCCCTCTTAACTTTGCATATTCATCCATCATCCATCCCATCATCTGAGGGGTCGTTCCGACATCTGGAGCTGGAACATCTACCAAGGGTCCAATGTTTTTCCACATTTGATCTATCCATCCTCTACAAAGTCTCTCTTTTTCATCTTCTGAGAGCGTGGCTGGATCGACTATAATACCACCTTTACTACCTCCTAAGGGGATGTCTGCAACTGCACATTTCCATGTCATCCACATAGCAAGTGCCTTCACAGTTTTAATTGTTTCATTAGCTGCGAAACGTATTCCTCCTTTTGCGGGTCCTCTTGCATCGTTGTGTTGAACTCTAAATCCACGGAAAGCTTTAATTGTGCCGTTATCCATCCTTAAGGGAATGTTAAAATGAAACTCCCTCAAAGGTTCTCTGAGAATCGCTCTGACGCCCTCTGAGAGCGATAGTTGATCTGCAACTTCACTAAACTGTGCTTGTGCCATCTTAAAGGGATTTGTTTTATCAGACATAATATCACCTAAAATAGAACTCAAATGTTATAAATAAAAAGGTTCCGATCTGCACCTGTAATACAGTGTACCTACGATGAACTAAAATGAGCCAGGTCAAAGAGCTACCACCTCCTCGGCGAGCCCATTGAGTGAAACGAAATGGACTCGGCGGGATTTGAACCCGCGGCTTCTGCCTTGCGAAGGCAGTGCTCTCCCACTGAACTACGAGCCCGTAAAAAAAGAAAAACAAAAAAATTAAATGATTATTTGTTCTATAGAGATGTATTTCAGCACTGTCAACGCCAGGTTCGACTTGTATATCGTTAGATTGCCATCCCTGTAGAGATCCATCACATTTTCAACAATAGGTCCCCTGTACTGCCCCTGATCGAGTTTGTCGTAGTAATAGTCAAACCATTCATTGAGAAGGTCTGCCCTGAAATCCCAGGCCTTCTGGTCCTGCTGCAGTTCTTTTGGTGGGTAGCTCTCTCCCACCACCCACTCAACGAGGGTATCTCTGTCCACATCCGTACCTCTGAACTCAATAGATGGATCAAGACTAAGCTTATAGACAGCCTCTGTATTGGCTATCAGCATTCTATCAACAGTTCCATACACATCTACCACTGCATCGTAAAACCGTTTGAGGTTATTCAATGCGGGGAGCACTTCAACGTTCACAGCTTCTCCTTCGCCCGTATCGGTGTCATAGATAGATGCGGCCTTCGCAACATCACCCTTTTCTACAACCATAAGAATTTTTTCGTCATCTGCAATGTCTTTTAGTCCTCTCCAGACGCCTATCCCTATAAGAGTAAAGAGAAGTACAAGAACAATCAAAGCTATACCTACAACTCTTTTTAAGCTCCAGAATCCCTTCTCCTCCTCAAAATCATCCTTTTCTATCTCTTTTTTTTTGTTTTCTTCATCTTTCATACCATCACCTTAGAGTTACTTCTTCTTTATGTTTATATATTTTTCCAATTCTGTTACTCGGAGAGGATCATCTGTATATAAACCTTCCTCTTCCTCGGTCCATCCTGTTCCATTAAAAAGATGCTTTGCCATCTGCCAAGCGAGAGCTCCCCGTTATTTACGGGAATTGTTACCCCGGTGTTGAAAAGCGATCTGAGATGAGAATGTGCATTGTTATCCACTTTATTATGGTTATAATTTCCTTTTGGCGCCAGAGTTGCGTAAAACTGCAGAATGTCCTCTCGGAGCCCGGGTTCATCCTCATTGATCAGCAAAGAACAGGTAGTGTGAGGGGTAAATACAAGAACTGCTCCTCTCCCTGTTACCGCATCCTTCACCCTGTCGGTGATATTAATCAGAGTACATTCATTTTGAGTACTGACGGTAAAATGTTCCATATATGAATTGCACTTCTGGAATATAAATAAATATCCCTAAAAGATCCTCCAAAGGTTTTTTAATACCCTTGCTGAGAACGTTGCTATGGACAAGATTTTTATTACGGGCTTAAAGGCACGAGAAATTCTTGACTCACGAGGAAATCCTACAGTGGAATGTAATGTGAAAACAGAGTTGGGATCCGGAACAGCGCGAGTTCCTTCCGGAGCTTCAGTAGGGAAAAAAGAAGCCATTGAACTGAGGGATGGAGGAAAAAGATACCACGGAAAGGGAGTAAAAAGGGCCGTAAAAAACGTAAATGAAAAAATTGCATCTCTCCTTACTGGCGAAAACATACTTGATCAGAAAAAAATCGATACTGTAATGCTCGAGGCAGATGATACGGAGAATAAATCAAATTTGGGTGCCAATGCTATTCTGAGTGTATCCCTGGCATCCGCACGAGCAGCAGCTAACTCTCTCGGAATACCGCTCTATAAATACCTGAACCCCTGCAGCTCTCTTCTTCCGGTGCCATTGATGAATGTTATCAATGGCGGCGAGCACGCAGGGAACGCCCTGGAGTTCCAGGAGTTCATGATAATGCCAGTCAATCTTAACAGCTTCGGAGAAGGCCTCAGAGTAGGAAGCGAGGTCTATCACGAACTGAAAAAAGTTTTAAAGGAAAAATATGGAAAAAATGCGGTGAACATAGGGGATGAAGGAGGATTTGCTCCTCCAATGAAAAGTATAAAAGATCCCTTTGACACAATGCTGCAGGCCGTAGAAAACCTTGGTTATGAAGAAAAGATAAGGTTTGCCATCGATGCCGCTCCGTCTTATTTCTATAATAAAAAAACAAAAAAGTATACTCTTGGAGAAAAGGAATACACAACGATGGAGCTTCTTGAGCTGTACAAAGAGCTTGTCTCGGAGTACGATATAGTATCAATAGAGGATCCCTTCTATGAGGACGATTGCAGAGGGTTCATAGCAATAACGGATGAGCTGGATCTCCAGATAGTGGGAGATGATATCTTCGTAACGAACCCCAAACTCCTCAAAGAGGGTATCGAAAAAGGAGCCTGTAATGCACTGCTGTTAAAGGTAAACCAGATAGGAACGATAACGGAGTCCATAGAGGCTGCAGAGCTTGCCTTTAGGAATAAATATAAAGTCGTGGTCTCACACCGATCCGGAGAAACGTGTGACACGAGTATCGCAGATATAAGTGTGGCTCTTAAGACAGGACAGATAAAAACCGGAGCCCCCTGCAGAGGAGAAAGAGTTGCTAAGTATAACAGGTTGTTAAAAATAGAAGAGGAAAATGAGTCTTCCGTCTATGCGGGAAAGAAACTCAGCTCTTTCCTGTAATTTCAACTAACTCCCTCAGTTTTTTATCGATTTTTTCTCCTTTCTTTGTCAACGTATACTTTTTAACTCTTCCTTCCCTCTTTGATTCCACAAGGCCTAATTTCTCAAAATTTTTAAGAGTGGAAACGACGTAGCTGTACATACAAAGAGCCTTATCTCTTATTTTTGTTGCATACTCTTCTTCCTTTACATGCAAGAATATCTTCATCCTCTTTTCTTTTAAAAAAAGTTTCAGCACCTTTTCATTCATGTATCATTTTGTAAGGGTATCTTTAAATATCTTTTCATTCATCAGTTAGCTTTTTTAAATTTTTCATCATACGTACTTGTATGCCCTCCAATGTGACAAGTGAGTACCTCGTAGCGGAAGAAGCGTATAGAAAAGCAAAGAGCCCATCCGAGAAGATCAGTGCGTTGGAAAAAATGTACTCTACGATACCTAAACATAAGGGTACAGAGAAGATGCGGCTCCATATAAAAAAGAGACTTTCCAAGTACAAAGAGAAACTGGAAAAGACCAATGCCACCAAAAAAGGCGGAGGGCCAAGTTTTTCAGTGAAAAAGGAGGGAGCTGCACAGGTATCATTGGTAGGTCTTCCTAATACAGGAAAATCCTCTATTCTTAATGTTCTCACCCATGCAAACTCTGATGTTGCAGATTATCCTCTCACGACGACTTTACCAAACCCTGGAATGATGAAATACAAAGATATCCAAATTCAAATAGTTGATATGCCCCCTATGATCAAGGGCGTTTCTATGGGTAAGGGGTTTGGGTTTCAGCTTATGGGCGCCATGAGAAGTACAGACTGCCTTGTTATGGTGGTGGACCTCAGTAAAGATCCCGTAAAAGAGATGAAAACAATCCTCTATGAACTATACAGATCGGGGTTCAGAATTAACAAGAAAAAAGCGGAGATAGAAATAAAAAAGTACTCCTCCGGTGGATTGGAAATACGAGGAAAGAAGTATGTACCGGATGTGAGCGAGGTCAAAAAAATGCTTGTGGAACACAGAATATCCAATGCTATGGTCATCGTTAAGGAAAAAATAGATCTTGAAGAGTTCCTGGACTTCCTTGATAAAAACCTGGTATATATAAAAGCGTTTGTTGTTGGGAACAAAGGAGATCTGAAGGAAAGCAAAAAAAATCTGGAAAAATTCAAGAAAAACTATTCCAAGTTTGAGATCATACCTGTTTCCGCAGAAAAGGAGATAGGGATAGACAAGCTAAGAGAAAAAATCTATGAAAAAGTTGATCTTATACGAGTATTTACAAAATCACCTGGCGACGATCCTGATTACCCCCCCATTGCAATGAAAAAAGGGACAATTGTTATGGAGGTGGCAAAAGAGGTCCACAAACAGTTTTACAGAAATTTCAGGTACGCAAAGATCTGGGGGGACTCTGTCAAGTACGACGGACAGCAGGCGGGTGCAGACCACAAGGTAGAGGACGGCGATATTGTGGAAATTCATACAAAATAATGCCTTTCCCTCTCATTCCCTCATTACAAACATTATCAGGGCACCAGCCACGCTAAACAGAGGCAGGATAAGAAGCGCATTCCAGAGGAGTATTACGCCCGATATATACCCTATCATTATAGGTGCTGAGCCGCTCATCACCGCGGAGACTGTTCCGAAAACACCCAAGGCTCTGCTGTGCATATCCTCCGGAGCCAGATCAGCGATATATGCGAATATAGCTGGCCATACAATGGATAAAAACAATCCTGTGATCATTGCAAAGAGATATAACAGGTAGGTGTTCTCAGTTCTCAAGAGAGGTACGAAAAAGATTGCTGTGAACATGAGCGAGATTGAGATAACCTTTTTGTGAGAAAACCTATCGGAAAGAGTGCCACCTATATACTGCCCAAATATCCCCATGCCAAAAAACACCGACAGAAGACCTCCGGAAAAACCTGAGCTGTATCCCATCCTGACCAATCGTACCGGGAAGAATGTAGAAAAGCCTCGGCTACACATACCGGCTAATCCCAGTACAATCATGACGGTGATTGCTGCAGGGGTGATCAGTACGGAGAGTTTTCTTTTTGACCGTTTAAAGGATATATCCTTCACAGAAAAATAATATAACAAGCCTACCGCTACGCAAAGAACGGCGGTAATTCTCAGAGCAGGGCGCCATCCCCATAACTCTCCAACAAAACCGCTGTAGGCAGGAGCCAGCAGCAGCCCGATGGCTCCACCCGTGCCGTGGATACCGATAGCTCTTCCTCTTTCTGTCCTGAAATGTGTTGTGACAACGGAGATGCCTACAGGGTGATAAAAGGAGAGTCCAACACCCAGAATGGAAGCACCTCCAAGAATCCATAAGAAGGAATCACCAAGTGAGATTGAAGTAAGACCCGCAGCCACTAAAAAGAATCCGAGAGCAACCAGATCCTTCTTTTTTCTGATATAGTCAGAGATATACCCTGTAAAAAACTGAAAAATACCTGCTACGATTATAAAAACTCCCCCTATAAGCCCTATCTGAGCATTAGAAAAGGAGAGTTCCTTAGCCATCAATGGAAGCAATGGCAGCAGGACGACCTCGCATCCATCGTCAATCAAATGGGCCAGAAAGGCCGTATAGAGGATCCTCTGTTTCATCAGTTCACCGAGGTAGAAATGTATCTTTTACTTCTTTTAAAAGCTTAGTCTCCTCTATGATGTCAAGAGCGGTGAGAACCATGGCCTCTGCGCCGATGAGAATCGCTTCGTTGCCTTTTCCTGAGATCGCAGCCCTAGCAAACTCCTGAGAGTGGCCTCTCAGTTCCTCCTCAGTTATTCGTATAAAAGGATGAAGACTCGGAACGACGCAGCTCACATTGCCTATATCGCTGGAGCCTTGACCGCCGAACTCATCAGGTTCATCTATGGTAATGTCCATGGAACGAAGATGTTTTTCAAAAAGATCGGCAAGAACCTTGTTAGGATAGAACGCTTTGTATCCCTTTCCTTCTTCTATCGTCAGCTCAGCGCCTGTTGCGGTACTTGCACCCTTCGCGCAGTTCTTTACCTTTTTGAGGGTTTCCTCGAGATATTCATTATCCGTAGCCCTCACAAAAAAGTATGCTTCAGCGTATTTTGGCACGATATTCGGTGCATCACCGCCGTGGGTAATAATACCATGAATTCTCACGTCCTCACGAAGATGCTGCCGCAGTGCATTTATGCTGTTGAACGTCTGTATAACACCATCGAGAGCATTTATCCCTTCTTCCGGAGAGGCAGCAGCATGGGACGGTTTTCCATAAAATTTAAATCGTAACTCTTTGATCGCCAGAAAATGCTCTGTAATAAGGGTTTTATTTCCCGGGTGTATCATTAGTGCAAGATCCACGTCATCAAAGACTCCTTTCTCTGCAAACAGCACCTTCGCACCCTCTGCTTCCTCTGCGGGGCATCCAATCACATACACAGTGGCATCAAGATTCTTTTTTTCGATGGCGCGTTTCAATGCCATACCTGCACCCAAAGCGGCGGCAGCAATGATATTATGTCCACAGCCGTGACCTACTCCCGGAAGTGCATCGTACTCTGCAAGAAATGCAATTTTTACCTTTCCCTCACCGTATTGTGCTTTGAAAGCAGTCTCAATATTGCAAATATCTTTTTTTACCTCGAATCCTTCTTTTTCAAGGGTTTCACTCAGCAGCTTTGAAGCTTTGTACTCCTCATACGCTGTCTCCGGATTCTCAAATATCTCCTTGCTCAGTTCGTAGAGCATTGGTTTTAACTCATCTATTTCTTTCATTTTATTATCTCCTTCTTTTTCTTATCAAACTCTTCGAGAGAAATCTCACCTTTGGCATGCTTTTCAGCTAATTTTTTCAGGTCCTTTTTGTTAATGTTATTTTTATTTTTATCTTTTTCTCTGAAATACCGCAGATAGAGATATCCGAACAGTACTAAAATGAAGACTATAATAGGAATAGTGTACATAAAGTAATTCTTTTTTGATTTTACCATATAGTGATCGCATTTTTCTATTCCCTCTTGAAAATTAACCTCTTGGAAGCTTAGTTTAGCTTTTTTGAAGTATTTTATGGAAGAATCGGAATCAGTTGCATAGATGGTTTTGCCGATGTAAAAGTTGAGGACCGCTTCGGCAAGAATATCATACTTTTCTGAGTTTCTGCCCAGTGAATCATAGATATAACCTGCTTTCATGACCTTTTTCCGGGCGGAGACAGGGTCGGTGAAGGTTAAACTTATCCCTTCATTGTACAAAGACTCCGCATCTTCATATTTTCCGCACTTTTCAATATAGATTTTACATTCCTCCTGTTTATCGCCTACCAATATTGTGTCTACGGAGTAAAAGAGATCTAAGGCCTGATCGTACTCTCCGTTATTGTACTGTTCAACTGCTTTGTCAAAGCTCTGAAGAGACTGTGCGTATACGTCTACATTTTCGATCCTTTCCTCAGCTACGCTCCCAAACTCATCGCCTTTTACCTGCGAGTACATCTCCTTCGCTTTTTCCGTATCGCCATTCTCTAGGAAAAGATCGCCCTTGAAAATGAAATTCTGTGCTCCCATAGTGCTGTTACATTTCTGCAGTAACTCATTTGTAGCGTTTGTATCGTAATTCCCTATTTGAAACAGTCTTTTTGCTTCCTCGAGATATACAGAAGCTTTTTTATACTCTTTTTCTTCATAGTACACCTCTCCTTTTTCAAAAAAAGAATTTCCTTGTGTATATGCGCTGAGATATTCCTCAACTGTGCCCTGTATACTTTCTTCTGTAATTTCTTCCTCCCCCTGAAATGTAGCATTTTCATTAATAACAATAGCAGGGACCTTCCAAAAGCCGTAATTTAAAAACTCATCCATAAATAAAGACGATTTGTAGACGTTTTTTCTTGTAACGTTAACATCAGGATAACTTTTCTCTATTCCATCTATTATCGAGTCCGATTCCTCACAGTAGGGGCACCCATCTACAAAGTAGTACTTAATAGCCACTGGCTTTTCCTCTGCGTGAACCCCTGAAAACAACAGGAGGATCAAGAGGACGATGATCATCTTCTTCATGCCCTTTGGATAGCGGCATGTGTATAAAAATATTGGTGTCGTGTTACGGAAAAATGATCTGAAATCACCGTACAAAATGCTTTTATATCTACTCGCCAATACGATTTCAATGATTATCTGGGTTATCATTGCGATCGCGGTAGGACTGTACATGGCATGGAACATCGGTGCGAATGATGTGGCCAACTCCATGGCATCTGCCGTTGGTGCCAAGGCCATAACGATGAAACAGGCAATAATAATCGCGGGGATACTCAACTTATTGGGGGCTGTATTTGTCGGATCTCATGTTACTGAAACTGTAAGGAAAGGAATAGTCGATCCCGCAAGCTTGCATGATCCCTCCATAGTAATATATGGGTTCCTCTCAGCACTTCTTGCAGCAAGCTTGTGGATTACCCTTGCCACATGGAAAGAGCTCCCTGTCTCTACAACGCATTCCATAGTTGGCGGCATTCTGGGATTCGGACTTGTAGCCGGAGGAAGCATAAGCTGGTCAAGGGTGGGGCAGGTCACAGTAGCATGGATAATCTCTCCTGTATTTGGGTGTGCTCTCGCATTTATAATCTTCAACATACTGTACCACACAGTCCTCAGCTCAAAAAAGCCGATTAAACGTGCAAGAATCGTAGCTCCAATTTTTATAGGACTTGCTTTTTTTATAATCGCACTTTCCCTCCTCTTTAAAACAGGTCTGGGAGAAAACCTTAATGTGACAGGGAGTACAATTGCAGTCCTTTGTTCAGGATTTATAGGAATCCTTGCAATTCTCGGGAGCTACATACTCATATCGAAATTTTATAGTGATAAATCCAATCTAAAGGATGTAGAACCGATATTCAGATGGGTTCAGGTATTTACCTCATGTTACGTTGCATTTTCCCACGGAGCCAATGATGTGGCCAACGCAATAGGGCCTGTGGCCGCAGTCTATACAATAACTAGAACAAACGAACTCTCCACAACTGTGGAAGTGCCTCTTTTTCTCCTCGGTATCGGAGGTCTGGGAATTACCCTTGGTATCTCCACGTGGGGGCATAAGGTTATCGGAACGGTAGGCGAAAAAATAACGGAACTCACAAATACGAGGGGCTTTACCATAGATTTTTCGGCCGCCACCACCGTTCTAATTGCCTCAAAGCTGGGACTGCCCATCTCAACATCACATGCGGTCGTGGGAAGTGTCATTGGTGTAGGAGTTGCTCGTGGACTAAAAGCTATAGACCTCAGGATCATAAAAAAAATCGTGATCTCCTGGGCAGTAACAATACCCACAGCGGCTTTGACAACAATTTTTATATTTAAGGTACTTGTAAGTATACTATAGGTGAAAAAATGACAACAAACCCCCTAACAAAACTGTTCATAAAATCTCCATTCAACCCTATGGTGGAACATGCGAAGATCACCAAAAAAGCTGTTGAGAGACTTAATGCAGCATTTGATTTATTTTTTGAAGAAAGGTACACTGAGATGGAAGAAGTCTGCGATGAGGTTATAAAACTTGAAACAGATGCAGACGATATAAAGAAGAAGATGAGAGAAAATCTCCCCTCTGGAATCCTCATGCCCGTGAGCAGGGAGGATACGCTCTCCCTGATAAACCATCAGGACAAAGTAGCGGATCAGGCCGAAAATCTTGCGCAGTGGTTGCTCATAAAAGAAAGGTACAGCATCCCTCCGAAAATGGTAGAGCATATGAGAAAAATCATGACGATCAACACAAAAATTGTAGAAGCATATTTTCATGCCACAGAAGAGTTTGAGGATGTTATTGAGACGGTCTTTATGAAAAAGGAGGTAACAAACGTGACGAAATACGTAAAAATAGTTGAAAAACTGGAGGGGAATATTGATACGATTCAGTTCAGCCTGAGAAATTCATTTTTCGATGAAAAGGATATCGATCCCGTCTCTCTTTACTACACCACAAAGCTCATTGACATAAGCTCGGATATCTCCGATAAAACAGAAGCGGCGGCCCATAGGCTGAGAATAATGATATCGAAAAGGTAAAAAAAAGGGTAAATGCTTATTATCATCCCTCAAAATCGGTTTTGAAGGGTGATATCTCCCTTAGTTCTGAGACGACATCAGAAAGTGCCCCAAGTAGGTGATCTACGTCTTCTTCGGTGTTTCCCTTCCCCAATGTTAGTCTTAATGAACCATGAGCCTCCTCCGGCTTTAATCCTATGGCAAGGAGAACATGACTCGCCTCCAGAGACTTTGATGAACACGCTGATCCTGTAGAGGCTGCAATGCCTTTTGAGTCCAGCGAAAGGACAAGAGCCTCCCCTTCTATAAACTTAAAGGTGAAATTAGCATTTATGGGAAGCCTTTTTGTAGGATGGCCGTTTAAGAGCGTATGATCCATTTTTAGAACATTTTTTATAATTTTATCTCTTAACCTCTGCAGCCGGGGCATCACTTTCGGCCTCTCTTCTTCCTCGATCCGAATGGCCTCTCCAAAACCAACAATTCCTGCAATATTCTCTGTTCCAGAGCGCATACCGTGCTCATGGCCACCGCCATGCATTAACGGATCAAGAGTTGTTCCCTTTCGAATATAGAGGCAGCCCACTCCTTTGGGTCCAAAGATCTTATGGGAGGAGATCGAGAGCATGTTCAGATTCATTTTTTTTACATCAACAGGCAGTTTTGTCACGCTTTGCACAGCGTCTGTGTGCAAATACGCGTTTGATTCTCCAACAATCTTTCCTATTTTTTCCATATCCTGGACAGTACCTATTTCATTGTTGGCATGCATTATAGAAACAAGAATCGTCTCTTCCTTCAGTGAGGACCTGAGTTCTTTCATATCTATGAGCCCATCCTTATCCACCCCAAGACGTGTTATTTCAAATCCTCTCTTTTCGAGCCATTTGCATGCATTAAGAACGCAGTCATGCTCTACCTCTGTGATAATGATATGGTTACCTTTGTTCTTTCTCGCAAAGGCCGTGCCCTTTATCGCAAAGTTATTGGACTCCGTGCCGCCGGAGGTGAAGTATATCTCAGAGGGTTCCGCATGTATGACCTCTGCCACCTTCTCTCTCGCCTCTTCCAAGGCTCTATTCGCTTCCTGTCCCAGCGAATGAAGTGAGGAAGCATTCCCGTACTTCTCGCCAAAGTACGGTTCCATTACCTCCATGACACGTTCATCCACGGGTGTTGTCGCGGAATGATCCATGTATATCATTCTTTCACCCCCCTTCTATAATTTTCAATAGCCCTTTTCAGACCGTCGGCCGCAAGATTTGAACAGTGCATCTTTATCGGCGGCAGCCCGTCCAGAGCCTTGGCAATATTATCTCGAGTTATTTTTTCTGCCTCCTTGAGGGATTTACCCTTTGCGAGGTTGGTAATCATGGAAGAGGTAGCTATCGCCGCCGCACAGCCCATAGTTTCCCATCCTATCTCTTCTATCTTATTATTCTTTACTTTGATATAGATATGCATAACGTCTCCGCAGACGGGATTACCTACCTTGCCAACGGCATCATACTCCTTGGGCTTCCCTTTGTTTCGGGGATTCTTAAAATGATCCATTACCTTGTCGGAGTACATGAGAATATAACGCCGTTATAATTTAAAAAGGTTTGGATAGATTGTAAAAAATGCTTCATTCCTTTTGTTTTCCCTTACTTCTTTGGGTTCAGCCAAGCATTGTGGATATCCACCTGCCAATGTAGTGTGTGAGGAGTATCACAACCGCTGCAAGGACAAGATGCTCCAGGATAACTCCCCAGCATGCTTTTTTCTGTTCTTTAGCTATATAGAAACTAAAGAGGGACAGTAGAAAGAATCCCCAGCCAATGTCCACTAAAATGGCTGTTGAAAGCTGAAAAAACAGAAGGGGTACAACAAATGTCAGTGCGAAAACAAACTTAGAGAGGAATGTGGCAAGAGTTGATTCCCATATCTCTCGTGGAGTATGTTTATTTTCTGATTCTTCTGAGATATGAATGCCCATAGCGTCTGAAAGTGCATCGGCGATTGCAATAATGAGAATACCACCAATAACAACAGACTTTAAATGGGTGCCGGATTCTAAGCCCACCATTAACCCTAAAGTTGTAATCACTGCCGACGTGAGGCCGAAACAAACTCCTATTTTCACCGAGTGTCTCATGAAGCGAAGTAATTAATAAAGATTTAAAAAGCTTGTGGATAAAATTCCTTATATGATTTTTCTAAAGAAGGATATTGAACAAATATCCAAAGATCAAAATCTGAGGAACTGTGATAACTGGAAGCCATAAGGCAGCTTTTTTCCCAATGTTGGACCATATTAAACCAATTTCTGTATAATCTGTCGCAACTCCTGCCATTAAAAAGACAAAGGAATTGCCAAAGGCACCGGTCTGTCGAAATATCTCGAAGGCAAGCGGAGAACTTCCCTCGGAACATACTTCAATAATGGTGGCAAAAAATAGTGTTATGAGCAATCCCACAAAAGTTGGGCCCATGTAGGTCATGAAGAGATGCTCCGGAATGTATACCCGTGCAAATGATGCCATGAGTATACCGATTAAGAGCCACCACATGACCCTCCTTGTCAAGGACCACGAACCTTTTAAAACACCTTTTATTTTTTCAATATTATTTTTCGTTCCAAATTTATAGTTCCCGAACCTTCTCTTTACATCTGCAATTATTGAGAAATCTGTTAATACTTCTTTATCCTCGCCCATTGCACAGTGAGCACAGTCCACCATCCCTCTCCGTTCAAGTTCCTGATAAATCAAACCGGTAATCGTTGCAATAATTAGGGCAGATGAAACGATAAATGCAGCCTTAAAACCAAAAAAGCCGAATAGAAGAATGGTAATTGGAAGGTTTGCCCAAGGGGATGCAAGGAGAAATGCAATTACTGAAGATGTACTAGCTCCTTTTTTATATAGTTCTATCGATATGGCAAGAATACCATGAGAACATGTACTCATCATAAAACCAAAAATGATCGAGTATATTATGGTCCTTTTTCGGTGCCTCGAGAGGTACTTTTGGATGTACTCCCGAGGAATAAAGTAGTCAATAACGCCTCCGAGAAGGAATCCAAGAAGTATCGCCCACCATATCATGCGGAGGTATGCCATAAAAGCCTCATGAAATGGCTGCAAAAATGATACAAAGTAGCTCGCTGAAACAATGATTATAACAACTATCCCAACAATGTACAGCCTCTCATGGTACCATTTTTTTGCCGGTACGATACACGCTATACACTCTGAGGAGGGTATGTTGTGCTCTTTCTCATATTTCTCTATGCAGTGTTCTGAACAGAAGTACTGACCGTGTGCTTGTATCGTTCCCTTCATTCCGCAGATTGGATCGATCTTATTTTCCCCCATGCTCAGTCCCCTCTTCCAATGCCAACCATCTTTTCGAGAGGTAATTTGGCCCTTTCCATTGTATCTTCAGGTAATATAACCTCGGGTTTCAGAGTTTCCAAACTTTTTAATACCTTTTTCATTGTTATTTTTTTCATATTGGGGCACACTGCTCTTTTCGCCGGATAAAATTCCTTTTCAGGGTTTTCCTTTTTCAACCGATAGCACAATCCCTCCTCTGTTCCGATTATGAACTCCGTTAAATCCGATCTGGAGACATGGTTGATCATCCCCTGCGTTGAAAACACATGATCTGCGATATCTATCACCTCTGGGTTGCACTCTCCATGCGAGAGGAATTCTGCATTTGGGTGTTCCTTTTTACTTTATCCTCCACCAATGGGCGAAAATATCGAGACCCTATCCTTCTCCTTCAGCTTCGTTCCCAACCCTCCGAGCGCTGAGATACTTCTACTGTTCACAGTGATTAAGACATTTCCAAGTTTAAGCGGATCGGTTTCTCTCACCAGTAGCGAGTTCATCTTCTCATAACGGGTAATGAGTACTCTAATCACCTCTTTTGCACTTTCTGCGGGAATAGTAAGTTCTTTGTTCCCCTCTGCTGCGTCACGGAAAGCACCGAACAAATGAAGAGTTACCATATTATCCTCCTCCGATGGGTGGGAAAATTGAGACAACATCCTTATCCTTTAACTCTGTTTTTAATCCATCAAGAAACGAGATGCTCCGACCGTTTACTAAAATTATATTTTCTTCAAGCACAAATGGATCAGTACTTTTTGTTAGGAATGGCACTATTTTTTCATGCTTAGAACTAAGTGACTTTATAAGCTCTTGCACATTCTTTGCGGGAATCTTAACTTCTTTCTGACCTACCACTTCACGAAAAACTGCAAATAAACGAACAGTTACCATATTCTCAGCCCCCACAGCTTGGACATTTTGGATTTCGCTCTATTTTAATAAGATCGTATGCAAGATGCAGAGAATCGTAGACAAGAAGTTTATTTGTCAGTAAGGAGCCCGCTCCTGCAAGATACTTCACTACCTCTGTTGCCTGAATGGTGCCTATTGTTCCGGCTGTGGCACCAAGTACTGGTGTCTTTTTCTCTCTGGGTGTCTGAGGCATAATACATCTGAGACACGGCGTCTTTCTGGGCAGTATCGTGGTCGCTCGTCCTTCAAATCCTGCGCATGCACCATGGAAAAAAGGAATGTCCAGTTCCAATATGGCATTATTCAGTATAAATCTCGTACGGAAATTATCCATGCAGTCAACGACTGCATCAGCACCTTTCAATAATTCTAACACATTCTCTTCTTTAATTTTCTCTCTGATACCCCTTACCTTGATATCTGAGTTAATCTGCATCAATTTTTTAACTATGGATTCAATCTTACTTTCTCCAATGTCCCTCTCCCAGTGGAGTATCTGTCTGTTTAAATTGGATAGTTCCACAGCATCATGATCTACGATAGATAACTGTCCGATCCCTGCGGCAGCTAAGTATACACTCACAGAAGATCCGAGACCTCCAGCACCCGCAATGACTACGTGTGCTTTTTTCAAATTCTCCTGTCCTTTTTTTCCAAATTCTTGTATACGAATCTGCCTATCGTATCGTGTTAACTCTCTATTCGTTAATGTCATGTGCTCGACTCCAAAATTTCATAACGCCACTCTACCTCGACACCGCTTTTCTTCATCTGCGCCAGGGCAGAACAGTACTTATCCTGACTCAGCCGTATTGCTCTTTTTACCTTTCGTTCATTGAGATCGCCGGTTACCTTATATTCCAAACGGAGTTTTGTGAAGTATCTCGGATCCGTATCTCGTCGCTCTCCGGTGATACTCACGTCCAGCCCATCTATTGGCTCGCGGAATTTCTTTAGGGCGTAAACAACATCGAATAACGTACAGCCCACGACAGACAAAAGCATCAGTTCCATAGGGGTAAGATCCTTATCACCCATATCGATCTGTCTGTTCTCGCACTCGCCGGAGAATTTCATTTCTTCTTTCCATTGTACTTTGGCTTTTATGACCTATATTCTATGATGAAATTAAAAAGGATTTCCCCATACCAGGGAACTGTCATTGTTGCAGCAGCTTCTCTACCGCCTCTACCACGATGGGCACAGCTTTTTCCACCTGCGGCGAGAGCGATCTCCCCATCTCCACTTTTTTCGGCTGTACAGCCATTATGTGTATCTCTTCGGGGCACTCTCCCAGCTTCTCTGAAACTCGAATAATCTCCATAAGATCGGCATCATGGAGCGAGTATCTCTGGACTTTCTTTACTGAGTTCGCCTCTTTTGGTCCAAAAATCTTCAGTTCTCCGGGAGAACCACCGAAATCTCCTGAATCAATAAGAAGCACCCGGTCATAATCCTTTATAATGTGGAGAATCGAGAAACCTCCCGTGCCACCGTCGATAAGATCGACATCCTCAGGTAAACTGTGTTCCGAGAGGGCATGAAGTACTGCAGGGCCAATACCATCGTCACCCATGAGCTCATTGCCGATGGCTATGATCGCCAGATTCTTTTTTTTCATCGCCATTATCTTTTGAACTCCACGTTTAGGTAATGCGTTGAGCATGAGATGCAGGGATCGTACGCACGAACAAGCATCTCGAGGTTCAGCTCGATCTCTTTTTCAGATTTATCAAGAAGCGTTGGTGCAAAGGCCTCCATATCTCTGTTTATATTGTTGTGGTTCTGGTTGGTGGGTATTACGAGGTTCGCCTTTGTACATAGGCCTTCATCGTTGTAGGTGTAATCGTGGAAAAGTATCCCCCGCGGCACCTCTACGGCAGCAATTCCACGGCCTGCTTTTATCTCATACTTCGCATTATCCTCCTTTTTCAGATCCTTGCCCAGAAGACTATCAATAAGTGCAATTGAATCCTCCACCGAGTGATAGTACTCCACCAGCTGTGCAATATTATTCATGAAGGGATTATAGTTGATAGCCTCCAGCCCGAACTTCTCGGCCCACTCCTTGGCCAGTGGTTTCAGCTGATCCGAGTTCAGATTGAACCGTGCCAGAGCACCGACCATATATGATTCCCGCGCATGTTTGGCAAACTTTGCGGTGGAATTAGGTA
This sequence comes from Methanobacteriota archaeon, assembly GCA_034659995.1. Taxonomy (GTDB): domain Archaea; phylum Methanobacteriota_B; class Thermococci; order Methanofastidiosales; family B48-G16; genus JAYEIH01. The sequence continues at coordinate 39,475 of JAYEIH010000088.1, forward strand.
CTAAGAACTCATTGACAATAGATTCGTACTCTTTCACAGGGTGCGTGCCCGTATCCGTGGATCCAATTTCTCCATCGTACAGTGCGTACTCTTCGCCCGTGAGCCCTACGTACTCCGTTTCTCTGCTGAAATCGGGCAGTGCATCGGAGTTATCCAGTATTATCTGGGCAACATCATCGCAAATAGGAACAATATTATTCAGATTCTCCCTGAGCCTTTTAAACTGTCTTTCCGAGGGTATTTCGGTGAATCCCCCAGGTATCAACGTTATCGGATGTGTCGTTCTTCCGCACATGAGATCGGACATCTCATTGGCCAGTCGATGCATCTTTATAATCTTGAGCACCGCATCCTTGTGCGTCTCGATCATTGGAAAGACGCTTCCCGCATTGAAGAGATCGGGTGCCACAAGGTAACCGACATGTAAAATATGGCTCTGCATATTCTCCGCATGAAGTGCAATCTTCCGCAACTGTACGGTCTGTTCTGATAGACCAATCCCCATCGCCGCTTCAGTAGCCTTCAGCGAGCAAAGAGCGTGCCCGATAGAGCATATCCCACAGATTCGAGAGGTTATATGTGACATTTGATGATACGGCCTCCCTCTTAAAAAAGACTCGAACATTCTAGGTGCTTCAGAGACCTGCCATTGTACCTTCTCAACTGCACCGTTTTTTGCGTTGAGTACTACGTTACCGTGACCTTCCACTCGTGTTAAATGTTCTACGTTGATATTAATCTCTTTACTCATCTTCTTTCACCTCCTCAAGATAACGGTGTGTAAATATTGATTTTCTCTTGAGAATATCCTCAACTGTGAGCCCGTACTTCTCGAGGACCTCCTTATGTGCTCTTTCTTCCGGATGACTGATAAATCCACGGCATCCTTCACACTCATTTCCATGAGAGGGACAGATGGCGCCGCATCCTGCTCTCACTATAGGTCCCAGACAAATCTTTCCCTGCTCAAAAAGACAGACATTTTCCTTTTTTTTGCACTCAACACAAAGAGGATAATCTGGAATTGGCGGCTTTTTTCCCTGTACTAATGCGACAAGAACCCTGACAAACTCATCTCTATCTATGGGGCAGCCAGGTACACATGCGTCTACTTTCACTACCTCATCCAACGCTTTGGTGTGGAAATTTTTAAAATAGGGGTTGTCCTCTGTATTTAGATTATCCTTGCCGTAAACAACATCCTTACTTTCCTCTATGGGCCACTGGTTGAGCATCCGCTGGACAGAGCCTATACAGGCACACGCGCCGAGTGCCACAAGAGTATCAGCATTTTCTCGTATCTTTTTCAGCCGCTTCTCATCCATTGGTCTCATTATTGATCCTTCAACTACTGCAATATCGTACTCATCGCTGTGTTCTTTCATCACCTCTCTGAACGAAACGATATCTACTAATTTTGTCACGTCAATGACTGCTTCCTCAAGGTTTGCTATCTGCAACTGGCAGCCCTCACAGCTTGCAAAATCAAAAAACGCTACTCTCGGTTTCATCAGAACGCCTCCGGAAGGTCCTTTATATCTTTATAATTAAACACCGGGCCATCCTTGCAGACATAGATACCATTAATCTGGCAGTGTCCACACTTTCCCACACCGCATTTCATCCTTCTCTCCAATGAAACAATGATGTTCTCCTCGGGCGTACCCAGATCTATTAAATCGCGAATGACGAATTTGTACATTATCGGGGGTCCCACCACGATAGCGATGGTATTCTCCGGATCGAACTCTGCTTTTGGTATAAGACAGGTGATCACCCCTACCTTACCGTCCCATTCTACACCCTCCGGACAGTTATCTATGGACTTCAAAAACTGCACATCTTCACGTTTCTTCCACTGTGCCACCTCACCGGTAAAGAGCAGTTCAGAGGGTTTTTTGCAGCCGTAAAGGATAGTAACCTCGCCAAACTCCTTACGGTTGTTCAGCACGTAATTAATGAGCGACCTCATGGGAACAATGCCAATACCTCCACCGACAAAGAGAAGATTTTTACCTTTTAAAGCCTCAACATCAAAACCCTTTCCAAAAGGTCCCCTAATGCCTATCTTATCACCGGGTTTCATGGTGTGAAGTTTCGAGGTAACGTCTCCTACTTTTCTAACCACGAGTTCGAAGATATTACCGTTTGGAGCGGACGATACAGATATTGGCGCTTCTCCGTACCCCATTATCGAAACCTCTACGAACTGACCAGGCTCATGTCCAAGCGGCTTACCATCATCAAGCTCTATCTCGAAAAGTGTTTCCAGTTCTGTGAGCTTTGCCACACGTTTAAGCGTGGCGGGTTTGGGTAGATGAAGCGGCTCCTCCGCGCTCGACGGCATGACATACTTCCCCAAAAGCGGTGTTACTTTCGGTTCCTTCGGTGAAAAGGAGATCCTCTCGGCAAGACTGTTCATCAGATCCACCGGATCGGCGATGTCAGGTAAACACTGGCTGGAACAGCGGCCGCAGCCTACACAGGCCACAAACCCCAGCATGTCAGGAAGGTACCGTCCTTTTCGATTAAATCGATGTCTGTACCGCTCATCAAGTCCCTCTCTAAATATTTCTCCTGTGCCCACCTCAGTAAATCCTCTGAGCAGACAGCCGTCCCAGGTACGCACCCGCTCACCGGTAAGATCGAGGTAGACCTCATCATTGACGTCATAACAGAAACAGGTGGGACAGACAAGGGTGCAGGTCCCGCAAGCAAGGCACTTTTCCGCACGTTCCGCCCAGAAATCACTTTCGTACGCCTTCTCCATCAGACTGTGCCATTCTTTTGGTGGGACCTGAAGATCCCGTTTCGCCTTCTCCTCGGCATTAGCTACTGCGGCTTTGACCTGTGCTGCCTCCTCCGAAGAAGCATTCTGTACAGAGGCATGCTTTTTCAAGAGTTCTTTTCCTTTTTCTGTGCCTATCTCAACAGCTATTTTATCACCAAGATCGGTAAGCATCAGGTCATAACCGGAATCAACAGAACCTGTGCCCATATCACCAAAAAAGGCCTTTTCTGCCACATTTACCACATTCAAACCTATTATCAGCGTGTTCTTTCTTCTCTGAAGATATGAATCATCAACATGGGTATCTGTGAAGTACTTATCCATCTGTTTTATGGCCACAATATCGTAGGGATGAACTCCAATAATCACTCTTTTGCTGAAATCTTCCTCTTTTTCAACGGAAAATGACTTAGAGCTGTCGTAGGTCATCATCGTTTCATACTGCGGCAGAAAGTACTTCTTAGGTGGCAGAATCGTAGTGTCATAATCAAGTCGCAGCTCATCGCTTGATTCCAACGGGCCGAACACAAATTTCTCGCCTTTCGCTTTTGGCCCCTCAATGTTTAGTGAGTTAGTCTCTATTAGTGCATCAACAAATGTAAAAAAATCTTTTTTTGGCATTATTTTCATTTTTATCCTCCTTCCAGATCGAGTTAAAAGAATCTATTTTAAAATCCTCATTTCTCCAGTTTTTTAGAGATAATCTCCGCACATTTTATAATTGGGTACGCTGTAGGGGGTGCAGTGAGCAACGGATGCGTCCCTATCTGAGCAGTCAAAAGAGAGGTCACACTCATCTTGTTCTGAATAGCCAAACCTACGACATTTATGAGTTCTCCAGCACTTTTGCCTCCGGCAACCTGCCCGCCAAGAAGAATGCCAGATACCTTAGAAGCTATAAGTTTAACTTTTTGCTTGTGAGCATTTGGAAGTGATCCGGGGTGTTTATCAACTTTTTCAAAACTACCGGTAATAATTTTAAATCCTTTTTCGTTTGCCTGTGATTCAGTTATACCTGTAGCAGCGAACCCTGCATCTCCTATGGCAGTGGAAAAGATGCTAATAGTCCCATTAAACGTTTTTAGAATCTCAAACTCATAGAGGGTCATCCCAGCTATTCGCGCCTCTGTAGTAGCAGTTGAGGCAAGCATTACATTGTTCACTTTTCTTGTTATAAAGGATTTTTTCTCTGCACAGTCACCTACCGCAAGAATATCGGGATGATCCGTTCTCATGTACTCATCCACCCAGATCGACTTTTTATTTCCGATTCTTATGCCTGCTTTTTCTGCAAGTCTGGAGTTAGGGCGGTATCCCATTGATAAAACAACGGCGTCACATCCTATTTTTTCTCCGTTTTCCAGTAAAACCGCACTAACCTTCTCGTTACCCAAAATTTCCTTTACCCCTGAACCTGCTTTTATTCTTATTCCTCTTGCTCTAAGTACATCCTCTGCTATAGATGCAAACTCCCCGTCAAAAGCGAGACCTAACACGTGGGGCAGCAGCTCAACTACAGTCACATCTTTGCCCATTTTGGTTAACTCATCAGAGACCTCAACACCGATAAAGCCTCCCCCTATAACAATAATCTTTTTGCAATCCTTAAGCTTTGCCTTTACATCGTCCAAGTATTTCTTGTCTTTCTTTATAAGAAAAACATTGTTAAGGTCAACGCCTTTTAGCCATTTGGGGTTGTATGGTGAAGAACCTGTGGCAAAAACGAGCTTTTCAAAGTTTATTTCTGTTCCATCCTCTGTTTTTGCAACTTTATTTTCCTTATTAATAGAAACAATCTCATCAATCTTAAGGTTCACGCCAGCGTTTTCCAGCACTGCATCAGGAACAACATCCTTCTCACTGTTATCCAAAGTGCCAAAGATATACGGAATACCACAAGGAATTAATACCTTCTCCTCTTTTCGAACGACTAAAATCTCCTTTTCTGGGTAATTTGACTTTGCGGTTACTGCTGTAACAATACCTGCGGGACCTCCACCTATTATTAAAACATTTGTTTTTTCCATATTAAATCACCTACTGTTTTTTCCATATGAACAAAGTTAAAAACATTTAAAAAATTTTGCAAATTTATTCGTTCTCCGTTAAAACTTTATGAATATCTGCCGCGGATTTCTTCCCATTTCCCATGGCTGCAATAACCGTTGCCGCTCCGGAAGCAATATCTCCTCCTGCCCAAACTCTATCAAGAGTGGTCCTTCCATTTTTATCAACGACAAGATTTCCCCATTTTGCTGTTTTGAGGCCATCTGTGGCCTGCGGAACGAGAGGATTCGGGCTCTGACCACACGCAACAATTACCTGATCAACATCCATACGAACCTCCGTCTCAGGAATTGGTATGGGTCTTCTTCTTCCGGAGTCATCGGGTTCCCCCAATCTCATTTTAATACATTTCATTTCTTTAACCCATGAATCTTCATCACCCATAATTTTTGTAGGATTCATCAGGAGCTTAAACTCGATCCCTTCTTCTTTTGCATGCTCTATCTCCTCATTTCTGGCGGGCATCTCCTCTTCAGACCGCCTGTAGACAATACAAACTTTTTCAGCGCCAAGCCGCAACGCGGTTCTAGCTGAGTCCATTGCAACATTGCCAGCGCCAATAACGGCTACTCTTCTTGCCTTTTTCACAGGTGTATCATACTCAGGAAAGAGATAAGCTTTCATAAGATTTACCCTTGTCAAAAGCTCGTTTGCAGAGTACACACCGTTTAAGTTCATGCCGGGGATATCCAAGAACCGTGGAAGACCTGCGCCCGTTCCTATAAACACAGCGTCATACTCCTCAAGTAACTCTTCTACAGACAGTATTTTTCCGATGACATAATTTATTTTTATTTCAACTCCCAACTTTTTGATATAATCAATCTCGGTTTCTACAATCTTCTTTGGGAGTCTGTACTCCGGAATGCCGTAGGACAGTACACCACCTGGCTTATGAAGCGATTCAAACATGGTTACTTCGTGACCCAGTTTAGCAAGATCTCCCGCACATGTAAGCCCAGCAGGCCCCGATCCAACGATTGCAACTTTTTTTCCTGTAAATTTTGGCTTTTCTGGATGTTTTATACCATTGTTTACTTCCCAATCTGCAGCAAATCTTTCGAGTCTTCCTATCCCTACTGGTTCGAACTTCGTTCCCATAACACACTTTTCTTCGCACTGAGTTTCCTGTGGACAGACTCTGCCACAGATAGCAGGGAGATTATTTTTCTCCTTTATCTTTTTTATTGCTTCATTGAACTTTTTTTCCTTTATGAGTTTTATAAAAGCTGGAATGTCTATATCAACGGGGCAGCCACTCACACATGGTGGATTTTTGCATTGCAAGCATCTGTTCGCCTCTTTTAACGCATCTTCTTCAGTGTACCCCAGTGCAACTTCACTGAAGTTTTTTACTCTCTCCTTGGGGTCCTGTTCAGGAATTTTTGTCTTTTCTTTAATTATCGGCATTTTTATTCTTCCTCAAAGATTTCTACTGATTTTTTTTCTTCATCAAGATACATTTTCTGCCTCTCCATAAGTAGCTTAAAATCTACTTTGTGTGCATCGAAATCAGGGCCATCAACGCATGCAAACTTTGTTTCTCCCCCTACAGAAACTCTACACGAACCACACATGCCCGTACCATCTACCATTATCGAGTTCAGCGATGCTATAGTCTTTACGTTATGAGGCTTTGTTACCTGTGCTGTCACCATCATCATTATCGCAGGACCGATTGTGATTACTCTGTTAATTTCCTTCTCCTCAAGCAACTCCTTAAGCACATCAGAAACAAACCCTTTTCGTCCGTAGGAGCCATCATCTGTTGTAATGTAGAGCTTATCTGAGATCTCATCCATCTCCTTTTCGAGTATCAGCAGCTCCTTGTTTCGTGCTCCTATAATTGAAATGACCTCATTACCGGCATAGTTCAGAGCACGAGCCTGGGGATAGAGCGGTGCAACGCCAACACCTCCTCCCACGCACACAACGGTACCAAAGTTCTTCAGTTCCATTGGTTTTCCCAGAGGGCCCACAAAATCCTGTATTGCATCACCTTTTTCAAGCATTCCCAGCTGTTTTGTTGTCTTTCCAACTTCTTGAAATATAATTCTTACAGTTCCTTTTTGCGTATCTGTATTCACTACTGTAAGCGGTATTCTCTCTCCTTTTTCGTCCACGCATACAACGAGAAACTGGCCAGGGTTATATTTTCTCGCTATTAGGGGTGCTTTAACATCAAAGAGTTTTACATTTTCACTAAGCTTTTCTTTATGAATGATCCTATGCATGGTATCACTACAGAGGGGCCTATGAAAATGTATATTTAAAAGTTGTGTTCGACAATTGACGGAGAATCAACAGTTGAGAGGAGCAAAGCATTTAAAGAAAAAGAAGTATACGAAAAAAAAACTTTCTTTTTTAGAAAACCTTTTAAAGTCTACTCCTT
>JAYEIH010000089.1:0-2198 GCA_034659995.1 Methanobacteriota archaeon
GGAGCGATATCGTTACTGGAGAGGGTTGTGTTCGTGCCTGTGGAATCGCTCCGGAGGTTCGATCCTGATCTGCGTACGTTCCTGAATGTGAATTATCCGGAGGATCTTGGGGTGATGGCATGAAAACATTTCATGGGGCTGTCAAGTTACTCTGGTGATGAGATCGAAACTTATATATGAAAATGCAGATAAACAACGTATCCATAAGCAAAGGCGAAGCAGAAACGAGAACCTATCTCTTCAGAGTGGTGGTTGAACCGGATGAAGATCGGTGGCATGCTTACTGCCCCGCCCTCGAAGATAAAGGAGGCGCTACATGGGGGTATACCAGAGAAGAAGGATTAAAAAATATAAGAGAAGTAGTTGAAATGATAATGGAGGAACTGATCGAAGACGGAGAACATATACCTGAAGCATCGGAAAAAGAAGTTCAGATTTTCTCTGAACCAAGAGTAACGGTAACAGCCTGATGCCGATCGATTACAGCAAGCTGCGAAACTTGACTGCCAGAGAAATCGTCTCCGCTCTTTCTCGTGATGGATTATATCTTCGTTCTCAAAAGGGGTGTCACCAACGATACCATCATCCTGATGGAAGAACGGTTACTGTTTCCTTTCATAATCCGGGTGATACTTTTCCTCAACATGAAAACATTGAAAAAGATGGTCGAAAAACAAGTAAGTGGACTGACCATGATTTAAGACGGCTAAAAATTTCAAAGTAACATAAAATGAAATGCGACCTGCACATCCACTTAAAATACTATTTCCTTACTCAAAAACCTCCTCGAAATCCTTTATCCTCGTATTGTCCTTATCTTCAATCGCTTCGACCAGATCCCTGATTTCTTCTTCATCCAGAACTCTCTTTTTGTAAAACGCTCTTAAAATGCCTTTGATATCAAAATACACAATGTCACTCCTCTTGCAGAAATTCTTTGCTCTTCTGTCATTTGTTAGCAGCACACCACCCCTATGTTTACATAACACAATTCCCTGCAGTTCTCCACTGTGAAGGTATTTCTCATTTTTAACAAGCCAGACAAACTCTGAATACTCATCATCACTTAAATTCATAATCCTGACGTTCCCGATCATTTCGTCCACAAAATCAAATCCTATCTCCTCTGCCCTCATCAGTTCGTCATACACCGCTGGTGGAATATAAATCTCTTCAAATAACTGCTTAAGGTGTTGAACTGCCCCAGCCTTTCCGAACATGCTCAAAATATCGCTGTCAGAAACTACAATCATCCAAAAACCTCTTTGATTTTCTTATCAATCTCCACTATCTCATCACATTCTATTTCCCTTTTTATTCCTCTATCCGCAAGAACCTCCTTGAACTCAATCGTTGTAAGCCCCGCAATTTCAGCAGACTTTGCTAAAGAAGCTTTCTTGTTCTTGTAAAGTTCCAGTGCAAGTTCAATCCGTATTCTCGGATTATTGCGTATAATAATCCTGAATGCTTCCTTTACAAGCTCTTCTTCACTCTTGTAATAGTGGGGGATCAACAATTTTAAACCCTGTTTTGTTAGCTCGCTCATAGCTCTCACCTGTTACTTTATGTGTATGATGCATATATAAGAACATGTCCGTTTCATAAATAAGAAACAATGAAATACAACCTTCACATTCACTCAAAATACTCATCTGACGGCGTTCTCGATCCGGAAAAGATTGTAAGAATCGCCATAAAAAGAGGACTCAATGGAATCGCAGTCACTGACCACAACACAATAAAAGGCGGAATAGAAGCAAAGAAATACGAAAACGAGGAGTTTATGAAGACTGGTTGGGGCGAGTTATTTAGGAAATATCCCTATGGAGAATTTCCAGAGTATAATGAGGTGAAAGGGTGGGATCCGTATTGAGCTTTCAGAGAGAGGAGGGATAATTGTCTCGTCTGGCGTTAACGAAATATCCAACACCAGATAAGCTGACATCCCTAAAAACCACACATCAGGCGAGAAGCAATAACATGAGAGAGAACCAAATTGCAGAGAAAACACTGCTTGAGATGATCGAGGATGTCTACTGCCAGTTCGAGAACGGAACGATCCCGAACGTCAAGATATCCACGAGAACGAAGAAGAACATCGAATACAACGAGGATAGCGAGGTCTGGGTATACGGCGACCAGACCAGTATGCGGAGTGCAAAGACTGTAAAAGGCGCGTACCATCTCTTGAAGATGGC
>JAYEIH010000090.1:0-11085 GCA_034659995.1 Methanobacteriota archaeon
GACGCCTTCTCTCATCGCTTTCACCGTTTTGTTCCATGAGCTTCTGGCCTCGCTCTCACGTAGCTGCAGCGTTACCTTTCTTGGAGGTGTATGTGTTCTGCTGCCATCCACCAGTCCAATGGCCTTCCCTCTGCTATACTGCAGGCTGTACGTCAGGGCGCCGTAGTACACCAGTTTCTCAGTGCCTCGGTATCCTTCCTTCCGTGCCTTGGCTCGTATTTCCTTTATATTGCTGCTCGGTGGTGGTGCTCTGCTGAACTCAAGGATCGGTGGCTTGTCAAAGGTAGCGGAGACCGTGATGTATCCCACATTCTTGTTCCCCTTTGTTACGGGGAATACGTAGGCGGATCGATCCCTGGAGTACGGTTTGTAGTATACCTTTGGTTTGCCAACGGTGGCGTCTTTCCACGCTTTCAGTGGTTCTAGTTGGCTATAGATTTTTACATGGAACAGTGCCACTCTTTTTGCAAGTCCGAGAGTGACATGATGCTCGTCGTTCAAATCTTTGTTTAGTTGTGCGCTAACAGTTCCCAATGTCGCCACCAGAAACACAGCGGCAACAAACAAACTTAGTAGTTTTTTATCCATTCTGTTTCCACCTCATTTAGTTTATTTTATTTTGGTTTTAACCTATACGACACAGCTTGACCTGTGTTCGGTTTTTATACGGTACATATCATCGGCGCCTCCATGTTCTTCCAGCATGCTGTATAGACTCTACTGGTAGGGTGTATAAGTTTTTCGTTCAACTGAATATTCAATTGAATATTCAGTTGTACATTCAGTTGGATGCGTAATCATATGTTCATTCATTCAGTGCCCACCATGTTTTGCATCCCAGTGGCGTTGCTCTGTACAATAATTTTCCCTCGTTCTCGATCTTTTCCACAAGACCGAGGGCCGTCAGGCTGTTCTCCTCCTTGAATCTCTTCGGCACGCCCTTTAGGGCTCCACAGACATCTGTCGATTGTATCTTTATGCTCCTCGATATTTCCGACGGATACGACCTTTTCGGGCGAATATCAATAAGATACTCCAGAACATTTCGACGAGTCTTGCTCTTCCTCAGCGAGGCGATTAGGTTACCTTGTTGTTCCACGTCCATATCACTCTTATATATTCAAACAGAATGTCCTTTAAATACCTTACGATTTTTCGAGTTGAGGCCTTCAGATGGGAGAAAATGATCCAAACGTTTTTAAACAGCCCTGTGAAGATAAGGCTATGTTGGTGGAAGTTGAAAATTTAACGAAATCATTCAGAAATATAGAAGCTCTGAAGGGAATCAACTTCACCATGGATGAGGGAGTGTACGGGTTAATCGGGTCGAATGGAGCGGGGAAGTCCACAACGATAAAGATCCTCCTCGATCTCATAAGACCCTCCTCTGGGACCGCCAGGATACGTGGAATGGACTGCCAGGAAGAGAGTTACGAGATAAAGAAAAAACTCGGTGTCCTCCATGAAAACGCCCAGTTCCCCAAAAGGTGACGGGATGGGAGTTTCTTGAGCACGTATGCGGTCTCAAGGGAATCGATCCCACGGATGCCGATAGAAAGGCAGAGGCCGTGGGGATAGATGATGTTCTCGAAAGAAAGATTACCGAGTACTCCGCAGGAATGAGACAGCGGCTCGGTCTTGTGCAGGCACTCCTCGGTAATCCCGAGCTCGTCATACTCGATGAGCCCACGAGTAATCTCGATCCGCTGGGGAGGGAGGAGTTCCTTACGCTTATCAAAAGATTTTATGAGGAGAACAACACGAACTTCCTTATCTGTACCCACATCCTCTCAGAGCTGGAGAAGGTCTGTACCTCCATCATTGTCATCAATAGAGGACTGATTCTTGAGTACGGAGAAATCGCGGAGCTCATGAAAAAATATGGCAGGTCATACTACAGGGTACGGTCCTCAGATAATGAGAACCTCAGAGAACGCACCGGCGGAAAAATAAAGGAACGGGTACCTTCGGGTGAGTGGGGAGAGTGTGGAGGACCTGATGGACGCTGTACGAGATGGAACTACGATTTACGAGCTCAAAGAGGTAAGGCCAACACTTGAAGTCATTGTTCAAGAAGATCATCGAGGTGGCGAAATGAGGAAGATCATGAGGTGGGGGCTGAAGAACGTGCTGAGATTCCCCATCCTGGAGATCATCGTGGTGCTTGCGGTGTTCCAGCTGGGGGGGATATGGATCCTGGTAAACTCATTTCAGGTGGGAGGCACGAGGAGTATGGTCAGCGTATCCTCGCTTCATCTACTGGTTGGTAGATTCATCTACCGTATCGTCGCCTACAATCTCATAGACTCAAGAATGATCATCTATTTCCTTGCATCCCTGCTCTTCACCATCTCTTTTGCCTACGAGTTGGATACAAATCTCACAAAGCTCTATATGTCATATCCCGTAAGGAGACGGGATTACTTTGTCTCAAAGTGCTTTAGTTCCTTTGCTGTGTTGTTCGTAACGTTTTTAGTAGTGGGGATTGGATTTGCCGTATTTTTGGATCCTTCCTACTTCAGTTCAATCCTGTCCTCTCCATTTATTCTCGCCTATGTACTGCTGCTTGCCGTCCTTCTTCTCTTTGCATCCTCCGTAGCTACTACCATCGCGTTGCTCTCCAAAAACACCGCATTATCATTTATCGGGAGTTTTTTTGTGCTCTATATGATCGACTCTGCGGCGGCAAAGATACGAATCTCCCCTTCCTATTTCATGAAAAGACTGCAAAGTACGCTGTTTACCGGTACCACATCGTTTTTTGAAAACGGGGGCGTGAACTGTCATATCGCCTATACCGATGTGCTGAAAATAATGTGCCCTCCACTCATCATCTCTATCATGCTTTTCCTCATCAGCTTTATTTACTACACAACGTACTTCGAGGTGAAATCATGAAGAGAATTGGATTTATGCTGATTTTAATCGGTTTTACTCTCTTTATTGGAATTGAATCGAGAGGTACATTTCTCTCAAACCTTGGTACCGGCACAGATCCCCTCAAAGAGGGTGAGATGCATGCAAATGAGAGCTATATCTTTGCAGGAAAAAATAAGATCTACTACTCGGCAGCTAAAGGATTCTCGGGTGAACTAGTTATCCTTGACAGCGATCAGACAGAGAGGTTCCTTGGTACGGGAGCGACGGAGCATATAAAAGAAATAAAACTGGAAAAAGGGGGGAAAGAGGAATTCAAGCTTGAGAAATCGGGATTGTATACGCTCGTCATCAAAAACAGTTCTAAAATAGAAACAATGGTACAGTACACCATCACCCATGAAGGGAAAATAAAGAACACTCTCCGGAAATCTCTGTATATTGCCATCTTTGGTGTAATAGTTCTCGGGATCGGAGCAATCAGAGAAAAGAAAATACCGTAGTAATACTGTACAGCAGAAAAAAAAGTTCTTCTCAAAGTAAACTCTTATACTCATATAAGCTATAGAAAACTTTAAATAGAGTATTAACTATCCGTAAGTAGGTGAAAACAATGGTGATTGCATTCGTTCTATGTGTTGCGCAGGCAGGAAAAGAAAGAACAGTAATGGAAAAACTGATAAAGCTGAAAGAAGTGGATGAAGCACATGTTGTCTATGGCGAGTACGATGTTATAGGCAAGATCAAGCTTGACAACTTAAAGAGACTCGACACATTCATAGTTGATGAAATAAGGAGCATAGCGGAGGTTCAGGTAACATCAACGATGATCTCCAGTGAATGAGATGTTGGAAAAACTCTCAAATGCCATTGGCGTCTCCGGATACGAAGACGAGGTTGCGGAGCTTATAAAGACCGAGATGGAAAAGTACGCCGATGAGGTAAAAAGGGATAAGCTGGGAAATATTATCGGAATAAAAAGAGGAAATGGAAAAGGAGCGGTGATGCTTGCGGCACATATGGATGAGATCGGGTTTATGATCACTCACGTCGGGAAGTTCCTCCATTTTGCGCCCGTGGGCGGAATCGATTCCAGGGTGCTTCTGGGACAGGAGGTAACAGTTCTTACGAAGAATGGAAAGTACAACGGTGTCATCGGCGCTAAACCACCACATATCCAGAAGGAAGAGGAGCGAAAAAAGACGGTGAAAATGGATGATCTTGTTATCGACCTCGGTATGCCCGAGGAGGACACCAAGAAGATCGTGGGGAAGGGAGACTTCGCTGTTGTGAATGCGACCTTTGCCGAACTGGCAAATGGCTGTGTGACTGGGAAAGCCCTCGATGATAGGGCCTGCGTTTATACTCTCCTAAAAACGATGGAACTGCTGGATAATCCCTACCCTGATATCTACTTCGTTGCCACCACACAGGAGGAGGTGGGGGCCCGGGGTGCAAAGGTATGCGGATATAAAATCTTTCCCGATATCGCCATAGCGCTGGATGTCTGTTCTGCACGCGCGAAGATGAGCAAAAAAGTAACAAAAAAGCTTGGAAAAGGGCCAGCTATAGCCCAAGGGGCGAACATAAGCCCCAAAATCTTTAAATTGCTTAAAGAAACCGCGGAAAAAGAGAAAATACCATATCAGGTAAATGTGATACCCGGAAGAAGCGGCACCGATGCCGCATGGCTGCAGGTTGCAAAAAGCGGGACAGCAAGCGGCATTGTATCTGTACCCCTGCGGTATATGCATACACCCGTAGAAACGATCAATCTAAAAGATGTTAGAAACAGTGCAGAGCTGCTAAAAAAGTTTATAATGGGAATTGACAAGGATGTACTAGAGGGACTATCATGCTTTTAAAGGAGCTTTCCAATGCCTGCGGCATAGCGGGATATGAGGATGACGTAAGGGACCTCATAAAATCAGAACTTCCGTCATACGAAACGGATATACTTGGAAACCTCGTATCATGCGAAAAGGGCGGCGATTTGAAGATCATGCTCGCAGCCCATATGGATGAGGTTGGATTAGTTGTCACGGATATTGACAAAGAGGGGTACATAAGTTTTAAAAAAGTCGGAGGAATCGATGACCGAGTTCTCCCCTCAAAAAGAGTTATTATAGGAAGAAACAAAGTAAGGGGCGTCATCGGCAGTAAGCCTATCCATCTCTTAAAAAAGGAAGAGATGAAAAAGGTGGTGGAGTGCGATAAGCTCTGTATAGACATAGGAGCTGAGAGTAAGGAAGAAGCTGAGAAACTTGTGAGTATCGGCGACCCGGTATACTTCGACACAACGTTTAAGGAAAACAATAAACGATTTATCGGAAAGGCGCTGGATGACAGAGTGGGATGCAGTCTAATCCTCGATATGCTCAAAGAGGATTTTTCATTCACATTATACGGTGCATTTACGGTACAGGAGGAAATTGGACTCCGGGGAGCGCAGGTGGTGGCGTATGATATAGAGCCGGATATCTGTATTGTGCTTGAGGGAACCTTCGCCAGCGATACGCCGGATGTAAAAAAACAGCTCCGGATGCCGCAGTTTGGGAAGGGTCCGGCAATAACATTCGCCGATAGAAGTATCATCTGCGATCCCGCACTTGTAAGATTCATTAAGAAAACCGCTGAAAGGAAAGAGATCCCTTACCAGATAAAAAGACCGTTCACAGGAGGAACGGATGCGGGAGCTATACATCTCACAAAAAGAGGAGTGCCTTCCGGTGTGATTGCGCTTCCCTCGAGGTATATACACGCTCCTGTTTCTATAGGTTGTAAAAAGGATTATGATAATATGAAAAAACTCGTGTACAGAGTTCTAAAAGGGATAGATAATGGTGATCTTTATGGAAATTAAGCTGTTGGAAAAACTGATAGATGCTGTAGGCGTCTCCGGGTACGAAGACGAGGTTGCGGAGCTTATACAGTTAGAAATGGAAAAGTACGCCGATGAGGTAAAAAGGGATAAGCTGGGAAATATTATCGGGATAAAAAGAGGAAATGGAAAAGGAACGGTGATGCTTGCGGCACATATGGATGAGATCGGATTTGTGGTCAGCCATATAGACAAAGACGGATTCATATTTGTCTCTCCTGTCGGTGGAATAAACGTAAAGACACTTATCAGCAGAAGGGTGTTCGTTCACGGTGATAAGAAATACTCCGGAATCATGGGAAGTGTTCCGCCGCATGTGAAGGAAAAAGAAGAAAAGAAGGATAAAAAGCTTTCTATAGAAGATATCTTCGTTGATATCGGCGCAAAAAGTAAGGAGGAAGTACTAAAGAAGGGTATCGATATCGGAACGATTATCACCTACGATGAAAGCCTGAAAAAGCTTTCAGAGGGCAGATACACAAGCAAATCAATGGACGACAGAATAGGCGTATTTCTTCTTCTTGAGACACTGAAAAAAGTGGAGAGCCCGTACGATCTCTACTTCGTTGCCACCACACAGGAGGAGGTGGGCCTACGAGGAGCAAAGGTCTCAGGATATGAAATATCCCCCGATATGGGAATAGCCGTGGATGTAACACTGGCGATGGACCTCCCCGAGGTAAAAGAGCACAAGAGAATCACAGAGTTAGGAAAGGGTCCTGCGATAACGGTGATGGATAGAAGTATCATATCCCACAGAAAACTCAACGCGCTGATAGAAAAAACAGCTGAAGAGGAAAAGATACCCCTTCAGAAAAATATACTGACAAGAGGAGGAACGGACGCAGGGGCTATACATCTGACAAGAGAGGGTGTGCCCTCAACAACGCTGTCAATACCTACCCGCTTTGTCCATTCAACCGTGGAATGCGTTGATATGGGTGATGTGGAAAACGGCGTGAACCTCCTTGTGAAGACCCTTGAAAGAGAGGATCTGGTGTTTTAAATCGCACCCTCATTGTACAGCCAGAGGGTCAGTGCTGCCCCGCTGAGTATCACACCTACCAGTAGGCCTATAATAACTGAAGGCCTATCTACCCCATTTTCTTCCTCATTTTGTTTTGATAAGAGACCTATCGTGCTATTTATCTGATTTTCACACTCCAAAGCCTTTTCTGTGTTTCCGGAGTTTGAATACTCCATTTTTGCCTTTATAAGAGAGTTTATGGCCTCTCCGTAGGAACCGTCTGACAGACTCTGCATTGCCTGATTATAGTATGGATCCCCCTGAGGGACCTCTGTTGAGGGCGGTGTTGTACTCTGAGTCACCTCTCGGGTAACGACAACATCCACCGTCTTCTTTTTTTCCTCGTTATTAAGATCCTCATCGCTATATGTAAGGTCTATCTCAACGGGGTACACCCCTGTGGAAAGCGTAGAGACATCAAGAAGCACCGTTCCGTTCATCTCTGCGCCTGTGGCCAGCACCTTGCTGTCGAGCTTTACCTCTGACGGAATGCTCTGAGGGCTTGTTGTAATGACAATATTTTCAGCCTTGGCAGTCCCTCCGTTTTTTAAAACAAACGGTATTTCAGCGGAATCTGCATTTGCTTCAACCCGTCCGCTCGTCTGGATTGTAAGCATAGGCTTCGGAATTATCACGGGGACCTCAATCACCTTCTTCTGTGGACGGAGAGAGATACATCCATCGATACACGGACCAACCTTTCCAGTAAAAAGCAGAGGGATCTCATAGGTGCCACCGCGTATTCCTTTTTTAAAGACAATAGTCAGAGTCACCTGATCTTCCTGTATCTCATCATGCATCTTGTATTTCATGGGCTCTCTGAACTCTGCTACATCTTTTTTGAAATCTATAAACGGAAGTGCCCCCGCGGATATCTTCTCCTTATCTATCTCAACCTTGCAGTTCCACACATTGTCTCCGGATGTATTTCTCAGTTTGACATGTATCTTGACCTCGTCACCAACCAATGCTATATCCAGGGGTCTGCCGTACTCAACCGAGTACTCCAGCGAAACATCATCAAACCCCTGTATATGAGAAATTCCCATCAGCAGCAGCGAGATCAGAACGGTTAATCCTATTTTTTTCATATTTTCACCATTACTCTCTTCTCATAAGTATGATACCCAGAACAAAGGATGACAGCAGCAGCACGATCGCCACGATAAAAACTGTCTTTGGTCTGGGCATTTCAACGATAACTTCCTTTTCACTGAGTTTTTCCTGGAGATGCTGTATATTCTCGTCACAATCATCTATTTTACTTTCATAGGTATTTTTATAAGTTTCATTCTTCTCCGTGAGATCCAGTAAATCCGTATATAATTTTTTCGCACTCTTCATCTCTTCTATAGCCGCAGAGTACGCCTCATCATTCATTAACTGAAGGCCATCCTGAAACTCCTGGTCTGCTTCCTCCGTACTGTCCTGTATACTCTGTATAGTATTATCTATGGCGTTTATTTTCTCATTTATGCTATTAACTTTGGTACTCACACCAAGTTCCTCATATAATAATTTGGCCTCTTTGTACTTTTCCAACGCCGAGTCGAATTTGTCATTATTAAGAAGAGACTCCGCATCTGCTTCTACTGCAGCGGCCTCATTGAGCTTTTCCTTATACTTTTCCTCTTCGGTTTTTCCTTCGATATGAATGGTACAGTTTTCCTCAGTGGTCTTCCTTCTATTTTTGAGATCAAAATAGGTTATGTTTATACTCAATGAGTACTCTCCAGGTTCTACACCCGCAGTATCGAGATGCAGCGTTTCATTGAGAACCGTGCTAGCATTTAAATCCTTGGAGATCTCTGGAGATGCCAGCTTTCCGAGCAGTTCATCATCAATCAGATAATTGACAGAAACACCGGAGGCAGTTGCCGTACCAACATTTCTGATGCTGAAGGGTATCTCAAGCTCCTCACCGGACTCAACGGTGAACTCAGTGTCCAGATCCATCAGGAGCATAGGCTTTCCTATAATGAGTGTAACGGTAACCTCGCCTTTCTGAGGCCGTAAGGGCTGACAGTACTCCCCTTCATTTATGCAAGCAGTCTTATACCCCGTAACCAGAACTGGTATGGTGTACTCTCCCGAGGGTGCATCATTTTTAAACCTGATAATCAGTTCAAGGATTGCTTCCCCTTTATCTTTAAGCTCTATTGTCTCTGCTTTCTCCTTTATTCTTTCTATATACTGGAGTTTGTCCTCCGGAATGTTCTCTGTGTCTATTTCAATCCTACATTTCCAGATTTTCTCTCCGGTATTGTTCTTGAGAGTCACAGGAATGGTATAACTCTCTCCAAGATAGGTATATCCGTCCGGCGGCAGAACGACGACGAGAGAGTCCGCAGCAGCAACGTTTATATAGATAGGAGCCATTAGGAATAATAGAAGTATTATTGATATCGTTTTAAATTTCATAATGAACGTTATTTAAAGAGGTATTTAAAAGTTATCGTAGAAACCTTTAAAAAGAACGGAGTGATATGGAATATATAAGTCATTGCTCATCGGTGATGATATGAAAAAATGGATAGTATTGCTCCTACTTGTGTGTGTTATGCAATCCGTAGATGCCAACAGAGAGGTAACTGTAGATCTCAGTCTCATCTGGGATGATACCTCCACATTCAAAGGTTCTGAATACGTCTACGGCGTGGAACTTGTGGACTGGGATAAATGTGATGCCGTTTACTGGGATGGCGCCAGATGTGTCTTCACCGCGGGAATAAGGATCTCGCAGATGGATAGGGGAACAATAAAGTGGGAGAAGGAGTACCTTCATCTCAAATACGGCGAGACGGAGATAAACCAGAAATTCGGGGATATTATTCTCAAAAAAATAATAGTGAACAAGATCGCATTCAATCAGGGGTACGTTAATCTCACTATTGTCTATGAAAACAGGTACGTCAATAATGAAAACCCCCTGTATGAAATAATAATGGAGGAGGAAAAGGAAAAAACACTGTACGTGGGGGACGCCCAGAATCTCTACACTCTCCACCTTTCCAGGTATAAAAACAACGTGTTCTACGTGTTCTACGTCAATGGTGAGAAAAAAACTGAGGCAGGAAGCTCGCTTCTTCCCGGAGAAAAAACAGATTTATGGCTCAACCTCTCAATGGGCCTTGTAGAGATAAACAACAACAAAATACTCAGAGTATATGCGCCATCACGATTTAGCATGCTGGAAAAAAGAACACTTGAGATCGAGGAAAGAAATATACTAAATGTAAATGGTCAAGATTTTTCTATAAAGGAAAACGTGATCGCAGGAGAACGGGAGTACCCTCTAAAGGAGAACGAGATTATAGTCACCCCCATAGGATGGATAATCTACAATGGAGATTCTGCAACGATCTATGCGGAAAAGGTAGAGGTAACTGAGTACGCTCCCAAGTTGGAACTGGGCTGTGAACCCTGCTCCGTTCTTCTGCACGAGCAAAAGACGATGACCGTAACGGTGGGAAACATAGGGAAAGGACTCGGAGATGCGGAGTGCAGCATCTACGGAATGGGGGTGGATTACAGATGGAACGGGAAGCTCGGGTACAACGAGTCCAAAGAGATATCCGTAGAACTGGCGCCGGAAACAGAGTACGATACAGTTCACGCAGAACTGAACGGTGAAAAAATAGAGCTGCCTGTCACGGTAGAGACCCCAAAACCTACGCCTACGAAGACGCAGACTCCAAAAACAAAAAACAAAGAGACAGAAACACAACCTCCGAAAGAACAGGACTCCAGAAAAAAACCGCTTACGGTTTTTACCGTGCTGATGTCCATTACTTTTTTAGCTATTCTCGGACAGAAAGGTACGGAAAAAGATAAACCTCAAAAAAAAGAGCCTAAAAAGAAAAAAACAGCGAAAAAAAAGACTAAAATAACAGGACTTCCAAAAAAGTCATTTAGATACTTCAATAAAAGAATTTAAAAAGTATGCAATAAGAAATTGTGTAGTTTAGAAACTATATAATTTAAAAAAAATTTTAAAAAAGAAAAAAAAGAAAAAATTTGTTTTATCCTTTCAGGTCGTTAATCAAACTCTCGACAGCTGCGCCGGTAGCATCTCTGTCAGCACCGGCAACGACTACAACATCCTTACCTTCTGCGAAGGCATCGGCGATGTACTCGTACTCACCGGTGGAAGATTTCCAGTCAACCGTTGAAAGACCCTGATCAACTAAGTCCTGAGTCAGTGTGTTGGCTACCTGTGGTTCTGCGCCGACACAGACAACTAATCCAGGTCCACCTACCAAGACAAGGTTGCTTGTTGTTTTCATTGTCACGGTGACCT
>JAYEIH010000091.1:0-10853 GCA_034659995.1 Methanobacteriota archaeon
TCTCTGCCATTGTTTTTGTGTTTTGATTCTTCTTCGTGACTTGATTGATGATATATCTGATCTTTTTGTTGTTGAGTTTGGTCATGCCAAGAGTTAGATCTTGGCGAAATAATTTCCGTACTCTACAGTTTTATAGCAGTTCCATCTTTTTGGGATAAATGCTTTTATTATTATGTTTTTGAGTTGTCAGTGGACTATACGGTATAATGAAATCTCTCAGGCCCAAAATGAGCCTGAACGATAGTGACTGTCCATTCTTGCCGACGTTTTGGATAGGATCTCTGGAAGAAAAGCGAGTGGGCCCGACGGGAACTGAGCCAGATCGAAAAGCTGGATCATCCCTTGGCGGGACCAGAAGTGATAACGATGGGCCCGACGGGAACTGAGCCAGATCGAAAAGCTGGATCATCCCTTGGCGGGACCAGAAGTGATAACGATGGGCCCGACGGGAACATGGATCAGGCGTGAGGCTGATCCTTCCTCAGCGGGACCAGAAGTGATAACGATGGGCCCGACGGGATTTGAACCCACGACCGCCCGGTTATGAGCCGGGTGCTCTACCAAACTAAGCTACGGGCCCTCAAAAGACTGACGTGGTAGAAAGACCACGTTTAGGTGTTAACGCCGTCAGTCGGATTCGAACCGACGACCGCCCGGTTAACAGCCGGGTGCTCTACCGAACTAAGCTATGACGGCATACACTACGAAAAACCCATGCACTATATAAAAGTTTTTCGCTGACATTTAAAATATAAAATAGAAGAAGGGTTAACCGAAAAGGGAACCGAGTCCTTCCAATGCCTCTTCTTCGGAAGCTTCCTCTTCCTCTTCTTCCTCTTCTTCTTTCTCTTTCTTTTCTTCTTTTTCTGCTTCTCCAGAGGGCGCTGCAGCCGGGGCTGCGATCTGTTGAGACTTTATAGCTTCTTCAACGTCTATACCCTCCAGGGAGGATACCAGTGCCTTTATTCGTGTCTCATCAACATCAATACCAGCAGCTTTTACTACCTCTGTGAGATTTTCCTCATTTATTTCCTTTTCTGCGGAATGGAGAACCATTGCTGCATATATATATTCCATTTAATTCACCTCATTCTATTTTAGACGAAACGGCCAAAGCATTTCTATATGCCTTGCCCAGTATTATTTTTACAGTATCTTTATTAACTACATTTAGCTCCAGAGCTAAAGAAATAGCTTCTCTATGAGTTTTTCCAATAAGCATGCCGATCGTTTCTTTATTAACTATTCCCGCATAAAGAGCGAGGTTCATAGCATTATTGTATGCAAGACTCATATTGTTCTTGATCTCCCCAGTATCTACCTTGAGAACATCAGGCAAAAATATCATACCATCTTCGTATGTGCCGACCAGATCAAATCCCACTTCTCTCGGTTCTATCTTTAGTTTTGTCAGTATGTCTGCCATCTCCTTAGAGATCGTCTCTCCTTCCTTTACAACAATCGTATCCTTTTGTACATGGATAGTTCCTTTCTGCACCTTGGCAGGTACTTGTATCCCTTGTAGTTCGCCTATCATCGGCCCAGGTGGAAATCCCGTGTCTCCTTTTTCAACTATAATATCATTATGCGCTATCTCACCACCCTTTGCGGGTGCAGGGGCCTTACCCTCTTCGAGTGTTTTGTAAAGTTTGAAAGAGTCCATATTCGCAAAAATGAATCCGACATTCTCCTTCACGTACTCTTTCATATCGTTTTCTTCCAGTGCAATTTTCATCAGTGTATTCCTTGTAACTCTGAGTGTCGCCTTGTCTCCCAGTTTGCTCCTCACTTGTTGCATCTGTTTCGATGGGATATCATTGATATTCACGATACCACACACATTGTACTCTTTTAATAGCTCTTTTAGCTTTTTCACTTCTTCCTTTTTCCACTCAGACACCATTAGACCACCTTTGCAACAGGACCCATTGTAGTTTTTATATATACCGATTTCAGTGCGTTTTCTCTTTCGTATTTTCTTTTTACAGCATTTAAAACAGTGTTTCCGTTTTCTACAATCTTCTCATCTTCCATCGCCTCGGTTCCTATGGCCGTTTGTATTAATGGGGTCTCTCGGGTATTCACTCGCACCGTTTTTTTCAACTTTTCAACCGTGGATTCTAACGGTGCAGTGGGTGGCAGTATAGCGGGCATTTTGTTTCTTCTTCCAAGTACGGGACCAAAGGCCTTTCCAATAAATGGCATTATATCGGCCTGTGCAATAAAGAAATCATTGGTATTCCCCATTTTTCTTGATTCTCGTTTATCTTTAGCTATTTCTTTTAGTTCTTCCTTTGAGTATACCTGAAGACCAAGTTCCTTTGCTTTCACTGCCATGCCTCCTTCTGCAAATACGGTAATCTTTGTTTCTTTACCCCTTCCATGCGGGAGAACAATCTCCTCTTTCATTTTATTGCTTGGGTCCTTTAGGTCAATGTCTCTCAGATTTATTATGATCTCGATCGTTTGTGTGAAGTTTCTCGGCTTGCTTTTCTCTTTAGCCCCCTTCACCGCCTTTTTTAGTGCTTTCAACATTTAATCACCTAAAACTTGTCATCATACTTTCCTTCATCAATTTCCTTTGTTACTTCTCGTGGATCCTTACCCTCCACTGTGAGACCGGCAGAAAGACAGGTTCCCAGGACTTGTTTTACAGCACTTTTTTTATCTCCAGAAAGCATTCCTTCCCCTTTCATCTTTGCTATTTTTAAAGCTTTCTCTATACTAAGATCTCCAACAACCTCTGATCCCGGTTCATGAGAGCCCTTTTTGAGATCGAGTTCATTGAGTATAAGGGATGAAGTAGGAGGTGTTCCCACAACAATCTCAAATTTTTTATTTTCATCTATTATAACCTTGATGGGCACCTTCATTCCTTCAAAACCCTTTGTTTTTTCGTTGATTTCCTTTATGACTTCTCCTATATTGACCCCCATAGGACCAAGTGCCGGACCTAGGGGCGGACCTGCCGAAGCCTGTCCTCCGTCTACTAAACTTTCCAGTGTTGTTTTACCCATTGTTTCACCTCTTTTTGATCATTCGTACATAATCGCCTTTAACAGTTATAGGGATCGGGACTGCAGCACTCAGGAGTTCTACGGTAAGCTCCTCTTTTGACTCATCAACCCGTATTACTTTGGCCTGTTCTCCCTTGAACGCACCGCCGATAATCTCAATGATATCGTCTTTTTCGATCCCTGTCACCGTAGGTTTTGCCTCTAGAAAATGTTCGATCTCATTTAACTGTACTTCGCCGTCAAGTATTCCTCGAACGTTGTGAATTCCCTGGATGGCTTCTTCCACGGCTCCCACATCGTCTGCTTCAAGAAAGATATAGCCCTTTAACGGTGCCGGGGCCAGTATCGAGAAAACCTTTATCCCTTTATGTTTTACTGCACCCTCCATCATAGAAGCCACGTTTTTTTCTTGATTAATCGTAACTTTTACTGTAAAAACCTTAGAATCTCGCTCATCCATTGAAATCACGCATATCTTAGTATTACTTCGGCTATGAGCATTATTAAGAATCCTAGACCACCTATCAGGATCATACCTATTCCTGTGATTTTAGAAGTCTGCGAATACTCTGTTTTATTGGGCTTTCTAGACAATCTCCAAACTCTCCTACTGCTTTTGATAAAATTTAAAAGTTTTCCTTGAACGCTCATTATATTCACCTTATAGGAAGTCTATACCGAGATCAAATTTCTCTCCTTCCTCGCCTACATACATCTCCGATCGCTTTGGACCTAATACGTACGGGGAGCTGACACCAGATACAACGACCATTACCCTGAGGGCATTTTTTAGCTCTTCGTCTACCTGCGCACCCCAGATTATCTGCGCCTCCGGATCAAGCTCGTTAGAGATAATTTCTACCACTCGTTCAGCCTCCTCCAGTTTTATGTCCGATGATCCTGTTACATTTACAAGAGCCCCGGTGGCTCCGGAGATATCGATATCTATCAGTGGAGAGTGCAGCGCCTCTTCTACGGCCTCTACCGCTCTATTTTCGGTGTCACTCTCTCCAAGGCCTATCATGGCAACTCCACCGTCCTTCATTACAGATCGGACATCCGCGAAATCCAGATTTACAATACCTGCCTTTGTTATGAGATCGCTTATTCCCATCACAGCTCGGATTAAAATGTCGTCCGAAACCTTAAATGCTGCGGATATTGGTAGCCCCGGTGCCATTTCCAGGAGTTTATCGTTGGGTATAACAATTACCGTGTCTGCAGTTTTTCGTAGTTTTTCCAATCCTCTTTCTGCATTTCTCTGTCTTCGTATGCCTTCTACCGTGAAGGGTACCGTTACTATGGCAACTGTTAATGCCTTGGTTTTTTTAGCAACTTCTGTGATAATAGGTGCTGAACCGGTACCTGTACCGCCTCCGAGCCCACAGGTTACAAAAACCATATCAGATCCTTCCAACGCGTCTTTAATAAGTCTCTCATCTTCTTTAGCAGCTTCTTCACCAAGTCTTGGGTCGTTACCAGCTCCAAGACCTTTTGTCACGTCTTTACCGATTAAAATCCTTTTAGTAGCATTTTTGCTGAGCAGGTCCTGAGCATCTGTATTAACTGAGATTGCCTCCGCACCCTCTATGCCGACTTCTAAAAGCCTTTGAATTGCGTTACACCCTGCCCCTCCCGTTCCCACTACCTTTATGCGTGCCTGAGCCCGTTTTAAGATGTCTCTCAGATCTTCATCACTGTAATCATACCTTTCTTCTTCCATTCCAGTTTCAATTTCTTCTTCCTCAGCCCTTTGGACTGCATTCTCAACGAGAGTTTTCACGATATTCCCTCCATATAGATCATCTTACCTCTACTCTCATATCTTTTAACACTATTTTCCTTCCTTTATATATAAACTTTCTGCCTAAATCTGTATCTTAGTACCCTATTTTATGTTTTCACATTTAAAAAGGTTTTTGCCCCGACCAAAAGACTTTTATAATAAAAAATTCTCAGTTACTCTAATGCCGAGGTAGCAAAGTGGTTATGCGCCAGACTGCAGATCTGGTTTATGAGGGTTCGAATCCCTCCCTCGGCTCCATTAAAGCGTTATGAAGCCCTCTCTTTCTATACTCTTATTAGAATAGAGTTAGGAGGGGTTCTCATCTCCTATCTCTATGTTACTATGGGTATAGTCCTTAATAAAGCTTTCAATCATACCCGCGTTCTTCGATTCCCACACCTCATTGATGTATTTTCTCTCACAATGGGAGATCGGCCCGTATTTACGCTCTCAATGGGTCTGAGAGCATTGCAGAATGTTCTCCGAAGAGTGAAATGGACTGTCGGGATTTTCGTGTAAATTTACCGGTAAACACTTACTCCTTAAGACCGCACTTTGTAGTTGATCTGCCCTCTCGTATAAATATCTTTTCTTCAAAATCATAGACTGTAGAGTACGGAAATTATTTCGCCAAGATCTAACTCTTGGTATGACTAAACTCAACAATAAAAAGATCAGACCATCAATCAAAGAAGAATCAAAACACAAAAACAATGGCAGAGATAAAAGAAATGATAGACGGAGTTATAGAAGCAAGAATTTATGCCCTTCTGGAGAGGAAAATCAGCGAAACAGGAAAATAATAAACTATCAAATAATAATTATCGCCCTTTCTATTGTATTTCTCTGTGGGGTGGGTCCTGGTGGAAGTGGACTCGTTCCATTTGTAACTGATCCTCCTTGGCAAATTCCGGTAGTTTTCATTGAGCCGGAGGAAAGTTAAAAACGTAAAGACACGTACGATACACTGCAATCGATTCGACGTCAAAGGTATGCAGGGGGCGGGCACTTATCTATCCTACATGCAAAGCAAAATTAAAAATTGATTTTAGATTCCTACTTGAGTAATATTTACATGCAAAACCCGAATGCCGATCTTCTCTTAGGGTCTATGATTTTGAATGTTGAGTACGAATATTTTTTCTTCTTGACAGTCGAACAGCATGTAATTGCTTTTGAAAAGAATTAACTGAGAAGTGAATACAAAAACCTTATTAATCCTGGAAAAGAGCTCTATATATGCACAGGGAAAATCCTATGGAAAATGCGGGTCTTTTGTATGCAGCCGTTGCAACCATCATTGTTGTTATCTCCATTATTGTAATCATAGAAGGATTGTTTGATCAGGGAGAGATCAGTAGTCTCCGAACCGAACAGACGTTATCAAATTTGGAAATAAAACTTCTCTCTTCAAATGATACCGAAATAACTTTAAAAATAACAAATGAAGGTTCTTCAGTAGTAAACAAGGAAGATCTCTCATTTAGGTTCAATGAAAAAGAAATAAATCCAGAGATAGAAACCAATTCTCACCTAAGAAAGGGAGATACCTGGACAGTTAAAATAACTCATAACAAAGGCAAATTGGAAATATTCAGTGAGGGTAATCTCATATACAACCATGACTTTTCATGATGAAGATTTTGGATGGTGAAAATGGCTCTGTTAAGAACTATGAAGGAACTAAAAGGTCCGCTTTACCCTTTCTTTTATTATTTTCCTAAGCTCTCCCTCATACTCTTCCGAGATTCTCGCTGATTCCAGGGTTTTCAGGGCCAGTTTTCCAACTTTTTCCTTGAAGATTCGTTCTCCTGTAAAAATATCCGTAAGTTTCCGTGTAAGATATGCAATAAGGCCAACAATAGGACCTCCATGAGCCCCCGCCATGCTCAGCTCTTTGAAATCATATGCTATTCGCTCGAGCTCCATCTGTTTTTTTCCCTCTTTCCCTTCCCTCATCTTTTCTATTACGGCGGTAAGTAAAAGGCGTGATGCGAAGATCGACCCCGCTCTTGCATTGAGCGATGGTCGTTCCTGTTTTGCAAGGGTTTCTGCGGAGTTTATAATCTTTTTGACGTCTCTACTCTCAGTGTATACCTTTATTTTCTCTATTTTCCGGAGCAGATCCTTTTTTACCTCATCGAGATAGGCTTCGTTGAATTCTTCCATTGTATATATATAGAGAACAAGAAGATAAAAGGTTTTGGGATGATTGTTCCTATAACTGTGTGATGCAGTTTTCCAACTCAATAAAAAGAAGCACAGTGGAAGCCCTCAACACCTGCCCGGGCAAAAGAACTTGGGAAAAAGAAGAGTGCTACGTTTTACCCATTGAGGCACCAATGAGGTTAAAGGAGGTGATATATACCATGGTAAATCACCGACTCAATTTTGGGTACGCAGCACTCTCTAATACCGCTATGCAGAGAGGTATAAAAAGGTTGCCCCTTCCTAGCCGTAGCATCTATATAAGGCGTGCACTTCTTGAATGATGAAAAGGGGTAGAGTCCCAACTCATATATAACTCACGAAAAACAGGGCAATGATGCGAAGGATGCCGCCGATAAAAAAACTTACGCCATTTGAGGACATTGTTATTATAGACAAAAGTGTGGGTATCTGGACCTACAAGGTCGATGATGAAACGGGAGAACGATTATTTATTGACATCAAGGAACACGAAAAAGATAAAACAAAAGTCGATGTACATATTAGAACTCTTGTGAACTTTCAGATAACTGATCCTCAAAAAATTAGAATACTATGGATAGAATCTACTACATGATACCTTTTGATGAATCTACCCTTCATTTTCGCCCTCTTATTATGCATAAAATTTCACCTACACAAACTATTATATACGCCCACTCCAAGAAACTGCATGTTTAATCCACAGGAATATATTGAAAAGAAGCAGGAAGAACTGGCGTCTATCAAAGGAAAAACGGTCGTTGCAGCGTCCGGAGGCGTAGACAGCACGGTTTGTGCGTTTCTTGCAGATACCGTTTTGGATGATCTTACGGTGCTCTTTGTCGATGACGGATTGATGCGGGAGGATGAAGCGGAACAGGTGGCGTCCATGTTTAGAGAGGGCGGGCTTGATGTCACTGTGCTCGATGTACAAAATAAGTTTTTTGATAATCTCAAGGGCCTTACCGATCCCGAGGAGAAGCGAGAGGCTTTCAGAAACACATTCTATACCGTTCTTGGAAGGTCATTGAAGGAGCTCAATGCCAAATACCTCATCCAAGGGACCATCGCCGCCGATATTAAGGAGACGAAAGGAGGTATCAAGACACAGCACAACGTGCTGGAACAGATAGGCATCGATCCCACAAAATACGGTCTGACCATCGTCGAGCCGTTGAAGGACATCTACAAACACGAGGTCCGTGCGGTGGGAAAGGCACTTAAACTTCCTGAATCGTTATGGAACAGGATTCCCTTCCCCGGCCCGGGACTTCTCTGCAGGGTTATCGGCGAGGTCACGCCAGAAAGAGTAGCAATGGTGCGAAAGGCAACAAAAATCGTGGAAGAGGAACTCTTACCTCTGGATCCATTCCAGACCCTTGCCGTGCTGCTCACAGATAAGGCCACAGGCATGCGAGACGGAAAACGAATCTTTGGCAGTATCATTGCGGTACGTTGTGTGGAATCAAAAGACGCGCTTACCGCGTCGCCAACGCGGGTACCATGGAAAACACTGGAAACGATGAGAGACAGGATACTTGAGGAAATACCCGAGGTTATCAAAGTGGTCTACGATATCACGCCGAAACCTCCGAGCACGATAGAGTATATCTGATCTCTTGGCCGCCGTTCTCGATATGCGAAAAGATGGTATTCTCTATAGTATGTTTCAGTTATCTCTATCTTATTGAAAGATATGAAAGTAAAACACCATTGGAGAATATAGCTTCAATACATCTTGAAGCTTAGAGAAAAGCTTTTATATCTGAAGATTTATAGCTTTTGCATGAAAAAAATAGCTGTGATGTTTATAATAGGAATTGTACTTGCCGGATGTATCTCCGAGGAAGAGCCTGAGAAAACGGAGGTACCTGTAGAGACGCCAGAAACACCACCTGGACCTCCAGGAGAGACGACATCTCCTGAGATAGTTGTGGAACAGGGATTCGCGCCATACAAACCGTATACAGTTAATGTCACACCTCACACGGAGGAGTACAAGTTCACACCAGACAATATGGAGAACTTCTATCTCACCGAGGATCAGAAGAGCCTTCTAAAAGAGAATGGTTTTGTTATTATTCCCGGACAGTCCAAGCAGTTTTACGAGGAGTATAAGCAGTGTAAAGAATCAAATACGCCTATATTTGTTACCACAGACTCGATACTTCATACATATCACATTCTCTATGACTACACACTGAGGATCGTTGAGACAGGGAGATTTATCGGTGATCTGGAGACGCTTACTCACTCAATGATCGATGCATCTATGGAACAGTGCAACTCATCTGAAGGGAAAATTAAGGAAGCAGCACGGAAAAACGTGGCGTTTTTTGCCGTTGCCATGAAATTGCTCGATCCAGGTTACGAGGTCCCGAGTATAGTAGAAGAGGAAGTTAACAAAGAACTCTCATTGATAAAACAGCATAAAGGCTTTGTTTCATCGCCTATTTTTGGTTATAGGGAAGACTACTCCCAGTACGTACCGCGGGGACACTACACACGATCCGAAGAGTTGAAACGATACTTCAAAGCAATGATGTGGTACGGACGGATCATGTTTAGGTTGAAGCCTGGAAAAACGCAGGAAGCAATAGAGCAAGGACGAGAAGAGACGAGACAGGCGATACTTATTGTATCATCTATGAACGAAGAAGATATGGAGCTCTGGGATAGAATCTACGAGCCGACGGTATTTTTTGTCGGAAAAACTGATGATCTCAATGTATATGAGTATAAAGCTATCATTCAAAAAGTCTATGGAGAGCTTGTAGGTGATATCAATGCAAAGCTCGATAAATTCATTGCAGTGGCACAGCAGTACAGAGATCCAAGGATAAACTCATCCTTTGTCTATGATACTGAGAACCACGAAGATGTCACCAAGGGACTCCGATTCATGGGGCAGCGGTTTATTCCTGACTCGTATATGTTCCAGCAGCTTGTCTATGATAAAGTTCTGCAGTATACGGGAAGCGGTAAACCGTTTACTCTGGTACCTTCGCAGGCGGGACCAATAAGAGGATTCCCACGGGGCTTGGATGTTCTTGCCGTTCTTGGCTCCGAGGAAGCGTTGGATATTTTGGAAGAGGAAGGGGATACGGAGTACATAAAGTACGATGAGCAGATGGAAAAACTTCGTACCGAGTTTTCCTCGCTGACAGAAAAGGACTGGACGCAGAACCTTTACTGGAACTGGCTCTACAGTTTGCTCCCGCTGCTCGAGGAGAAAAAGGAAGGATACCCCGCATTTATGCAGAACAGCGCATGGGCGAGGAAACAGCTGTTCACAGGATTGGGATCCTGGACCGAGCTCAGGCATGATACAATACTCTATGCAAAACAGAGCTACACGTACGCGGCAACGGCAATGCCCACTCAACCGGAGCTGACCAAAGGATATGTCGAACCGCAGCCGCATCTCTACGCACGGCTCGCCTCGTTGGCGAAAATGACGCGAGAAGGACTTGAGGAACGGGGGTTACTGCTGGATGAGTACAGAACGAAACTGGAAGATCTGGAAGAACTGTTGCTGACACTCGCAACGATTTCAGAAAAAGAACTCGAGAACAAACCACTTACCAGGGAAGAGTACGAAACGATATGGAATATCGGTGAGACACTGGAGAAACTATGCACCTTTGAAAAAGCAGTGGAATCAGAGACAGATAAATCTGTAGAGGTTATTGCTGACGTTCACACAGATACAAACTCAGGACGGGTACTGGAGGAAGGAGTCGGAAGAGTATTCAGGGTTCTTGCTGTTGTAAACGTTGAAGAAAGAACGTACATAACAGAGGGTCCTGTCTTCTCGTACTATGAGTTCAAACAGCCTATGGACGATAGACTTACTGATG
>JAYEIH010000092.1:0-10842 GCA_034659995.1 Methanobacteriota archaeon
CCCCTCATGTGAGCTTCCTGCACAGCCTTTGCCTGTGCGGGTTTCTGTTTTCGGTGATTTAAATCGCAGAAGCTTGGTTCTGCGATCTGATCGCAAAGCAGAGCTTTGTGATTTATGCAACACAGTTGGCTATATTGTATGGTTACACAATTCGATCTAACAATCCCTCCCTCTACCTGTTTTTAGAAACGCGGTGAATGCAATGAAGGATTTTGGATATTTGAGTGATCTTCCACATTTGTCTTTTTCATTGCTTCGATTTCGTGATCCCAATTATCATCATAGATCGACGTAGATCCACTTGGACGTAGGCTCTGCCTACGTCTGTCTGAGTGACCTACGTCCATTTCCAATGAGTCACTAATCACTAAAGAAGTTGTCTCCGATAAACGCTCACATGAGGCTCTCATGTGAGCTTCCTGCACAGCCTGCGCCTGTGTAGGTTTCTGTTTTCGATGATTTAAATCGCAGAATCTCTGATTGCGCACGGAAAAAAAGTTTTGTGTGTTTTATGATCTGACCATAAAGCCTTAGCCTTTGTGATTTATGCAACACAGCAAGTTATTAATTAACGAGATAATATCAAAAAATGAGGAAAGAAATTGGAGTTCTATTTCTAACTCCGCCAGCTTTTCCATCCTTAGATACCATTATAGATATAGTGTCTTTTCCAATTTTTTATTTACCTCTTGCTTTAGCTTCTCATCGAGTTCCCCGAGTTCTCCCACAATTAACTCCTTCAATACGGTTGCAATCTTATCAAGTCGTATGACATAGTCTCTTTTTAAGCCGGTCTTTTTAAACCCTGGATGACCTTGTGTTACTAATATCTCCGTGTCTGATGATTCGAATGGGGTTTTTGAGGATATAAACGCAAGAACAGCATCTTTTTCTCCTTCGTAAAGCACCAATGCGGGTCTCAGCTTTGCAGCTGTTAAATTGGTAAAAGGAAAAGGCACAAGGACCAGTTTTCCCTTCATCTGTATCGTACCTTTAAATCTCTCATTTCGTACAGGTCAGGTTCGTCCTCAAAAAAATCTGATAGAGAGTCCTCTGAAAGTTTCATTGTTGCAGCAATCTCTCTTTCATAGATAAGATCGTCTATCTTCCTTGAAATTTCAATTAAATGATTCTTTATGTCCTTAACCTCGGTTTTCATGCTCATATAGAATTGATAATTTTTAATCTTTTTATTACTTTCCCTTTTAGGAACAGAGATCTCAATTAAAACAAAGAAAGAAAAAAAAGAAATTAGAGTTCTATCCCCAATTCCTCCAGTTTTTCCTCGGTGGGTTTTCCGTTTTTCCATCCGCGGAGCTCATAGTACTCCTCTTTCATCTTGTCCAGGTCTGCAGTATGCCCTTTGGCAGCGCCTTCCGGCATTTCCTCCTCTAAGAGACGCTTCGGCAGTGTATCATCCTTGCCATCGAAGCCATACTTGTTTATAATGACTCTTTCCAGGTTGTAAATTCTCTCTCCTATCTTCATTATCTCTTCTTCACTGAAATCCCAGCCCGTTACAGCTGAGAGAAGCTCTGCATAGTCCCCCGCACCCATTGCGAATGTCGTGAATAAACAGTTCACCGTAGAATTAACAACGCAGGTCAGGTCCTGGAAAACCTTCACCCACTGAGCTTTCCCTTCCGTCACGAGCGGATCTATCTTTTCCGGAATTCCTACGACCTCGGGAGCAATGGTGTATCCTGTAACGTGGCATCCGCCCCTGTTAGATGTTGCATAGTTCAGCCCTATACCTTTAACAGCTCTGGGGTCATATGCCGGCATCTCCAGACCTTTGACACTCATGGACAGCTCGGGAGCACCGAATTTCTCAGCTAATCTCTTGGAACCAAGAGCTAAATACGCTCCAAATCCTTTCTTATACGCCGTCTTCTCTACCAGTTCCACCATTGCAGCGGCATTACCAAATCTGAGGTCCACTCCCTGCAGCTCTCCCTCATCTATATGCCCTTTCTCATTGAGCTCCATGGCGCATGCTATCGTGGAACCCATTGTGATTGTATCCAGTCCCAGCTTATCGCAGAGATCATTGGCCTTTATTACCGCACCAAGATCCATCACCCCTGTATCATTTCCCAGAGCCCAGACGGACTCATATTCGGGTCCTTCTGAGTGCTCTATCTGGTATGGCCCCTTCTCTACCTTCGTGACTCTCCCACATGCAATGGTGCAGCCCCAACATGCGTTCTTTTTAATTAAGTACTCCTTGCTCATTGTTTCTCCGCTTATTTTATCTGCCTCTTCGTTATATCCTGTCTGCCAGTTTTTAAAGGGCAAGGCTCCTACTTCGTTTATGATATTCACAAGAGATGCGGTACCATACGCCGGAAGCCCTTCCCCTGTAACGGCATTCTCTTTTATTCTTTTGAGGCAGTTTTTGGAGATCTTCTTAAACTCCTCGGGTTTTGCTACTTCCACCTTATTATTCCCGGAAACAACAATGGCCTTCAAGTTTTTAGACCCCATAACCGCACCAAGCCCTACTCTTCCTACTGCCCTGTGCTCATCATTCATAATGCACGACATTAGAACTTTATTTTCTCCTGCAGGCCCTATGCAGGCCACACTGGCGTTTTTCCCTTTTTTTAGAGTTCTGCATGTGTCAAATGTATCTTTACCCCACAAACCGGATGCATCCTTCAGTTCTGCCTTGCCATCTGCAACATCAAGATAAACGGGCTCCTCTGAGCTTCCTTTTACCACTATGGCATCAAAACCTGCAAACTTCAGAGAGGGTCCCCAGCTTCCTCCTGAGTCTCCGCTTCCTATGGATCCTGTTAACGGAGCCTTAGCTGCCATTACATGGTATCTTCCGGGGGAAGGAAAGCCAACAACGCCCGTACCAGGGCCCGTGGCAAATATCAGAGGGTTCTCTTCCCCAAGGGCATCTATATCTTTTTTCTCCTTTAATATCTGATGTAAAAGATAGAGGGCATATCCTTTTCCACCGATGTACTTTTTTGCAACCTCCTCGTTTATAGGCTCTGTATTTGCACGTTTTTCACTAAGATCCACACTCAAAATTTTTCTCATGTATCCATTTTTCATAAAAAATCACTATATAATACTATAAACTCTTCAAATAAAAGCTTTTCGATATGTTTGGGCAAAACAATCGGTTTATCCAGTTTTAAAAGAACGCAAACTTTAAAAAGAAATTTTTCTCACTCTACGACCTCTTTTTTCAGGATATCTCCCTCCTCAAGAATGGATAGGCCCGTCTCCTTCCCAAATACCTCTATTTTCACCGTTTTTTGGGGAAATTCAAGGTTCACTTTTAAATTGTCTACTGTGTTCAGTATCTTCTCCCCGAGCTCTCTCTCGAGCTTTTGGCTGTCAAGCTTCTCCCCTCTGTTCTTGCACCGCACGGCGAAGGTCTCTCCCTTTTCTATCCTCCTTTTGGCAAGAGCGAGGGCCTTCTCAGTTATCGCATCTTTATCCGTCTTTACAACGAGCTCCAGCGGAATCACCCTACAGATGGCTGTAGTCTCATAATCATTTATGAGTTTTAAAGCGTCCTTATCCGTTTTGACAAAGAAAAGACCTTTGAAAGAGGTTTTTTTCATTTTCAACTTTCCCTGGAGAGCCCACTCTACCTCCCACATGCCGTCGTACTGGCGTGAGACAGGAGTGGTAATCAGATAACGCATACTCTCAGTATTCCTCGGGCCTTATAACTATATCGGCTATGTCTATGCCCAACTGTCCAATTTTTGCCATATTTTCAACTATGTTGCCCAT
Organism: Methanobacteriota archaeon; assembly: GCA_034659995.1. Lineage (GTDB taxonomy): Archaea > Methanobacteriota_B > Thermococci > Methanofastidiosales > B48-G16 > JAYEIH01. The sequence continues at coordinate 3,763 of JAYEIH010000092.1, forward strand.
ATATATGGAATCCTTAGTTTTCAGCTTGAGGATGCTCTCATCAAGCTTCTTTTTCATTCTTTTCAGGTCGTTTTTCATGGTGAGAACGTTCTCTGCTCTTTTATAATCCTTTTTCTCCAGAGCATGCTGTGACCCCTGAAATATGATAATAAGGAGGTTACTCATTTTTTCCATATACTCGAAAATCACTGGATTTAAGGAGGAATAATCTATTTCTTCAAAGTTTATACAATTTTCCTCAACGTTGTCGGCCGCCTGCTCAATGTTTTTGGTCACTATTCGTAAATCCAAACAATCCAGAGGTGTAACATCTATTTTTTCGGCAAAATTTGTATCGATAACCGCCGTTCTCAACTGCCTAACAATGAGAAAATAGAGCTTATCCACCTCAGAGTCCCGCTGAACAACATCTTCGGCAAGAGTGGGATCATTGTTCAAAAAAGATTCTAAAAAATCTTTCTGCATAGAGTTCATTACAAAAAACTGTCGCCTCATTGCCTTTTTGGTCGGAAGCTCAGAAGGATCTAAAAGATTGGATATCACAATCTCTCTAGGTCTTTCGTCAACTATTTCATACCCTGAAAGACTCTTGAGAGCTTCTTTGATCTTTTTTCTATATTTGTGGTCTATATCTTTTTCAGAGGTAACACGAACGGTATCATAACCGCACATGTACTCTGCGGTAATTTCCTGTCTCACATTGTCCGTGAGCGTCATGACAGCACTCTTTTTGACCTTCTCTTTTTTAGGGCTTAAAAAAATACCCATGTTTCTTTCTTCTACTCTCAATGAGTCTCCCTTCCCTAATTTATGTCGTTTAGCCCATTTTTTAGGGAGAGATATTATATACGTTCCTCCACCGGTAACCTGCACTTTTCTCAGTTCCATATGCTACATAAGACCAAAAACTATAAAAATCTCTTCATTGCATCTTAAAGTAAGGAAGATATAATTTCAGGTGAGAAAATGCTTGTAGATACTCTAATGAATAAAAAGGCAGTATGCGGTGTGGTTCCCGGAAGAAGAAAAGATGTCCTGAAGATTATGCAGGAACGTAATATATCCACTCTGCCAATTGTAAAAAAAGGAAATAAAAAACTGCTGGGAATTGTATCTCTAAACGATCTTCTTAACAATCCTGAGGAAGAACAACTGGCATTACTGATAGACAGAGATCCCATCAAACTAAGCTCTAATGACGACATAAAAAAGGCCTGCCAGGTTTTCATAGACAAAAAGATTAGAACTCTTCCCGTCGTTAAAAATGGAAAATTGGTAGGTACGATAGGAATAGATGACATAGTGAAAAGAGGTGTTTTTAAACTGAGTATAAACGAACCATGTAAAAAGTACACAAAAACAAAACTTGCCTCAATCTGGCAGGAAACACCTTTAAACGTAGTTTTGAAAATTATGGGTCATTTGAAGAGCCTATCTGCCGTAATACTCAATGACCATGGGAAAATATCCGGGATGATTGATATGGAGGACCTGATAAATGCAGGGGAAGTTATAAATGAGATGAAAAAAAAGGATATGACAGTATCCGGAGAGGATGAATGGGAATGGGAAACTACAAGCACCCTTTACGTGGGCATGAGAACATTGAAACTCCCAAAAAAGCCTGTAAAAGAATATATGACAAAGGAAGTGATTACCGTCAGCCCGGATGAAAGTATCACATTATGTGCAAAAAAAATGAGAAAATACAATATAGAACAGATGCCTGTCATAGACGATGGCGATAGGGTGGTGGGAATCATACGGGACTATGATATCCTGAAGGCACTGATCGATGGGTGACAATTAATTATCGGTTATAATTGTTGAGTTGGTGTTGAGGGTGGCGTTGGCATCCATTGTGGCGTTGAGATCTATTGTTGAGTTGGTGTTGAGGGTGGCGTTGGCATCCATTGTGGCGTTGAGATCTATTGTTGAGTTGGTGTTGAGGGTGGCGTTGGCGTCCATTGTGGCGTTGGCATCTATTGTTGAGTTGGTGTTGAGGGTGGCGTTGGCGTCCATTGTGGCGTTGGCATCTATCAGCTTATCTCCAAGCTCTTTCAAATTAGAACTCCCTTCGGAGAGCTCCATAGCACCGGTATTGAACGTAAAAGAAGAATGATCCATTAAGTCTTGCTTTAAATTATCCAAGCATTTTTGCGTTTCTTTGGAGAATTCTTTATCCTTGGAAAGCACCAAAAGTTCACATCTACCAGTTTTGTATTCCAACCTCTCAATTTTGCCTTCTATTTCATTTTTACTAATTTTGAAATCAGTTTTGTGGATAAAAATATACTCCTGTTCTTTCATTATCGTCGTATCCATAGAGTAAGCTCCGGTATCAAAATACAGCGTCCTGGAACCTGAGTCCAATCCATTCTCCCGTGCCAAAGAATTACCAAGAGATATACCTGCAGCCATCAAAAAAACGGTACAAAACAAAGAGGCTATCGACAAAAATTTTTTACTTTTCCTTATCTTGAACAGATTTTCTATTCTCTTCGAAGGGAAATCTCTGTCCAGTCTGATCCGCATTCCCGGATAGTCCATGGGAAAAATATTAGAGGCTTCAGGGTTTGAAGAAATTCTAAAACTATTTATAGAGTTTAATTTCAACATTAGCTTGATGTATGTCCTCTTTTCCTTTTTGGTCTTCACGGAAAAAAGATCCGCCATGTACTCTGATTCTTTTTCTATTTTTCTCGTCAACATGAAGATAACGGGGTTGTAAAAGAAGAATATCCTCAAAAGCAAACTCAGAGCCTTTGTCAAAAGATCCCTGTTCTTAATATGCCAGAGTTCATGTTTCAAGACAATTTTGAACTCTTTATCCGTAGATATTTTCATAAATTCCTCGCCCAGCGCGAGTTTAGGTTTTAGACCAAAGGCAAAAACATCTAAAGAATTGGCGGCCGAGTATATCTCAGGTGGGTTTACCCCCACCTCGGCTGCTACTTCCCGAACTTTCTTCTTTATTTCCTCGTTCTTAGAGGAATGGAGGTTGTAAAGTTTGTAAATGAGTTTGTTATCGAAGAAAATTATGAAAAGAGAAATAGAAAATGCGATAAAAATTAATAGAGCAGTCAGACGAGCAAATGTCGTATACGCTGTGATATAGTCTACTTTATCCGCCAATATTATAACGGAATCTTTTTTTATAATTTGAGAACCCTGAATTAATAAGCCCTGGATTATTTTGAAAGGAACTATGAAAAACACGGCAAAAAACGAGATCATGGTTAGTTTATGAATCCTATTTCTTGTACGGATGGACGGATCGTAGACCAGTATAAGCAGCTCATTGACAAGAAATATTACTCCTGTAAGAAGTATATAGTACAGTATCAAATGAAGACTATTCATCCTTGAGTTCCTCCAACTTTCTCCTCAGCACATTTACCTCTTCTTTTGATAAATTTAAATTCTCTGAAAAATATTTTATTGTTGTTCCGCCAAAGCTTTTTAAAAGCCTACTAAGCGTGGCATCGATAACTTTTTTCTCGTATCTTTCTTTTGTATCCATGGAAGAATAAATATACTTAAATCCACCCCTTGATCCTATCTTCCTCGCCTTGAGAAGCTTCTTATCCACAAGCCTCGATAAAACGGTATTCACCGTGGTATATGCTATCTTTCTCCTTTTTTTGATAACACTCTGAACGTGCCGTGCATCGACCTCTTTATCTTCCCATACAATCTCCATTATTTCCTTCTCCAATGAGCCCAACATAACACAACTGGATCCTCATAGTATAAATATTTTTGGTTGGGCTTAGTCCTCTTCCCTCAGAGTTGAGGGCAGCTGATATCTCAATGATTCCCAGCTCTCTGAAGTATCAAAATCTTCCTCTGCGGACTCTTCCTCAATAAAAATAATTTCTGGGTTTTTAAGACCCGTAAGGGCATTTATCTCCTTTATGGCTGTATCAAAGTTTCCAAGAGCATCTATAAGTTCCGCGTTGAGACAGTCCTTACCATCCCATACCGAACCATCCGCATACTTCTCCACATGATCATAGCTCAAGCCTCTCCCTTTGGCCACCGTAAAAATGAACCGACTATACGCATCGGAAACAGAGGCCTCAATTCCACTTCTCTCCTCCTCTGTAAGCGATCTCCAGTCTGCACCCGCATCTTTATGCTTGCCGGTCTTTATGATCTCCAGTTTGTACCCAAACTGTCCGTAATACTCCGAAGCATCCACATGAACGTAGATAACGCCTATACTTCCAACGGTGGCATCCCCTCGTGCAACAATTTTATCACAGACAGAGGATATGTAGTAGGCTCCCGAGGCACCATAACCCCCTATGTATGCTACAATAGGTTTTTTCTCTTTGAACCGCAGAATTTCATATGTTATCTGCGTCACTGCAGCCACACTCCCGCCGGGGGAGTCTATCCATAAAATAGCTCCTTTGGCATCAGTTTCTTCAATTTCTCTGAGCGTTTTCATTATCGGGAGGAGATCCTCCACATCCAGTATCCCATATATCCTGAGTACGGCTACTTTACCGTCCGTTTCTCCTTCCAAAAAACTTCCTCTGATCTCATCCATTTCTTTTTGGTACTCTTCCTCATACTCACCGTAATCCTCAGTTGCGGGCACCGTCCTCTCTGTTACCGTTTTTTCTCCTGTTGGAGACTCTATACATGCGGATAGAAAAACTATTAGAACCAGAACGCCCAACACCTGGATGTTGGCTTTACCAACATCTACCTTTTTCTTTTTCATGATATCACCATTGCACTATATTTGTAACATTTAAGAATTGAAAGGAAAGAGATTAAAGTTGACTGAAGATCCTCTCCTCTATCTTTTTTATGTTTTCTTCTATCTCCTTCTCCATCTCCGGATCCACTCCGCGTTTCATATCATTCCTCTCTTTGACGAGTACGGAGTACACATCCACAGCTTCCTCAATATTATCTTGTATATAATCCGGAGTGAATGTTTTGAGTATCTTCTTTGTGCCGTTGTGGAGCTTCAAAAGTTTTTCTTTCTCACTTTTAGGGACTTTTTTCTTTGGCTTCTCTTTCGGTTTCTTTTCTTCTGTTTTCGCTTTCACTAACGGCTTCTTTTTAGGCCTGGTCTTTTTCATTTCTCTTTTCTCTTCTTCTCTCTTCTTTGCCGTATTCATGAAATACAGGAACAATAGTAATGCCACTATGATTAAGGCTGCCAGAGGTTTCTTATTCTTGTCCCAGAAAGATTTTTGAGGTGGAGGTGGTGTCGTTGTAGGTGGTGGTGGTGCGCATGCCTCTTTTATCTCATCCAACCTGCTCTTGGCTTCCTCCATCCTAACGGTGTCATTCAGTCCCTCATAAATTGAGATAGCCTGATCGTACAGGTCCTTGGCCTTTGAACAGTCATCATTTTCAAATGCATCCTCGGCCTGGTTTATCAGGGCTGCGGCTTCCAGATATTTGTTACAGTTTGCTATCATCAGGTCACACTGATGTATCCTATCCTCGTTTGGTATCTGCTCATAGAGTTTTTTTGCTGAGTTGTAATACTGTTTTGCCTTTGCAAACTCGCCATTGTAGTAATAATCATTGGCCTTCTCGAAAAGTGCATCCGCTTCCCCAATAGGAAGTTTAATCACATTCATACTGATATATTTTACGTTATTATCTTTATTGGGCTCTCGTGGAAGTTCTTCGGCATGAACTCCTACTTTATGCGTCCCTTCCACCGCTTTCCATTTGTATACCACGCTTTTTGTCTCTCCTGACGGTATGGCAACAGTCTGTTTATCCACGGTATTGTAATCCACAAGGAGTCTCGTCCTGATGTCCATATCCTCAGAGCTGTTGTTTCTTATCTGTGCCATGATATTTACGGTCTCACCATCCTTCGGATCCTGCGGAGAGCCTTGGATACTCACTACCTCTATATCCTTCTCCACAATCACTGCCTCAAGCTTCAGAGAATCATAACGTCCTACGTCCGATTGCACCTTCACCTTCATCTCATACTCACCCAGTTTCGCGTCCTGCGGAACCTTCGCTATCAGAATGACCTCCTGTTTACTCTCTGGCTCTATTGTATACGTTTCAAATCCATACTCAAAATGCACATCCCATCCTGCAGGCACATTTTCCAGTGAAAGATTAACGGTGGCCGTTCTTGCTCCTATGTTCACGTGGGAAGATGCAGAGCTGTCCTCCGGTGGGGGTGGAGGTTCAACCGGTGTTGGATGCGGCGTGGACGTAGGAGACGAGGTGTGAGATGGCCCCTCATCATCCCGCTCTGCAGCGGTGTAATCAAGAATTATCTTATACTCTATCTCCCCTCCGGGATAAGTTAAACCCTCCGGATCCTCAACGCTGATTACAAGTGCTGTGGAACTTACTTCCGCAAATAAAGCTAAAAAAATAAAAAAAATCAAGGTGGTGCATAGCATCTTTTTCATGGGTATCTCCTCTTTCTCACCTTTTATAAAGTTACTGTACCCCTATTGTGACTTCCTCATCGGCATATACCCAGTATCCATAGCCCGGATTGAATGTGGTAAACTCATTTGTGAACCTTCCCCACGGATCAAAGAGTTCATAGTCATCGGTGTTAGCGTTCCATCTCCATATTAGATTTATCTTGTCGTAGTTCGATGTTATCGCTGAGGCTATACTCTCCGAAGAGGTAAAGGTATATCCCACCATATTCCATCCAAGGTATAGATGTACATTCTTTGCATTGTTGTTCTCCACTCCTGAGAGCACAAAGCTTGCATCCTCTGTCATATTAATCCAGATACCCTCATGCATCGCAATGAAATGGAAGTCATTCTGATGACCTACGGATGGGATCACCCTGTAGTCCTCGTACACATCTGTCTGAGCATTCCAGTAATCTACACGTGTATACTTTCCATCCAAACCATAGAGGATCACCGGCAGAGGTGTAAGCTCATCTACCACCAGCGGCATGGATATAAGGTTCCATCCCTCTTTGAGATTCAATGTATATGTGGTTCCTAACTCGAGGTCCATGTCCTGTCCGGAGAGCGTCTCACTTGGGTTGAGATTTATAAGCGGGTACAGCGTCTCTGCCTTGTATCCTTCTCTGTAGAATGACAC
>JAYEIH010000093.1:0-10804 GCA_034659995.1 Methanobacteriota archaeon
CAGAGGAGAGATCGTACTGGAGTCCCCACTTGAGTTTGTGGATCTAAATAGGGTTCTAAAAAAAGTCAAAGATAAAGGATATGTGGAGTTTCTTATAACAAAGGGAGAGATGGAAGAGGGATATGTTTTTCTTGAAAATGGAGACATCACAGGAATATTTTATGAAGGTCATAGAAAAGAAGAACCCCTTAAGAATGTTCAGCAGATGCTAAATCAGAATCCGTCCGTCATTTTTCATAAACTGACAGAGACACAAGCAGAGCTTCTGAAGGATGCTTACCCACTTGATGAAAATTATAAAAAAAATGTGCTTTTTGAGGCGGTAAAAGCAGTAAAAAAGAAAAAAGACACCGCAGAAAAGAAAGGATTAGCGGGATGGAATGATAAAGTCCCTATCCTAAAAAGTGCGGGGCAAATGAGCGATGTAGGAAGAGAAGAGCTTCTAGAGGGTGTTGATGATTTTGTCAGGAGTGTCTTGGAACAGGTAGATGGAAAGAGAACAATAGGAGAGATAGCAGAAAAGAGCGGTAACTCGGTAGAAGACGTTCTCGGCGTGGTCGTTCCCTATCAGGAGACAGGATACATAGGGTTTATAGAGTAACCTGCAGTGTATCAAGAACATATTCTATATCTTCTTTTTTTATTCCATAGTGCGTGACCATTCTCAGTTTTCCGTTTCCAAAGTCTGATGCCTTTATACCACGTTTGTTCAGGTTGGAAAGAAATTTTTCACTCTCTGCCACTTGGAAGATCACAATATTTGTCTGAACTCTTGATAGGTCTATCGTAAGGCCGAGATCCTTTAATCCTTCAGCGAGGAGGCGGGCATTTTTATGGTCCTCATCAAGCCGCTTTACCATACTTTTTAGTGCAACGATACCTGGTGCGGCTATAATTCCCGCCTGTCTCATTCCCCCGCCAAGTATCTTTCTGTTTTTACGCGCATTTTCAATAAACTCTTCGGTGCCGCAGATGATAGACCCTATTGGACATGCAAGTCCCTTTGAGAGGCAGAACATCACACTATCCACGTATTTAGTCATTTTTGCAGATTTTGTCCCCTGAGCGACTGCAGCATTAAAGATTCTCGCACCGTCCATATGGAGCTTCAGCTCATTTTCCTCTGCCACATCTCTTACCTTTTTTATCTGTTCCGGGGTCCAAACGGTGCCTCCCTCTCTATTGTGGGTGTTTTCGATACATACAAGCGTTGTTGGTGCCATATGGATATTTTTGGGCCTCACGGCTTTCGCTATCATCTCCGGATCGAGAATACCTTTATTTCCCTTTATCGGCCTCACGAGAAGATTTGCCAGTGCTGCAATGCCGCCGACCTCATACCAGTATATATGGCTCTCCGATCCCAGAATTACCTCGTCACCCTTTGAGGTGTGAGTCAGTACACTTGCAAGATTTCCTTGGGTTCCGCTCGCGACCAGAAGTGCAGCCTCCTTACCCATTTTTTTGGCAGCCATTTCCTCAAGTTTATTGACGGTGGGATCCTCTTTGTATACATCGTCGCCAAGTTCGGCATCCGCTATTGCATCCATCATCTCTTGGGAGGGATATGTGACTGTATCACTTCTGAGGTCAACTGTTCTCATTTATACTCCCTTTCATACCGATCCACGATCTCTCTCCTAAGCTGGGCTTTTGTACCGGGATTTATTGTATAGCCTCTCATCTCCAGCTTTTCAATGAACTCGTTAAATGTTTTTCTGTTTCCCAGCCCGTGTTCTTCCACATAGTTGTCCACCAAGCCCGCTTCAATGATCTTATCCGCAATACCGTACTCCTGTTTGAGTCCCATCAGTGCGGAGATAGCAATGATCAACGGAATGAAAATTACTATAAATCGTATCGTTGAATTTTCTATATAGTTATACGCACCGTATATCACTCCTGCAACAATAGCGATCAGAAGAATTATTCCTGTCGATGGAATCTGTTTTTTTGCCATGATATTAATTAGATATAGTATATTTAAGTTTTTCCCACAAAGGCTCTTTGAAGAACCATAAGCTCTTTAAAGATGGAGGCCCACACGAATGGTATGACAGAATATGATCTTATAATAGTGGGATCAGGACCCGCGGGGTACGCGGCAGGGATATATGCAACACGTTTCGGCATGAAAACACTGGTAATAGGAAGGGAACCCGGTGGACAGGTCTCAGAATCCTATAAAATCGAGAACTATCCGGGGATTCCACAGACCGGCGGCATGGAGCTCGTAACAAAGTTCAAAGAACACGCGCAATCGCTCGGACTGACGGAAATAGATTTTATTGAGGTAAAAAAAATAGAGAAAACTGAAAAAAGGTTCAATGTACACACAGAGAATGGTCGTTACTCTGGAAAAACACTGATATTTGCCACAGGAGCGGAGAAACGAAAGCTCGGATTACCAAATGAAGACACTTTCAGAGGAAAAGGAGTTTCATACTGTGCTACCTGTGACGCTACATTTTTCAAGGATATGAACGTGAGCGTTATCGGTGGAGGCGACTCTGCGGTAACCTCTGCGCTCCTGCTTTCAGAGTACGCGAAAAAGGTATATCTCATGTATAGACGAGGAAAAGAGAAAATGCGAGCGATGCCTACATGGATAGAACGAGCAGAACATAATAACAAGATAGAGATGGGATTCAATGCCATCCCTAAAAAATTGAAAGGGAAGAATACGCTTGAATCCGTTATATTCGATCAGGACGGCGAAACTGTTGAAAAAAGAACGGACGGTCTTTTCATTGAGATAGGTACGGAGCCTGTCAGTGAGCTTGCACAGGATCTCGGTGTTTCAGTGAACGAAAAGGGATATATCTTGGTGGAGCCCGATATGTCCACGAATATCCCAGGAGTTTTTGCTGCGGGCGATGTAACCACCGGTTCCAATATGCTCGCTCAGATAGTCACCGCCTGCGCAGAGGGAGCAATAGCAGCTGAATCTGTATACAAATATGTTAAAAAGGAGGAATTTTCATGAAAGAATGTAAAAAATGTGGAGCTGAACTCTTAGACGAAGCAAATTTCTGCCATATGTGTGGAGTGGCAACTCAAAGAAAGCGAGAAAAGTTTGTTATAGATTCTGATGGTCTTGTAAAGAAGGTAAAAAAGATTTTACACGAGGGGAATGTGACCAAAATAATTATCGAGGATGATAAAGGCAAGATACTGTTGGAGATCCCGGTGACTGTAGGAGCTGTAGGCGTGCTACTTGCTCCGTGGCTTGCCGCTCTTGGTGCGATTGCAGCAATAGCAGCGGAATGCACGATAATCGTTGAATAGGGTCATGTCCAAGATTAAAGAGCTTATAACGCTTTTTAAGGAAGGGGATAGAGAGACCAGGATGTATATCCTCTACACCATTGGGACTGTGACGGTCAATGTGCTGGTGGTGATAGGCATCATTGTCTTTATTTATCTTGTTTATACCAAATGACTGTAGGCGTTATTGCAATAGACGAAATGTTTTTATATCCTGATGAAGAAGCGTTTTTATGGAAGATGATTCTGAGGAAAAACTGGCAAAGAGAATGGCAGGAGAGATCGTTCTTTCCGATGAACCAGGAAAGACGATGAGAAAATGGAGGGAGATATTCGGTATTACTCAGACTGATCTGGCTGATCATCTCAACGTTTCCTCTTCAGTTTTGAGCGATTACGAAGGTGGGCGAAGGAAGTCCCCAGGTGCCGGCACGATAAAAAAAATTGTGGAGGGATTGATCCATATAGATATAAAGAACGGCGGACAGGTTTTTCATGCCTTTTCGCGGATGTTCACCACCGAACTTTCCACAGATATAATAATGGATATCAGGGAATTTTCGGTACCTACGGAGATAGAGACGATAACAAAGGCTGTTTGGGGGGAGACTATGACACCTCCGAGGGTCTCAAAACATATGATATACGGTTATACGGTAATAGACTCCATAAAAGCAATTCTGGGTATGGAATCAGAGGAGTTTCTTAGGCTCTACGGCTGGACGACAGAGAGGGCATTGATATTTACAAAGGTCACCTATGGGAGGAGCCCCATGGTAGCTGTAAAGGTGAAGGGGCTTAAACCCTCAGTTGTGGTAATTCACGGGCCCAAGGAAATGGATCCGGTAGCTATAAAAATAGCGAAGATGGAACGGATACCGCTCGTGCTCTCAAAGGCCGAGTCCGTAGATCTTCTACTTAAAGGACTGAGAAACATAAAGATGTGATTGATCGTTCTTTGTCGATAGACAGTCCTACAAAAATCGAAAAGCTTTTAAATGTCATCCTTTAATTAGGTGAAGTGATTGACATGGTCAGCATAATAGGGTATGGCGCTTATGTGCCAAAAAATAGGATTAAAACGAGAGAGATCGCAAAACTCTGGGGAGCAAATCCTGCGAATGTTGAGAGAGGATTGGGTGTATATGAGAAATCGGTGCCTAGTATAGATGAAGACACTATTACCATATCAACCGCTGCCGCAAAGTATGCGTTAAGAAGAGCGGATATAGATCCAGAGCAGATCGGTGCCATATACATTGGTTCAGAATCACATCCATACGCTGTAAAACCCTCTGGAACAGTAGTTGCTGCGGCTATCGGTGCGGAAGGCGAACTCAGATGTGCAGATTACGAGTTTGCCTGCAAAGCAGGAACTGCAGGGATGCAAAATGTAATTGGGCTCATAAAGGGAGATGAAATTGAGTATGGTCTTGCCATAGGATCTGACACCGCTCAGGGAGCTCCGGGAGATGCTCTGGAGTATGCTGCAGCTGCGGGCGGAGCAGCATTCATTCTTGGTAAGAAGGATGAAAGGAGCATTGCAACGATTGAGGGGACGCTTTCTTATACCACAGATACCCCTGATTTTTGGAGACGCGAGAACCAATTATATCCGCAGCACGGAGGAAGGTTTACAGGTGAGCCCGCTTACTTTACACATGTTGGTACCGCCACTGAGATGATAATGGAAAGGTTCGAACTATCTCCTGAGGAGCTGGACTATGTTGTTTTCCATATGCCCAATGGTAAGTTCCCTAAAAAAATGGCAAAAAAGATGGGATTCTCAATGGATCAGATAGAGCAGAGCCTTGTGGTTAGCAAAATAGGAAATACCTATTCGGGATCAAGCCCACTGGGCCTTACTGCCGTGCTGGATGTCGCCGAGCCAGGAGATAAGATTCTGATGACATCCTATGGATCCGGCGCCGGCTCTGACTCATTTTATATTACAGTGGATGATGCAATTGAAGAGAAAAGGGATGTATGTCCAAAGACATGGGAATTAATAGATAATAGGCGATATATAGATTACGCAACGTATGCAAAGTATAGAAAGAAGATCAATATGGGGTGATACGATGGAAAAAGTTGCTGTTATCGGATCCGGAATAACAAAGTTTGGAGAACTCTGGGACTCATCATTGAGAAGCCTCACAATAGAGGCGGGAACAAAAGCCCTGACTGATGCGGGCGTTCCCGGAGAGGATGTTGATGCACTGTATACGGGCTGCATGACCGGCGATATGTTTGTAAAACAGGGCCATATAGCCTCATTAATTGCTGATTACGGTGGGCTGCTGCCCACACCCTCTACGAGGGTGGAATCTGCCTGTGCTTCGGGCGGACTTGCCTTCAGGCATGGCTTTATGAATATAGCCGCAGGAATGGCTGATATTGTCGTCGTCGGAGGTGTCGAGAAGATGACGGATGCTCTGGGGTCACAAACTACCGATTACTTAGCTTCTGCCGCTGACCAGGAATGGGAGGCATTTAACGGCGCCACCTTCCCGAGTTTATATGCGCTTATAGCAAGAAGACACATGTATGAGTACGGCACAACAGAGGAGCAGCTGAGTATGGTGGCCGTGAAAAATCATCACAATGGCAGTCTTAATCCCAATGCCCATTTCCCCTTTGAAGTAGGGCTGGATACGGTGATGAACTCTACAATGGTGGCGGACCCGCTCAGATTGTTCCACTGTTCCCCGGTAAGCGATGGAGCCGCCTGCGTCATACTCGCTTCGGAGGAGAAGGCAAAGGAACTCTGTGATGATCCTATATGGGTAAAAGGTACAGGACAGGCTTCGGGAGCAATAGGTCTCCATGACAGGAAGGATCTCTGCACGATAGATTCCACGGTAAATGCTGCAAGATCCGCATACGAGATGGCAGGTCTAACATCGGAAGATATAGACTTTGCAGAGGTTCATGACTGCTTTACCATTGCAGAGATAGTTAATATTGAGGATCTTGGATTCTTTGAGAAAGGTGAGGGTGGGAAGGCCGTTGAGGAAGGTCTGACCACGCTGGATGGCGAGATTCCCATTAACCCTTCCGGTGGATTGAAGGCCAAGGGGCATCCGGTGGGTGCTACGGGTGTAGCCCAGGTGGTAGAAGCGGTGAAACAACTCCGTGGAGACGCCGGAAAGAGACAGATAAAGGATGCGGAGATAGGACTGACACATAATATAGGTGGTTCGGGAGGCACTGCTGCCGTCCACATTTTTTCGAGGCGATTAAGATGAGCGTACCAAGATTTTGGAGAGAGATTCCGTACAGATACAGGCTTGTAGGAACCCACTGCGAGAACTGTGATGAAACATTCTTTCCTCCACGAGATATATGTCCGAAATGCAGAAGATCAGGAGATATAAAGGACGTGCAACTTTCGGAAGAGGGCGAAATTTTCAGCTATACGGTGATCAGGACCGCGCCCCCGAAATTTGACATCCAGACCCCTTACGCAATTGCGCTGATCAGGATAAAGAACGGGCCGATAATACTATCGCAGCTGATGGATTGTGAGATGGAGGACGTGGATATCGGAAAAAAGGTAAGAATGGTATTCAGGAAGATAAGCGAAGACGGAGATGCAGGGATAATAAACTACGGATACAAGTTTGTTCTGGAGGAGTGATCCCTTGAACTCGAGAATTTCGGGCTTTTACAAACTCTCGCAGGATGAAAGAATAAAAAAAGTGAAAGAGTTTGCAGGCCTCGATGATGAGAATATCGAGGCTCTGAAGGAAAAGGCTCTGGACTTTGGCGCTGCGGATAGAATGATAGAAAATGTTCTCGGGACCCATGAGATACCTTTTGGAGTTGCCACAAACTTTCTTATAAATGGCAGAGATTATCTAATCCCTATGGCTATAGAGGAACCCTCTGTAGTGGCTGCCGCCTCCAATGCCGCAAAGATCGCACGGAAAAACGGAGGGTTTCATACCTCCACTACAGAGCCAGTAATGATAGCTCAGGTGCAGATATGCAATCTCAGAACGCCGCAGTACGCAAAGATGCAAATTCTGGAAAAAAAAGAGGAGATACTGGAGATAGCTAACGATCAGGATCCCGTTCTCGTTAAATTTGGCGGAGGTGCCAGAGATGTTGAGGTGCGGGTCTTTGAGAAGGAAAAGATGGTCGTTGTTCATCTTCTCGTCGATGTAAGGGATGCAATGGGTGCAAACGCCGTGAACACAATGGCTGAGGCCGTTGCCCCGTTTCTGGAAAAGATAACAGACGGAAATATCGTACTGCGAATTATCTCCAACCTTGCAACAAAAAGATTGGCGAGGGCTAGGGCTGTATTTGATGCCGAATCGCTGGGAGGAGAAAAGGTTGTTGAGAGGATACTGAAGGCATATAACCTTGCAAGAGTGGATCCCTACAGAGCCGCCACACACAATAAGGGAATTATGAACGGAATCACCGCCGTTGTTTCTGCTACGTGCAACGATACACGTGCTATTGAAGCGGGCTGTCATGCCTATGCCGCAAGGAATGGTCAGTATACCACGCTTTCGCATTATGAAAAAAATGAGAATGGAGATCTTGTTGGGAGTATTGAGATACCTACTGCCGTCGGCGTGATCGGTGGTGCCACGAAGCATCCCGTGGCAAGGACATCCTTAAAAATCCTTGGCGTTGAGACGGCAAAGGAACTGGGATCTGTCCTCGCATCCGTCGGGCTGGCCCAGAACATCGCCGCTCTGCGGGCACTTGCAGATGAGGGAATACAGAAGGGGCATATGAAGCTCCATGCAAAAAATATTGCAGCAATGGCAGGTGCGGAGGGAGAGATAATGGACAAAGTTGCCGAAAAAATGATAGAAAAAGGAAGAATAAGGATGGACATAGCCAAGGAAATACTCTCAGAGCTTAAAAAATAATTTTATTCTTTTCTTATTCTTCGTATCTCATCCGCTATTAGCTTTAAGGTCTTTATTTTTGAATGTTTTTTATCCACGTTTACCCGTCCCTTTGTTCCGTTTGGATGTACCTTCTTTTCTATCTCCGGGGCCAGATCCAGGTTCTGTGCGGCTTCTGAGATCTCTTTCAGTCGGGGATTCTTTATCGCAAGACCCTGTGCTATCTTTCTCCCTTCATTTCTGCTTTTATCAGCCTCAAGGTCTGTTTTCCAGATTATCATCCGCTTCATGGTATCACGTGGGCGTGTAATTTTGTCTGATCATATAGGCATTGCCTTTACACTCTATCTCGATCAGAATATAGTACTCTGCCCCCAGTCTCAGGTCATTCACCTGTATCTCCACCACCCTTCTTTTTCTTGGCTCTATCATGACCTCCTCCGTCGCGTTACATGAGTGTGTCGTAGAGCTCTCCTTCTCCCCCACGACATGGCCTTCGACAGGTATGGTCATATTCGCATTGTACTCGTTATTTCTGATGGTGACATACAGCGTTTTCGTATCATTTCCGATATTCATTATAGTGGCGATGCTTTCACCGGGAAGAGGCTTTCCCTCCGCCTCAGCTTCGGATTGTCGGAGGTAGTTAGTATACCATATATAAAACGTAGCGCCCCCGAATGTTGCCACAGCCAGAAGCAGAAGTACAGTTACGGTAACGCTTATCTCGGCTTTTTTGTTCATGATCATCACTCTATATATATTTTAAATACCTTGATCTTTTTAAACTCTTTGATCATTTCGATCTCAGGAAGCGTTTCGGCGTTGCGCAGGTACATCTCTGTAAATAGTGTTTTTTCCAGTTCCCGTTTCACGATAAATATCCTGGATGGCAGCGGATCGTTTGAAAAGACGGCCTTATATTTCTTTTCCTCTTCAAAGTAGATTGTTCCATTGAACGGCTTGAAATTTCCCTCTGTTCCTATCTCTATTGTGCCATCTCTTTTGAATATAAGGCACTCCTCGTAAAACGTGGAAAACTTATGCTGCGAGCCGCTTTCTCGCGGGAATCGCACCATGTACTCCAGCCGTTCTCCACAAAGGCGGCTGATCATCTCAAAATGGGAAAGCTCTCTTTCCGTGAGGAGAATATACGCGTTATCGAACTCCGGATCCTTCAATGGTGCCGCAGTTTCAGCGGTGAGCATCTCGCATAGCCAGCTGATTTTGGAGTTCGGTCTGTAACCGTTGTCTATGTAGGATGCTCTCTCTGCCAGAGCTTCTATCCAGTACCCGTAGTCCCACCATGAAATTATGACGGCATCCTCCTCAGTGTTTTCGTTTACCCACTGTAACGCCTCCCGCCAGTCCTCATCGGCGTATGGTCTTGTTATGTCGCTGTTTATACGCACCTGGTAGGCGCAGAGAAGAAGGATCAGGATGATCCCAATACCCGCGGCTCTGCATTTGAGCCTCCAGAGATTCTTTAGAACAAATCCCAGAGCTATGGAGGAGAGCAAAATTAGCGGCACGGCAAAGAGGAAGAGAAATCGCTCTCCCCCTCTAAGTGTCAGTGCCGAAGGGATCAGAACTGAGAACAGCAGTAAAGAGATAGGGTAGTACCTTCTTTCTCTGTACGTAAGGTATACGAGAACGGCGCAGCCCAGTATTCCCAGAGGGAGGACGATACCGAGTTTTGAGAGGAGCATCTCCCGCGTTACCTCTCTGAGCTCGCCTACATTAAGCGATATCCCGTTCGCTTGGTGTTGCACCACTGCCTGGTGCTGCAGCGCATCATTGTGGCTATTTTTGAGGATTCCCAGGAGATCTGCCAGCGTATCCCATTGATAAAAAGTTGCAGGGATGATATAGGCTCCTGCAGCACTAAGAAACTGTATTACTGCCTTTTTTCGCATCTCAACAAGCGCATAGATAAAAACTGCTCCCAGAAAAATATAGACGTAAAACCAGTAGCCGGACCAGGAAGCCTGAAGACCAAAGAGAACGAGGCCGATCAGGAGAGAGTACAGAGTTTTTTTGGTCATAAAGAGCCTGAGGCTGAGGTAGCAGAGCAGCAGTACGATCAGGAGGATCAGCGAGTCCGTATCGGCAAACGTTTTGTTCGTCCGCTCCACAATCATCGGCGTTACCGCGATAAAAAACCCGGCGGATACTCCGGAGTAAAAATTGAAGAGATTTCCTATCTTATAGGCTATTATCACGGAAATTAAAGAAAAAATTAAAGGCAGATAAACCATATACACTTCCAGCGTTAAAAAAGGTACCAACTTAGATGTATAGGCAATAAAATAATGATAGAAGTTTTTTGTGTAACTGATGCCCTGCGGCGGGTTCTTCAGATAATCGATATCGGATATTCTGTGATTCAGAACTTCATCGGCTTTTCTGTAATGATAATAGGAATCAGCGCCCGTGAGCACCTCCTGATCATTCCAACGCAGATACAGACAAAAAAAGAGCAGCAATAAAATAGCAAAAAAAAGCTTTTTGTTCATAAAAAAAAGAAAAAAAGAGATTTAAACAGCTGTGTACTTTGTGGTGCTTGTCGTGCCCCCGGCCGTAACGATTATTGTGTAGGTCTCTCCGGCGTTCACTTCGCTTACCCTAATCTCTATCTGTCCCTGTTCGCTTGAGGGTATGCTTGT
>JAYEIH010000094.1:0-2096 GCA_034659995.1 Methanobacteriota archaeon
TTTCCAGTACTATTTTATTAGGGTATATCTTCATTGTTATCCTGTCGTACTGAGTATCATTGAGGGAAAACTCTAGTACTGTGTACTCATCGCCCTTTTCTTCTTTCAGTACTGTTGCGTCCAGTTTACTGAGAACTTCTTTCATTAATAACACTCTGCTCTTCCACCTTTAAATCTTTTACCTTCTTCTCCAGATTTTCATAGAGGAAGAGAAGGTCTTTTCCGCCCTCTGTGAGCAGTGTCTGGCCTTTCTCTCTACCACCTCGTGAGCTTTTGACGACGCTCTTCTCCAGAGCTTTCTCGATCTTTTTTATTTTTCTCCAGGCGTATGAGTAGCTCATCTCGAGATTTGCAGCTGCTTTACTTAGGGATTTTGTTTTTTCAACCTCTTTTAAGAGCATAAAGCTCCCTTCTCCAAGAATGTACTCCCCATCCTTATTTTCGATCCAGAACCGGTAGTTACAGTGTAACTTCATAAAAACTACATTGTCAGTGCCATGAGGGCCTTTTGGGCATGCAGCCTGTTTTCAGCCTGGTCATATACAACCCCATGTTTGGAGTCTATTACCTCTTTTGTTATTTCTTCGTTATAATGAGCAGGAAGGCAGTGCATAACGATAACATTGGGATTTGCCTTCTTTACAAGCTCCATATTTACCTGATAATCCTTAAAGGTTCTCAGTCTTTCCTCTTTTTCATCTTCTTGTCCCATACTCGCCCAAACATCGGTATAAATAACATCTGCCTTCTCTACAGCTTCTGCAGGATCACGCGTGATTCTCAGTTCAAGACCATCTTTTTCTGCTTGCCTTTTTATCTTTTTGTTAGGCTCGTATCCTTCGGGACAGGCAATGCGCATGATAGTTCCTGTCTTTGCCGCGGTAAACATAAGTGAGTGGCATACATTGTTCCCATCACCGATGTATGCGAGTTTTAATCCTTTTAACTCTTTTTTTTTCTCGTAAATAGTAAAAAAATCTGTAAGACTTTGACAGGGATGAAGTAAATCTGATAATCCGTTTATTACAGGGATTGTAGCTTCTTCAGCCAGTTTCACGACAATATCGTTGGAAAAAGTCCTGATCATTACTCCGTCCACCCATCGGGAGAGGTTTCGTGCCACATCGTAAACAGGCTCACGTTTGCCCATCTGGATATCACTGGGTGCCAAATAGATGGCATGGCCGCCGAGCTGGGTCATACCTGTTTCAAATGTGGTCCTTGTTCTTAATGATGGTTTTTCGAATATCATGGCCAGTGTTTTGCCTTCCAGCACATCAGTTTTCCTTTCCATCTTTTTTTGCATTTTGAGATACTCTGCTGTTTTAAAGATCTGATCGAGTTCTTCTCCGCTCATATCATGTACACTCACCAGACTTTTTCCTTTCATCGATAACATGTAGTTATATCGTTACGGCTCTTAAAAAAGGTTGTTATATTTTCCCACTCGCCAAAACTTATCACCTCCATAGTGTGCTGCGAGAGGTATAGGTCTTGCTCTTGTGCCAGTTCGCATACCAAAATTTATAATGGAGAGTACCCGTTATATGATGGATGGACCCAAAGATAAAAAAGGCAGATATCGGTACCTTTAGAGAATACAAAACGGAGTTGTTGGATATCTACGTGGAGGCATGTAGGAATGCCTTAAATCAGTATGTCGATGCGGAAGAGGAGGGAAAACGCATTGAAAATATCTTCGGAGAAGGTTACGGATTTTTTACCTTTTTAAAGGAGCGTTTGATAGGATTTTTACTGGTTACTCTCCTATCTCATGATACGCTTCTTCCGAATAGCATCAAGAAAAAATATCCTGTCCAGAGGTCTCTGTACATTGCAGAGATGCATATTCATAGAGATTATCGTCGGAAAGGCATCGGAACGCAGCTGCTGAAAGCCTTCATGAACGATATAGATAGAAAAAAATACGATTATTTATTCATACGTGCAGAAAAAAACAATGTCCCTGCTATGAATCTCTATAAGACTCTTGGATTTATTCCGAATGAATCTATAGAGGAGAAGAAAATGAGACCGGACCAGAAGGGAACCTTTGCCATGAAAAAACAGTATCTCTTTCAAAAACTTGTTTAACT
>JAYEIH010000095.1:0-10461 GCA_034659995.1 Methanobacteriota archaeon
ATAAATGATTCCGAAAAGATACTTATAAATACTGTGAATTCCGTTAATAGTAATGGTAGTAAGGTGATAGTATGAAACATTCACATAAATGGATCAAATCGTTAATGGACAATCTGGACGAGCATGTCGATGAGAAAACAAAGATAAAGGTCTTGGAAAATTGTGGAAGAGCCTGCATTCCCAGTAGTTTTCTCAAAAAAGTCCAGAAATGTAAGAAAAATGCAAAAGACACGAGTGAGTTTCTGGACAATTTACAGCACATCTGGAACAACCAGCAAAGAGACGGTGACGACATCTATGTCGTCTATAAAAAGTGCTACTGCCTGCTGGTAAGAGGATGATCCGAACCACTCCCCTCCACCTTCTGCAACTGTTCCGTAGGATGGATTAAGGAGCTGTTTGAGTCGGCGTTAGATAAACCGGCGGATGTAGAGCTCGAAAAATCGATTGCACAGGGAAATGACATTTGCAAGTTTAGAGTTCGGTTATAGATTATTCGTTCTAAAGAGGAAAAAAATGATCGTTGAAAAGATAAGACAAGAATTAAGAAAAAATGTCGATCATGAATACCGTAATTCTGTACGGAAGTTCACAAAAAAAGAGGATATGACGCAAAGAGTAACATATTACGGTGTGAAAACGGGTACAGTACGGAAAATAGCCACGAAATACTATAAAAAGATTGATTCGAAATCGAAAGAGGAAATATTTTCTTTATGCGACGAGCTACTGGAGCTCCGAAACAGCGAAGAGCGAACAGTAGCATTTCAGTGGGCGTTTCGTCTCAGGAAAAAATATGAGCCTACAGATTTTAACATTTTTGAGTCATGGCTGCAGAACTATGTGACCGGCTGGGGGTCATGCGATGACCTCTGTACGCATGCCTTAGGGTATATTATCTATCGGTTTCCCGAGCTTGTTCCAAAGACCCAAAAATGGGCAATATCGAAAAATAGATGGCTAAGGAGAGCTGCCGCTGTGACACTAATATACTCGCTCAGGAGAAAGCAGCTGCTGGAAGAGGCCTTTGAGACGGCAGGTCATCTTTTGATGGATGGGGAAGACCTCGTGCAAAAGGGGTACGGCTGGATGCTGAAGGAAGCGGCCAACCAGTACCCTGAAGAGGTATTCCAATTTGTGATGGACCGCAAAGATACCATGCCGCGGACATCGCTGAGATACGCCATCGAGAAGATGCCGCAGGAGTGGCGGAAGAAGGCAATGGGGAGGGGAATGAGCACGCTCCAATTGGACGTAGGTCAGAGACCTACGTCATTCTGTGACGTGCAACCGAAACATTTTTAAATAAATCACCATATCTAATTATACTCGTGAATGGTTATTCCTCACGACTAAAAAAGAGAATAAGGAACAAGGAGGCAATAGTAAGATGGAAGATATTGAGATAGAGGGAAGTTGAGGCTTAAAAAGTATTATGTGAGTATACCTATGGGTAAGAAACTTTTGATACGGTCGGAAAGTGATAATGAAGTATTCCTTCTAACAGGCAAAAAATTGCCTTTATTATCCAAGCTAATGCCTTTATTGGATGGTACCAGGTCTGAAAAAGAGATTTTAGATACATTAAAAGATTTTGATTCTGAGTATATTGATAAGTTGTTACAGAATCTAAAAGAAAAAGGAATTATTGAGTATTTACCGTCAACTACACTCAACAGTGAAGAAATTAAACGTTACACGTCTCAACTCCTTCTTTTTTCACATGCAAATGCTTCATCTGCTCAACATATTTTAAAAAAATCAAGAGTAGCTATATTAGGTTTAGGTGAAATAGGATCTAAAGTTCTTACTTCACTCACTATATCCGGTATAGGTGAAATAACGGGCATAGATTGGAATAAAGTTACAAAGGATGATGTCTACAAAAATGAGTTTTATAAAGCGGATGATATAGGCAAAAAGAGAGCGAAAGTCGGTGCTAAAAGAGTTAAAAGTTTAAATTCGGATATCAATTACATTCCCATCGATTATGAGATTAAGGATAACAAAAATATGTTGTCGTTGGTAGAGAAAGCTGATTTCCTATCTGTATGCTTAGATCAAGAGGATTCTTCTGTACTCCGACAGATGAATGATATATGCTTAGAGAGTAAAACATCGTGGTCAAGTTGCTATATAAGAGGATTGGAAGGGATAGTAGGTCCCACAATTATACCCTATCGTACGGCATGCTATCACTGTTACGAATTGCGCATGGGTGCTAATATTCGGCATTATGAAGAATATAGAGCATATCAAGAATATAAAGATAAACACCTGGATAGGAGGGTTGAATTTGGTGGGACTAATTCTTTTGCAAGTATAGTTGGGAGTATGTTCTCTTTAGAAGTGATAAAGTTTCTTACTAAAATCAAGTCACCTGCAACTCTTGGAAAGCTACTTACTATTAATTTTTATAACATGATTGTAGAAGCTCATCCCATTTTAAAATTTCCTAGGTGTCCTAAATGCGGTATAGATAGAAAAGATGTGCCGGAAGAGATGATATGGAATGTATAGAGCTATGGAAAAATGTTTGGAAGAGATAGTAGATCCTAAAACCGGTCTTATTAGAAAAGTGACAACCAGACTGTTAGCACCTAGTGAAATAAAACTTTTTAGTGCAATGGTGATACCTGCATATTTATCTCGATATGATGAGAGAGATGATAACAATATGCCTTTACCTTGGCCTCAGCAGACTAGTGGTGTAGGACTAACAAAAGAGGCAGCTATATACTCTGCAGTTGGGGAATTTATAGAGAGATATTGTGCGTGTATATGTGACAAGGATATCCTTATAAAGGCTACATACAATCAGATGGTTAAAAAAGACTATAATACAGTTGCACCCTCTGCATTTGCGTTGTTTTCAGAGGAGCAATATACCAATAAATCTATTCCCTTTAAAAAATTTACAGAGGAAACTGTAGTAAGATGGGTAGAAGCCATCTCACTTATAACACACAAACCTGTATGGGTTCCAGCTTGCTTTGTCTGGCTTGTTCCATTTTCTGAGGGGATTATATTCCCTAATTCTAATGGACTTGCAGCAGCCCCAAACAGAGATGATGCTATTTTGGGAGCGCTATGTGAGGTTGTAGAAAGGGATGCAATTATGATTACATGGTTTAATAGACTACCAGCACCTCGTATACCAATTGAGGAAACAAATAGAGATCTCGCTACTCTCTTAGTCAACAGAAGCGTTAACTCTGGACTGGAATATGATTTTATTGATATTACAACAAATATCAAGATACCTACTGTATTCACAATAAGTATTGATAGAAATGGTGGTACTGGTGTTCTTGTTGGTGCTTCTTGTAAAGTAAATATAGAGGATGCGATTCTTAAATCTTTTTTTGAAGGTGCTTTTCAAGCAAGGCCTACAGTGGAAGAAATTGGCAGAAGGAGAGTTTCTACCACGTCTAAAATACCCGGAAAACTTTCAGCATCTCGACGAATTTTACTAACAAATCATATAGCTCCTTATGCAAACATTGACGCAATTCAAAAATTTGATTTTTTACTTAACGCTCCTCTAGTCAGCCCCTCATATTCCTCCATAGATAAGGAAGCTTCTTTAGCTTTTGCCATAAACAAAATTAAAGATGCAGGCTTGGATGCTCTAATGATAGAGTTAACTACACCAGATATATCTGCTTTAGGCTTTCATGTTATAAGAGTGGTAATTCCTGGTGCAATCGGTATTAATGTAGGTAAGGAAAAAAGGTTTCTAGGAGGTAAGAGAATATATACAGTCCCACAGAAACTAGGGTACATAGAGAGAGTTGTGCAAGAAAATGAATTAAATCCCTTACCACATCCATTCCCATAAGGAGGTATAAGAAGATGACTAAAAAAGAGTTAATTGGAAATGAAAAACTAAGATCAGTTTCTCAAGATAGTGAGTTTGTTAGCACTTCTTTATATTCTCTATCTGAAATTTTTCATTGCAATACAAAGATATGCAGATACAATGTAAGAGGTAGAATAGATGATATATCGAAGAAAGAGAGCCCTTTTTTTATAGAACTTACACGTAATAATGGAAAGGAATATTTAACTGCGCCCAAGATCAGCCTTTCTCGAAACTTCCAGAATGAAATATTCAATGAACTGCTGATTGAAAAACAAAAAAAGAGAAAATCCAATAGACAGCCTGTCTCTTTAAAGTGTTTAGCCAAGCTTCTATATTTCAGTTATGGGCTTACAAGAAAACTACCTACTGAGGAGTTTAGAGCAGCACCTTCAGTAGATGCACTGTATCCAATTGAGATATATCCTATAGTATTTAGCATAGAAAACCTCAGGGAAGGATTGTATCATTATAATGTCAAGAAGCATTTACTAGAAACCCTGAGAGAAGAACCAATGAAAGATAAAGTCGTCACCTCCTGTATAAATTCAAAGAATCTATCTGATGCCAGTGTTATGTTTATACTTACAGCAATGTTTAAAAGGGTAACTTTTAAGTATGGAGACAGAGGCTATAGATACGTGCTCTTAGATGCCGGCCATATTATAGAGAATACATATCTTGCAGCTAGGTCTATGGATATTAAGATTACGATAATAAGGGAGTTTATAGACGATGAAATCAATGATCTAATTGGAATAGATGGTGTCAACGAAGCTGCTTTATTCGGAATAGCCGTTAGAGAACAGTGACGCATCCCTTTAGAGAATAGAGGTAAAAGAGGATCGACATGAAAAATCAGAAAATGAATGTGATAGAGGTAAAAAATCTCATGAAAAGGTATGGTAGTATCCAAGCTGTTAACAATGTGACATTTGATGTCAAAAAGAATGAAATTTTTGCTCTGGTAGGACCAAATGGTGCAGGAAAAACAACTACTATAGAGATAATCGAAGGATTAAGAGATCCAGATGAGGGGTCAGTTACCATCAATGGAATGGCACCGAATAGTGATAGTATAAAAGAAGTGATTGGTGTACAGCTTCAGAATTCTGCATTCTATGATAAAATCAGAGTAAAGGAATGTCTTGAGATGTTTGGAGGATTTTACAGGAACTCCATCTCTGTGACCCAAGCGCTGGAGAAAATTGACCTACAAAAAAGAAGCAATGCATACTATGGAGATCTTTCTGGGGGATTGAAACAGATAGTTGCTATCGGTATAGCATTAATTGGCAATCCTAAACTCCTGTTCCTAGATGAGATCAGTACAGGTTTAGACCCTCAGGTAAGAAGGGCAACATGGGATTTAATTAGAGGGATTAAAGAAGAAGGGAAGACAATCTTTATAACTACCCATTATATGGAGGAAGCTGAAAAGTTGGCTGACCGTGTAGCTATAATAGATCATGGCAAACTTATTGCTTTAGATACTCCAAGAAATCTTATTAGAGACTTTGGAGGACAAAGTGAGATCGTTTACGAAGGAGAGGCTATAGATCTCCCAAGCATACCAGTAAGTTTGATCAATGGTAAAGTTATTATTAAAACAAAAAAACCCAATCTCGTAATTTCCAAGGTAACAGCTGAGATTGCTAAACGAGGAATGAAAGTTCATAATTTAAGGGTAGAAAATGCAAATCTAGAAGATGTGTTTATAAATTTAACTGGTAAGGAGATGAGAGAATGAGTGGATTCGTAAATCTTTTCAAGATTAGACTAAAAGTTCGATTTAGAGAGTTAGATATCGTTTTTATAACTATTGCTCTTCCCCTCCTTCTAACCACAATCAATGCTTCTGTTTCCGGAGAAATGAACTGGTTTCTATCTTCGGGTATTGCTATGATTATTATTCTATCAGCATTCGCAAGTTGTACAGGTAGTGTGGTATCTGATAAAGACCGTGGTATACTTAGGAGAATGTATATTCTTCCCACACCATTTTCCACCTATATTGTATGTGAGATGCTTATCACGTCAATCTTTATGATTCTTTCTAGTTGCATGTTAATTGGGGCAATGACAAAGCTAGGCGCTGAAATAGAAGGATCTCTTCTCACTTTTATACTCACATTCCTCTTAGGAGCATTTACATTTCTTTCTTTAGCGATTATGGTTGCTGGCTTTATAAAGACTGAGAAAATGGCCCATGTGGCGATCTCTATCCTTACGATGGCACTAATAGTCCCCGCATGTATACCAATAGATATATTTTCGCCAACTATCAGGTTATTTATACGAATCCTGCCCAGTGTAGCTCTTTCTAACATTCTAAATGAGGCTGTAAGAGGAAATAATATTCTTTTCGATAACTTCAACAACATTATTATTTTACTTATTTGGTTAGCAATAGCTACAATAGTAGCTATAAGAACATTTGAGTGGGAGTAATTAGAATGCTGTATCGTCCGTCTATAAAGACGGACCGACTATAAGTAAAGAATGAATTTCTCTATGTATAATAAAATACAGAAATATTTGGAGCGAATGTTGAAGAAGGATAGGTCTAATTAACTCTTCCGCAGAGCACATTCAGCGAGCCTTTCAAGTTCTACCTTTGAGCGAACGCCAAGCAAAATGAGAATCCTCTAAAAGTCCTCCCAGACTAACGAACTTCTTAACAAGGTGAAATGTCTGAAGATGTATTTTCTCTAAACTAAATGGATTTTTTGCAACTTAAATAGAACCCCTATTAAACTCTTACTGGTCCGAGGTGTCTCAAAATAAAGGAGGTATATATTCCTCATCTATTTTCAATGACACTGCCTCCATTAATGGCATAATACCAAATGTATTTGCTAGTATACTTGTTGTGTTCTTTTTAATTACTGGTTTGTGAATAACATAGTTTTTGCCAGAGTTTTTTGATTAAATTCCATTTTTCGTTCAACCTGAGCAGATTTGCTTCTGTCTCAAGTTCCTTCTGCTTTCAATCTAATTCTATTCTCTTTGAATCTGTTTTTTTTCTTTTTTCCTCTTTTTTAGATAGCTCACACTACCCCTTTTGTTTTTGAAGTGTCAAAAGTTGATAGAGATCAAAATTAGGGCAGAAAAGACATTTTCATATGTACTCTTCTAACAGTCGTTACAAAGACATGTATAGTTTTGAAGGTCTCCCCTTTCTGTATTTTATGAATAGACTGCATATCCTCTTTATTCCATCTTCATTGCTACGAATATCCTACAACTTTAGTGATTCCTACTTTTCTTGAAGTCACTTCAACAGGGTCACCCAAACATCTATATTTAGCAAACTGAAGTCTTTTCAGATTTTCATATTTTTTCAAGAAACTTTATTCTTTTTGTTGAGTTCATCCATACTAGTTTTTCTTTTCAATGGGATACATTTCTGTTTTAACCATGTATTTATAAACGATTTATAAGTAAAAGAGTTTAGTGTTAGATTATAACTTAGATCTGCAAAATAATCTAAACTCTTAGAGTAATTGATTAATTATGGCAAATGAAAACATCAAAAATGCTATTTCTATAGTAGACGCAAATGCTATGCAATTCCATTCTAATACTTTCTTTCCATCAGAAATTCCAAAGGGAAGCATATTAATCAATGCAAAAAATGAATTTATAGAGAAGATAAAAAAGCTTATTGAATTTATTGTTTCAAGATTTAATACCCAAAGGGACAAAGCAACCAATGCTATTCCAATATTTGTTAAAGGGCCTGCTAAGCTTATTAGCCCTTTTTCTCTTTTGTTTTTTTCCTTGAAAACACAAGTGATCATAGCATGACTTGGTCCTCTTGGAAATATCTCAAGCTTAGTATATAAACCAAAATGTTGGGCCATAACCTTATGACCCATTTCATGCGACAAAACACCTACGAGAATTACTGGAAGTAAAATTAGGAATGTCCTTAGTGCATCAGCAAAATTTATACGATGAGAAAGAGCAAGAAACATACTAAAAGCCAAAACAAACACCATTACTATTGCAGAGATGATACGGGGAGTTTTTATTTTATTAAAGGCAACATAAAAAAAATTTTTTAAAGGGACAAAGAGTACACCATCTTAAAATTTTATTTTTAAACTTAGATAAATAACCTTTTTTCATAAAAGTTACTAAAAGATTATTTTTTATAAACCTTTGGGGGTACGACAAGCGTTGGGCTACAAAGATCTATTTCTCCGCTGCAAAAAGGATTTTTGGTGATTAAATCGCAGAAACCTGATTCTGCGATCTGATCACAAAATACGGTTTTGTGATTTATGCGACAGCAAAAAAGTCCAAAAATGCAATGAAGGAGGTGAAACTAAAGTTCCTCCTTTATACTATGCTGAACAAATTGGACGTAGGTCAGAGGCCTACGTCATTCTGTGACGTGCAACCGAAACATTTTTATAGGAGGGGTGCCAGGCGTCTATGGCTGTATGATGGGTGTTACATCCATCCCGAGTAATATGAATATGAGCAAGCTGGAGAGGAGAGCAGTTCAACGGAAATACTTTTTTCACGTGGGTAACGGGTTGTTTCAGTTAGTGATAACATCTTCGGATGGTGAGCATGATAGCTTCGTCTAAACGGGTCAGTAAGATCCTCAAGGATCTCCACGCCGCCACGCCGGATATCGAAGCATCTGCTGTGGTAAGCCCTGAAGGGATCATGATCGCCTCTGAACTGCCCTCTGATATCGAAGAAGCAAAAATGAGTTCTGTAACAACTGCTATGGCCTTTTTAGGAGAAAAAAGCACCAGAAATTTGACAGGCGGGGGATTGAAACAAATGTACGTACGGGGAGAATATGGCTATATTCTCTTGAGAACGGTAGGAAAAAGAGCGGTGCTCATCGGCAAGGTACAGGAGAATGCAAAGCTGAGATCGGTATTTGCAAACCTGAAAGAAACGGAGGAAAAACTGGCAAAAATAACGCAAGGAGAGCTGTCCGAACTCCCTGCAGAAAATTTCTCGAAGAAAGAATCTAAAAATCTCGATAGGGAAGCCCTACTAAAAAAATATAGGATAAAGATGCCTTCGGAAAAGACGATACTAAAAATTTTAGAAAACAGCGGCGTGGACTATCGGGACAGGAACTCCCGAAAAGACAAACAATCTTTATAAAGGAAAAAACCATGAAGGTCTTATGGAAGAAAAGATCAAGAAAGTTCTGGAAGAGGTACGACCGTCGTTGCAGCGAGACGGCGGGGATGTCGCATTCGTCGGGTACAACGACGGTATCGTCGAACTGAAACTCAAGGGAGCATGTGCGGGATGCCCCTTTTCTCAGATAACGATAAAGAATTATATAGAAAAACTCCTGAAAAAGGAGCTTCCTGAAATAAAAGAAGTCAAGGCTGTTTAAAGTTCTTTCTCTGTCATTTCTCTCATTTTTTCTATATCTCTATAGAGCGGACGGTCCTTTTCCATAAAGGAGATTTTTTCTCTTATTTTTTTATGTAATCTCTGTATCTTTGGGCTCGGTTTATGTTCAAGGAAATCGATTCCCTGGGCTGCCGTGAGCAACTCTATTGCCACAATATCCTTAATGTTCTGAAGAATCTCATAGCACTGTCGGGCTGCGATCGTTCCCATGGAAACATGGTCCTCCTGGTCCGCGGATACGGGTATGGAATCAACAGATGCAGGATGCGCAAGCGTTTTATTCTCGGATACAAGAGCGGCTGCGGTATACTGCGCTATCATAAAACCGCTGTTTAGTCCTGAGTTCTTCGTTAGGAAGGGGGGAAGCTCTGAGAGATGCGTATTCATCAGTCTATTTACTCGCCTCTCTGAAAAATTCCCTATCTCTGCCAAGGCCACTGCAAGGAAGTCCATTGCAAGTGCTATGGGCTGTCCATGGAAGTTTCCACCGGACCGCGGCACATCGAAGATCAGCGGATTGTCCGTAGCAGAGTTCATCTCTATCTCCACTATATTCTCGGCATACTCTATCGCCTCCAGCGATGGTCCCAGAACCTGTGGAATGCATCTCAGCGTATAGGCATCCTGAACCTTATCACAGTGCCGATGACTCAGGATATTCTCACTGCCCTTCAGAAGTTCCATCATTTTCTTCGCCACCCGTATCTGTCCTTTCTGCGGCCTTATTTTCTGTATTTTATCCAAAAATGCTCTATCTGTACCCCTTAAAGCCTCAAGAGTCATAGCAGATGCTTTTACAGCATTTTCAAAGATTATTTTAGATTCATAAATACATAAGGCAGCTATGGCCGTCATAATAGGTGTACCGTTTATCAGCGCAAGGCCCTCCTTGGGTTTTAACTCGAGGGGTTCTATTTTTGCTTTTTCTAAGGCTTGTTTCGCCGGTACTCTCCTGCCGTTCCGGAGCACCTCACCTTCCCCCATGAGCACAAGTGCCATATGCGCCTGTGGAGCAAGATCACCAGAGGCTCCAAGAGACCCTTTTTTGGGAATATAAGGGATAATATTGTTGTTCAAAAGAGAAATGAATCGTTCCAGAAGAGTATATCGTACACCTGAGTATCCTTTAGCCAAGGAGTTTGCCCGCAAAAGGATTGCTGCCCTGACAATCTTCTCATCAAAAGGATCGCCGACACCTG
>JAYEIH010000096.1:0-2021 GCA_034659995.1 Methanobacteriota archaeon
TAAGCTTTCATACTTTCGCCAGCGTTTCTAAATTTCAATACTATTCTAGTCAGATGCAGACCTGCCTCACAGGTACTATTTCGTAGGATACCAACTATATAAAGCTTTGGATCGGGATTTGCCCAACCTCTGAGATCTCGGCCACTTATAAAGGCTGGGACAGATCTGGCTAGAAAATATTGGACAACTCGGTTTTTTCTATGCCGAGGACCTCCTTGTCCACGTATCGTTTATCTCTCATTTTGAAGATCAGTACGGAGTCATACTTCTCGTCGATGATCTTCTTGAGTTCTTTTTTCACCTTTTTGAGCTCGCTCTCGGTGAGGTTCCCTTCAAATACCGAGTTCTGTATCCAGTTTAGATATCGTCGTAAGAACTTACAGACCTTGGCCACTCGCGTTTCTTCTATGTCGTAGACCACCAGGAGATACATTACCACCACATCCTGAATCCTGCGTACTCTTTGTCACCTATTACGTGTTTTACCAGTTTGTATCCTTCCAGTCTCAGGAGCCGTCTATATGATACCTTCCTGTTTAGGGCGGGGTGTTTTACCGTGCGGTTCATTCGTTTATCGAACTCCTTTAGAACTACCCTCTTTCCCGCATCATTCAGCAGACACGAGTTGAGATCCCTCCTGAAATGATTTTCCTTGATCATTTGTTTATTTACGAGTGTGAAAATTGCTCTTCCTGTTATCAACGGCTTAAACATCTCCGAGATGTCAAGAGAGAGTGAGAATCGTCGAACAAAGGGTTCATGGAGATAGCTTACGGCGGGATTTAACTGAGTATGGTACAGTTCTGTGAGCACAGCCGTGTAGAGCATTGAGTTCAAAAAGGATATCAGGCAGTTTATCTCATTGTTTGGCGGTCTTTTTTTCCTGGAACTGAACTCAAAGAACTTCAGAATCTTTGGGAATGTCCGGTAGTAATGTTTCCATGCTTCCCCTTCTTTTTGCATCAGCTCCTCAATACTTCCCACATCCTCTATTTTTTTCTCGCATTTTCTTATTTTAAGAAGGTCATGTTTTATTTTCTTTCCGTGCTTTCGATAATGCTCCAGAACACGTGAGATATTGTCTATCGTGGAAGAAACTATCTCTTTTGCTATGGCAAGTCTTTTTTGCTGATCTAGATAATGTTTGACCTGATGTACAATCACATCACCGGAAACGAGATGTTCTCTCGGATAAAATGATCCCGTGTAATATCCATAGTAATTGAAAAAATGAGCTACTATATGTTTCTGTGAGAGATATGTGAGCAGTTTGGAGTTGATATTCACCTGGCCCACGCAGTAGAGAGCGTTAATCTTCTCGATAGGAATTATTTTTCTTGTGTTCTCGTTGGTGAAGTACACCGTGTTCTGCTTTCTCTTCAGGTCACCGCTCTGCACAATATAAAAATCCCTCTTCATACATAACACAACTCGTAATAACTACATTTCTTACAGATCTTTTTATCTGTTCTCCCCGGAATCGTACCGTTTACTATCCTTTCTATCTTTTCCAAAACGTCCAGCATTTCCTGTTCTTTTTCCTCTGTCAGCATAATCTCCTCTTTCCTATTATTTTCTTTATATTTTATGACGGCGGATGTCTCTATACCCTTCTGCTTCAGAACATAGAGATAGTACAGGGCCTGGTAAATACTTGCCTTTCTGTTCTTCTTTGATTTCTTCAGTTCCCATACCTTTCCCTTCTTCATCATGTCTATCTTGATACGGTCAATAACAATCTCATCGAGGTCCTCATGGTAGATTTTCCCGATTTTCACGAGGTCAGATTCCTGCTCGCACTGGATAGACCTGTGGAAGAACCAGAGCTTCCGCTTACAGGTGAAGTAGTAGTTGATATGGGTGCCGGTGAGTGTATTCTCTCCCTGGAACATTATATCCTGTCCTGTTTTCAGTACTGTCATTGCCTCTCACATGTTTTTGTTATTCACTCTATAATAATCTTTGTCAAAATTCGTACTGCTGAACAGTCAAAAGGTTTATAAAGTATACTTTCGTATACG
>JAYEIH010000097.1:0-8107 GCA_034659995.1 Methanobacteriota archaeon
CTTCTCTCCTTCAGTTAAAGGAGTATCTGGTGGACTGCAGTTTGAGTAAACCATGCAATACTTAGGCAATCTCTCTATTTCTTCACTAAGAGCTTTTTTCATTTTTCGGGATATGGCAAGTTCAATGTATTTTTTCTCATAGTTCCAACGTGCATCACGTAGATCCTCCATTTCTCGATATAGCTTCTCAACTTTATTTTTATCCAGATCTGGAAGTTCCAATCTCCCCTCCACGTTCTGCATATCCTCTTTAAAGTCCTCTCCAAAGAGCACTTTATAGAGTTCTAATTTCTTTTGCATTCTTTCTTCTCCTACCCCCTCCATTGCACTTAAGGCTCTATCTACATCTGAATCCTCGACCTTTGGAAATGATCCTCCTACAATTTTCAGTGTTCCGTCCCCTTGCAGCTCTGTATATTTCCTTATTGTTTCCATTTCGAAAAGAACTTCCCTTTTGTACCAGTATTCAGTTTCTAGCTTTCCCAATTCTGAGTTGAGATCTAGAATTTCTTTCCACCGAACACCGTCTTTCGCCTTTTTGTACAGTTCAAGCAGCTTCTCTCTTTTTTCTTGTATCTCCTTCTCTAAGACAACTACGTCTTTTTCCCAGCCTTTCGTTTTCTCCAGCACTTTGTTGAAGTTCAGCGGTTTCCTTTCTGCAGGTGCGCTGTTGCAGCCGCATCCGCAGCCATTTTCCTTCTCTTCTTTGTCCGCCGGCACGCTCACTACCAGCAAACTTACTATCACAGCCATTACAGCTGCGATTCCAACTATTTTCCTTCTTTTATCAATCTTTTCCACCTCCTTTATATTTTTCTTTTTTAACCTCCGCAACATTGTGTAGTCACGACACAGCATAACCTGTGTTGTTTTTCCTTATCACACTCTTCACCCCCCCCTTCCTCTTCGGTCATCAGGGAAAAGCTATACCATCGTAATATTTCATAGTATAAAAACTTTTCGCAATGCACATAGGCATTGCATAACATTGCGAGAATCGCAAGAAGAGATTGGGGATACCATCTATGGAGAAAGACAAGAAAGAATTTCAGAAACCTGAATTGCAGGTGTGGATCACCCTCGCGCTGAGTAGTTGATCCTTTATGGTTCTGATATGAGACCTTTTAAATAAACAGAAAGGGTATAAGATCAATTATGAAACTGTTAAAGAAAGAGGCCGGAGAGTATTTCGATCATTATGAACAACTCGTTGAACTCGAGAGAAAATACGAGATGAAGCAGTATGAAGCGGAGATGCAGCGGCTCTCCGGGAGAAAAAGAGAAGAGAAGGGAAGAGCGTTAATTAAAATGCGGGCAAAGGATGAAGGAGAAGGATTGGAAGGTTATCTGGTCAAGTTTATGCGCATGAAAAGGGGGAGAGAACTGGGAGAAACGGAGATCGCTGTGGGAGACCTCGTGATGGTCTCAAAAAAGGATCCGCTGAGAGATGATAACCCCACAGGAACGGTAACAGAAAAAACAAATTACTCGCTGATCGTGGCCTTTGAGAAAAATCCGCCGGGATTTGTCTATGGAAAATGGCTTAGGGTGGACCTCTATGTAAACGACATCACATACCAGAGAATGAAGGATGCTCTCGGAATTCTTAAAAATGCCACAGGCCCCCTGGCAATCATCAGGGATATATGCAGAGGGATAAAGGAGATCGACGATGGTGTCCCCACCCATATAGCTTCGTGGAAAAACCCCTCGCTCAACAGAACTCAGAAAAAAACAGTGAAACGAGCACTCTCCTCAGAGCGCATCCACCTCATCCACGGCCCGCCTGGGACTGGGAAGACCACAACATTAATAGAGATAATCCTTCAGCTTATAAAAAGAAACAAGACCGTTCTCGTCACCGCCGCCTCAAATAAGGCGGTGGATAATATCCTTGAGTTTCTTCTGGAGTATGATGTGGATGTGGTACGAGTGGGACATCCCGCTCGTGTGACCCATACCCTGAGAGAACACACCCTTGATAGCATAATTAAGGGAAACGAGAAGTATAAACAATCCCGAGTACTCAGAGAACGCGCATTTGTCATCAAAGAGCGGCAGGAAAAACTTATTTTTCCCTCCCCCCGATACCGGCGGGGGATGTCAGACTCATATATAAAGAAGCTAGCCGGGCAAAAAAGGGGGTCCAGAGGGGTTTCACCACATAGAATGAAGGAGATGGCAGACTGGATAAAAACGCAGGAGAAAGTCGATAACCTCTTTGAAGAATCTGATAAACTGGAGAAGAAGGCGGTGGATGAGGTTATTTCCTCCGCAGATGTGATCTGTACCACAAACTCCACAGCTGGAAGTGAGCTTATGGAGGAAAGGGAGTTTGACGTGGTTGTGATAGACGAAGCCACGCAGGCCATAGCCCCTTCCTGCTTCATTCCCATGATACACGCAGACAAGGTCATCATGGCAGGTGATCATAGGCAGCTGCCGCCTACCATCAAAAATATAGAGGCTGCAAAAAAAGGACTGGGTACGACACTCTTTGAGCACCTTGCCGGGCGATACGGGGAAAAAATAATGGATATACTCACGGTACAGTACCGGATGCATGAGAAGATAATGAACTTTTCAAATCACGAATTTTATAACGGAGAACTAACTGCACATTCGTCTGTCAGGTTTCATACACTGAAAGATATTGGGTTCAAAAACGCGAAAAGGGATGAAAATCTACGAAAAATCCTCGATCCCAAAATACCCATTGTTTTTATTGATACAAAGGAACTCGATGCCCCTGAGAGAACGCGGCCAGGTTCAACGTCCAAGGAGAACAGGAGAGAGGCAAAGATAGTCGTAGGAATCGCTGAGAACCTCCTTAAGGGAGGATTAACCGAAAGAGACGTAGCCGTTATCTCACCATATGACGATCAGGTGGCGCTGATAGGGCATATGATCGATAGAGAAGATCTGGAAATCAAAACAGTTGATGGGTTCCAAGGGAGAGAGAAAGAAGCAATCGTTATATCTCTTGTCCGGAGTAATAAAAGTGGGGATGTAGGATTTCTTAAGGATTTGAGGCGTTTGAATGTTACCCTCACCCGTGCAAAACGGAAACTCATTGTAGTTGGAGACAGTTCCACAGTATCATCTGAAAAAATATACGGGAACTTTCTTGAGTACGTAAAGAAACGTGGACGTTATATCTCTATGAAAACTCTAATAAAGCAGAGGAAAAACAGGACCAAGAATATGGAAAATCATTAAAAGAGAGAGATAGGATAATACATAGGTGTCATCATGAAAACTGCCCTTCCGTATACAGAAAATTTCATGAACTACTATCTAGGAGATAAACATCCGCTCAAACCAATACGTCTAAAAAAGACCTATGAGATGATCAAAGAGTACGGCCTCCTGGATTTTCGTGTTGAAGGAAAACCTGCTACTGATGAGGACCTGTACCTCGCGCACTCAGAGGAGTACGTGAGTGCAGTAAAAAAAGAGAAAAATTTAGACAGATATGGGTTTGGAACACCCGATAACCCAGTTTTTAAAAATATCTATGAGTCTTCGCTGTACTACGTAGGAGCGTCCGTGCAGTGCAGTGAATACCCCCAGGCATTCAATATCTCCGGCGGACTGCACCACGCAAAATGGGACAGGGCCTCGGGGTTCTGCGTTTTTAATGACTGTGTTGTCCTGATAAAGAAACTCCTCGAAGAGAACGAGAGGGTCGCTTATATCGATATAGATACTCACCACGGCGATGGAGTTCAGGATGCATTCTACAATGATCCTCATGTGCTCTTTATCTCAATCCATGAAGGACCGAGATACCTCTTTCCTGGAACGGGACATACAGCTGAGATAGGTGCAAAGGAGGGGAAGGGAACCTCGATAAATATCCCTCTGGCCCCGTATACTACGGATGACATATACTGTGAACTTTTTGAAAAGATCGTTCCTCCGATTGTGAAAGAGTTCGATCCTGAGGTCATCGTCAGTCAGCTGGGTGTGGATACGCATTACCTCGATCCTCTCTCACAGATCGCGCTTTCCCTTGAGGGTTATGCCAGTATTGTCAGAAAAATAAAAAAGCTTCCAAAGAAACGATGGATAGCTCTGGGCGGAGGGGGATATAACGTTGAAACGGTACCAAAGGCATGGACCCTTGCATATGCCATAATGAGAGACGTGGAAATAGATTTCGAGGAAATATTTGAGGAAGAAAGAAGAGATTTAAAGAACTACAGAAGAATGAAGAAAAACGCAGAAAATTTTGCAGAGAAAACGTACAGAGAATTAAGAGGCGAAATAGCTGCATATTTCTCAATCTAACTTCTTCAAGACTTTTGCCAGTATGCCTTTTAAAGAATGACTCTCCCTTGATGCGATAAATCCCCTACCTATTATTCTCTTAAAGATGACCTTGGAAATTCTGTTTTTGTGCTCTCTTCTTTCAACTTTATCCACTATCCTATTAAAATCCTTTATAAGAAGATCCTTTTCCTGTTTGTTCAATCGCGGCTTCATTGGCGAGCTTTCTATGGCATTATAGATCTCATAAAAGAGGATCCCGCCAGCCACCGCGGCATTCAACGTAGGGTATTCCTCTGAGGTCGGGATAGTTGCTACGATATCGCAGGAGAGGAGCTCCTCACGGGTGAGACCGTTACTCTCTCTCCCAATGATTATTCCTATACTGCCATCCCTATCTATATTTTTCACCAACTCTTCAGGAGTAATGGCTACCTTGTACACGGTACTGGAAACACTGGTTGTTCCCACTGAGATATCTATCATACTCAGCGCCTCTTCAAGGGTATCCACTGTTATGGCCGAGTCCACAATATCCTTTGCATGGACGGCAAACTTATATGTTTCCTGAGTTATATCGCAGGGATCGACCAGTACAAGCTGCCCTATATCAAAGTTCTTCATGAGTCTTGCCAAGGTCCCTATATTTCCGGGAGATTCTGGTTGGACAAAAACGGCATAAAACATCACAAAGGATAAAAAAGGTGAGAATAAAAAAGTAATGGTGAAAAACCTCATAGTAGGAGTCGACCCTGGCACAACGGTTGGAATAGCGATCTTGAACTTAGAGGGTAGTATAGTTGATATCTCAAGTTACAAAAATTTTTCCGTAAACGATATCGTGGAGTATCTGCTGAGGTTTGGGATGCCCGTTATACTGGCTACGGATGTGAGCGATATGCACCAGACAGTAGAAAAGGTTGCATCCTCCTTCGAGTGCAGAACGTTCACACCACAAAGCTCTCTTTCGATAAAGGAAAAAAACGAGCTCACAAGAGAGTATTCTCTGCACAATGACCACGAACGGGATGCTCTCGCCTCGGCACTCAAGGCATACGCCCATTACAAAACAAAGTTTGAGAATATCGATGCGCGGCTGGAGAAATACGGTGCGGAAAACTTGAGTAAAGCCGTTAAAACGTTAGTCTTGAGAGATTACACCGTAAAAGATGCATTGAATACTCTAAAAAAGGAAGAAAAAACCGAAGAAAAAGAAACACCGAAGAAAAAGATGCCGAAAAAAACAAAATTGCCAAAGGAAACTGTTATCCAAAGATTAAAAGAGTACAATAGAGAGCTTACGGAAAAGATGGAATATTTGAAAGAGAAATCCATAAAATTAGAAAGAAAAAATAAAAGAATACGCAATGAGACAGATAGAAAGGCAAGAGAATCCAAAATTGTTCGGGAAAAAGAACAGGTTATAGAGGGATTTAAGAAGGAGATAGCGAAAAAGAAAGAAGAAATCTCTGGTCTGCAGGAGATTATCAGGAATTTAAAAGGCATAAGGAGAATGGAGCTGTCTGAAGAGGGGTATACGATAAAAATCCTTGAAGGGTTTACGAGAAATGAGATAAAAGCTCTTAATAAAAGATTTAAAATAAAAAAAGGAGATATTATCTATATAAAAGACTCGAGTGGTGGAGGCGGCAGCACCGCAGAGCTTATAGTTAAAAAAAGAATAAGGGCACTTATAGTTGAGAACATCGAAAGGATGTCCCACAGTGCAACAAGGGTTTTTGAAAATGAAGGTATACCCATTCTCAATATAAAGATAAAAATAGTTGAGAACTTCGGCGTTGTGGATAAAAAAGAGTTTGAGAACGCGTATGCCGAGTGGAAACTAAAGGCGGAGCTGAGAGCTGCCGATGAAAAGAAGCAGTGGCTCGATGAACTTTTAGAAGAGTATAAAAAAGAAAGGATAAAAAAGATGGAATAGCTACTTAAATGCCATTATCTTCATTTTTGGAGGTTTTTTAGCTATATCCCCTATTTTAACCCCAATAATTCTCTTTATGTTCTTCTTGGAAGATATATCTACAAGTCTCTGAGTAATAACGCCATCAAATATTATTGTATGGACGT
Source organism: Methanobacteriota archaeon (assembly GCA_034659995.1). GTDB lineage: Archaea > Methanobacteriota_B > Thermococci > Methanofastidiosales > B48-G16 > JAYEIH01. The sequence continues at coordinate 6,358 of JAYEIH010000097.1, forward strand.
TCTCACTGTTCTCCACAGTCCCGATCAGCTCCTTGACAGATATTTTGGCTATTTCTTTCTTTTTATCATCGAAGAGATATGCGTCCAAAGTTCCGGGAAGTTTCTTTATAAGATCATCGAACTCCTTGAGTTCTGTCTTTCCTTTTTTCTTTTTTTTCTTCCTTGAGCCTTTTTTTTCCTCCGCCATCTCATTTATAGCCTGGTCCAAAGGAATTTTATTTCTTAAGGAGGTAATTATCTCCTTTTTAGAGAGTTCTTCTACCTCCATACCCGGAGGGGCCTGAGTTACATAATCGACATCTGCAACATCCACGAGTTCCTGAAGGATAAGCTCTCCACCCCTATCACCATCCACAAAGGTGGTAACAGTTTTCTTACTGCTCAGTTCTACAATCGTTTTTGGAATTGATGTCCCCTCAACCGCTATAGCATTTTTAATTCCATTTCTCAGCAGATTCAGAACGTCTGCCCTTCCTTCAACAACAATTACGGCATCAGAAATGGTAACATTGGGGCCTGCAGGAAGATTGTCCTTACCATATTTAGTTATCTGTTGGATTCTCACTGATTTTTTAACTTCTTCCGTTATCTCAGCGGTTTCCGGAACCTGTTCATCCATGACACTCTGTAGGATCTCCTTTGCCCTGCTCACGACGTATGTTCTCTTCGTCGTCCTGACATCTTCTGTCTTCAACACTTTTATTGTGGCCTCACAGGGGCCTATCCTGTCTATTGTTTCCAGAGAAGCTCCAAGAATCGCTGTTTCCACCATATCAAGACTTGAGGGAACTGTCACGGTTCCCAGCGTTTTACTCTTTTTATGATCCACAGTTACCTTTATTCTTCCTATTCTACCGGTCTTTTGAAGCTCTCTAAGGTCCAGCTCTTCACCCAAAAGACCTTCAGTCTGACCAAATATAGCTCCAACAACATCTGGTCTTTCTACTCTTCCGCTAACATTTATTTCGGCGTGAATTACATATTTAGTAGTTCCTACCTCATTTTTGAGGGTAACTCCTGTTTTTTTCTTCGTTATCATCTCTTTAACCAATGTTTTTTTAGATTTCATGACATCACCTTGATGATCCTTATGAGGAATGTAATTGTTCTTCACAAGCATATATACCAATTCTTTACTTTTCGTTCTCTTCTTTTATAAACTTTGGTATCTCAAACATAAAAACCATACAACGATAAGATAAAAAAAGTGTGTATATGAACATATAAAGCTTGCACAAAAATGAAAAATTAAAAGAGAGGCTCTCGTGAAAGATAGAGTTATAACGCAGTTACTCTCTTTACGAAAAGGCTCACATCAAATGGTTTTATTATATATGGTATTTTTTCGGGACACGAATTTTCTTCGGTATTAGTTAGGTATAGACATTTTGTGTTTCCGGAGGTATGTTCTCTTAGAAAGGAGATATCCTCACGAGGAAATCGGGAGTCCAGAACTACAATATCATATGTGGTAGTTTTCAGGTAATCCAGCGACCGTACAGCAGTTTCTGTCACGTCCAGATGGGAAAATCCATAAGTGATGAGTATCTCTTTGTAGAGACCTGAGAGATCCGCATCATCGCAGATCACCAGGACTTTTTTAGTAGAGTTCATTGAATCAGTTCCCCTCCTTGTCCTTGCCTTTGCCGGGGTTATCCTTGTCCTTGTCCTTGTCTTTGCCTTTTCCAGGGTTGTCTTTGTCCTTATCCTTGCCTTTGCCTTTTCCAGAGTTGTCTTTATCCTTGTCCTT